>NZ_JADYVV010000002.1:0-347599 GCF_020194035.1 Bradyrhizobium sp. BRP56
ACAACTTCGGCCTGCTCCTGCGATGGCTCGCACAACTCCTGTGTGCCATCATCCGGGCCATCGCCGAAACTGTCCCGGCTCAAAAGATCGCTTAAATCAGCGCTCGTCCGCGTTCTTCACGGCGGACCATTGCACCGCGCCTTCGGCCGCGATCCAGTCCGAGCAGCCGGGGCCGCAGGCATCAGGCGCACCATGCGCGACGTAGAAGATCATGGCGCCGGGCGCCGAATTGACGCCGCCGACCGGCGGTCGGGTCTGTGCCTGCGCCCCAGCCGCGGCCAGCAGCGCGATGCCAAGAACAATGCCTTGCCTGAAGTAATGGTTCATTCCGATCGCCCTTGAAAGGCGCGATCATCCATGCGTCGCGAGCGTGGCGCAAGCATCCGGCCGCACAGATGAGGCCGAGCCCTCATTACAGGCTCGCATCCTCTCTGCGCATGAACCGTTTCACACTTTTCCGGTCCGGTCTCAGACCGCGATGTTGTCGATCAGGCGCGTGCTGCCGAGCTTTGCCGCCACCAGCATCCGCATCGGGCCGTCCTTCAGCGAGCCGATCGGCGCCAGGGAGGCGGCGTGGCGCACTTCGAGATAATCGAGCACGAAGCCGGCCCTGGTGATCGCCGCGGCGCCGTCAGCCATTGCGGTCGCGGTATCCTCGCCGGCGCGCAGGCGGCCGGCCGTTTGCTTCATCACCCGATGAAGCTCGGGGGCGGCGTGCCGTTCCTCCGGCGAGAGGTAGACGTTGCGTGACGACATCGCGAGACCGTCGCGCTCGCGCACCGTTTTGGACCCGATCACCTTGACCCCGAGGTCGAGGTCCGCGGCCATCTGGGTGACGACCCGGAGCTGCTGAAAGTCCTTCTCGCCGAAGATCGCGACGTCGGGCCGGACCTGGGTGAACAGCTTGCCGACCACGGTTGCGACGCCGCCGAAGAAATGCGGCCGGAAACGATCCTCGAGCCCGGCGGTGGCCGGCCCCTCCGGCACGATCCTGGTGGCGAAGCCGTCCGGGTACATCGCCTTCACCTCGGGATGCCAGATCAGGTCGACGCCCTCGGCGGCGAGCTTGGCGACGTCGGTTTTCCAGGTGCGCGGATAGGAGCCGAAATCTTCGGTCGGCGCGAACTGGGTCGGGTTGACGAAGATCGAGACGACGACCCGCTTGGCGCGGCGCTTGGCGAGCCGCACCAGCGACACATGGCCGTCATGGAGCGCTCCCATGGTTGGGACCAGCGCGACGGTTGCCTTCTTGGCGCGCAGCGTGTCGACGGCGCGACGAAGGGCGGGGACGGTACGGACGACGGTGGGATTTCTCGGCATCTGGTCTCGGCTCGTGGGGCAATCCGGGTGGGAACGAATCTGGGCGGGACGGGTTGGCGTTCGGCAGGTCACGCAGCTTACCAAGTCCGAACCACGATCGGCAAACCGGCCGATAAGCCTTACACGATCTCGAACGCGCACGGATCAAAGGCGCGATCGACGCAGCAGTCTCGCTTGATCGATTCATCGGCACGGCCGCAATTGATTTCCTGTCGCAGCGATGCATTTCACTTGACCGCAGCGGCGCTCGCTTTGAAGATCATTGCGGGGATTTGAATCATGTTGGTGCAGGCTCGTCAGGGTCAATCCGGCTCCGCACATGTCATCGTGCTGGGCAACGAGAAGGGTGGATCGGGAAAGTCGACCACCGCCCTGCATATCGCCGTCGCGCTGCTGAAGGCCGGGCAGCGCGTCGCCAGCATCGATCTCGACTGCCGCCAGCAGAGCTTCACCCGCTACATCAGCAATCGCCAGGCCTGGGCGCGACGCACCGGGCTCGACCTCGAACTCCCGGCACACCACTGCATCAAGTACGGCGAGACGATGCAGATCGAGGAGAACGAGAACGCGGAATTCCAGCAGTTCATGGCCGCGGTGAGCGCGGTGGAACGCGCCTATGATTTCATCGTCATCGATACCCCGGGCGCGGACAGCTACCTGATGCGGCTCGCGCATTCGATGGCCGACACTTTGGTGACCCCGATCAACGACAGCTTCCTCGATTTCGACGTGCTCGGCACCGTCGATCCCGCGACCTACGCGGTGACCGGCGAGAGCCATTATGCGGAGATGGTGCGCGACACCAGGCGCAAGCGCCGCCAGCTCGATGGCGCCTCGACCGACTGGATCGTGGTGCGCAACCGCCTGTCGATGCTCGGCTCGCGCAACAAGCAGCTGGTCGCCGACGGCTTGAAACAGCTGTCGCTGCGGCTCGGGTTCCGTGCGGTCGACGGCTTTGCCGAGCGGGTGGTCTATCGCGAATTCTTCCCGCGCGGGCTGACGGCGCTCGACGACATCGACGAGGCGACGCTCGGCACCCGTCCGAGCCTCGGCCACGTCACCGCCCGTGAGGAGGTGATGAGCCTGCTGCGCCAGCTCAAGCTGCCGCTCGACGAGCGCGGCCGCCGCAGGGCGGCCAACCGGGCCGAATGGTTCAGTCAGGTCGACAAGCCGCTGGAAGTCGACGACATCATCGGCAGCTAGGCCGCCGGGCACTCCCTGGGGCAGGTTCCAGGCGGCAGGCGCGCAGCAGGTGACGATAGTCACTTCCTGGACCGTGCAGAAGCACGGTAGTCTTGCGGGTTTTCGGCCACTCCGTCGCCAATATGCCGGAACAAAGCTGGCCAGATCCGGTTTTCCCAAGCCAGCCGCGTTTCCGCTCCCCGTCGGCTGGTCTTGAGGTATTATCGTGCCGCAGAGCCATGGCGCCAGAAGCGAATGCACAAAGGTTGTGTGCACCGCACAATGAACGTGCTGCGAAGTCCCAACTTTTAGACTTCCTGTCACAGCGCTGTGACATATATTCTCAAAAGGAGGCCGAAGAGTCTCCGGCCAAGAATAGCCCTGAAAAGGCGGGCACCTCGAGGACGTCATGAAGCGTGGAATTCTCGTTCTGCTTTCTCTCTCCGTGGTGATCACGGCGGCCTATTTCACCGCGAGCAAGTGGGCGATCCGTCACGAAACTCTCATGTTCAAGGACCCGACGCGCGATGAGCGGCCGGTCGCGGTCGACGTTGCCGTGCGCTTCGACAAGGAGATGCAGGCCGACGCTGGCATGATCACGCTGCCGGTTGCGATCCTCAATCATGGCAATACCGTCAAATTCACCGAATATTCCTTCCTCGCAAACGTGTTCGCGGCGCGCGGCTATCTGACCATCAGCATTCAGAACGACCTGCCGTCGGACGGACCGATGGTGACCAAGGTCGGCGAGCTCTATGTCGGCCGCCTGCCGCAGTACCAGCGCGGCATCACCAACATCAAGTTCGCGATCGAGGAGATGAAGAAGCGCCAGCCGAACGCGGACTACAGCAAGCTGACGATGGTCGGCCATTCCAATGGCGGCGATATCGCGATGTATTTCGCCAAGCAATATCCGGACGAGATCAAGAAGGTGGTGACGCTGGACAATCTGCGCGTGCCGTTCATGACTGACGGCAAGTTCAAGATTCTTTCATTCCGGTCTCACGATTCGCAGTTCAAGCCGGATCCGGGAGTCGTTCCCGATGCCGACGAATGCGAGAAGGCCGGCATCACCGTGGTGAACACCAACTTCCAGCACAACGACATGCGTGACACCGGGCCCGAGAAGGCCAAGGACTCGATCCAGGCCATGCTCGATAAATTCCTGGCCGATACCGACAGCGCTGTCGCGCCGGTCGACACCAGGAATGCGCCGCCGAAGATTCTGGAGCCCGGTCCCGTCTCGCTCTACGTGCCGGTCGAGAAGCCTCAGACCTTGACCGATAAGCTCAAGAAGTCGCTCTCGCTGACCAAGACCGAGACGAAGAAGGATCCGTCAGTCACGAATTGACCGGGCGGCCCGCGGTCCAGGCTGGCCTCTCACGTTGACCAATCCACTGCCGCGGCCCACATAGTGTTTGCTGTACGAGGCAAGCGCTGATGGCCGGCAAGACGATCAAACCGACATCCGGAAGCGATGTACGCCCGGCCCACGCGCCTGGCGTGCCGGCATCCAGCGCCAACGACATCGCGGCATTCGTCGCCAAGGCGCGGGCGATGTCGCCGCATCGCGCCGGCGCCCGCGGAAGGCTGGTGTTCGCGCTCGACGCCACGATGAGCCGGCAGCCGACATGGGACATGGCGTGCACGCTGCAGGCGGACATGTTCCGCGAGGCCGGCGCGCTCGGCAGTCTCGATATCCGCCTCGTCTATTATCGCGGCTTCAATGAGTGCCGTGCGTCGGGCTGGATCTCCGACAGCGCGCAGCTCGCGCGGCTGATGAGCAAGATCGATTGCCAGGGCGGCAATACCCAGATCGGCAAGGTGCTGTCCGAGACGCGTCGCGAAGCGGTCGAGGCAGGGGTGCGCGCCTTGGTGTTCGTCGGCGACGCGATGGAGGAGAGCGCCGACGATCTCTGCGCCAAAGCCGGCGAGCTCGGCCTGCTCAAGGTGCCGGTCTTCATGTTCCAGGAGGGCAGGGATGCGACCGCCGAGCAAACGTTTCGCGAGATCGCGCGGCTGACCGGTGGGGCATGGTGCAGGTTCGATCCCGGCGCGGCCGCGCAACTCCGCGAATTGCTGCGTGCCGCCGCAGCCTATGCCGCCGGCGGACGCGAGGCGCTGCTGCAACTGGCGAAGACGACGAGCGGCGCGGCGAAGCTGATCGGTCAGATGAAATAGCGCCGCGTCGCGTCAGGCTCCGCCTGATGCCGGTGAGACGAAGCTTCGCATGCTTTTTGCCGCCGGGCCGCCTATATTCCGGACATGCCAACCCTGATCGCTGGCGTCGTCGCCGTTGTCGTCCTTTATTCCGCGCTGCAGATGTTTCGTGCGGCCAATCCCGCCGTGCTTGCGCGCGCGATCAAGATCGGTGGCGGGGTGCTCGCGCTGGCGGTCGCGGCCTTTACCGGCGTGCGGGGCGAACTGGCGGTGGCAATTCCGCTCGGCATTTTCGGCGCCGGACTGCTCGGCTGGTCGCCGTTCGGAAGCACCGGATTTCCCAATCTCGGCGGCATGTTCGGCGGTTCGCGCAGCCAGGGACAAAGCTCGCGGGTGCGCTCGCAATATCTCGATATGACTCTCGATCACGGCAGCGGCGTGCTCAGGGGCCAGATCGTGGCCGGACCGCAGGCCGGCCACATGCTCGATGAGTTCGACCTGTCGCAGCTATTGGCGATGGTCCCGAGCTTCGACGCCGAGAGCGTCGCGCTACTTGAAAGCTATCTGGACCGCCGCTTTCCCGCCTGGCGTCAGGACGCACAGGGCGACCGGGCACGGGGGCAGGGCCGTGCGGCGTCGGGCGGCAAAATGACGAACGAGGAGGCCTATCAGATCCTTGGCCTGCAGCCGGGAGCGTCGCGCGACGACATCAGCCGGGCTCACCGAACCCTGATGAAGAAACTCCATCCCGACCAGGGGGGCTCGACGTACCTCGCGGCCCGTGTGAACGAGGCCAAGGACACTCTGCTTCGCACGCATCTCTAACTCCGGCTACGCTACCAACGCCACAGCCGAGAGCTGCCTTCCGTTTCTGATTGATGCCCCGTCTGGCCCGCCGCTGTCCGGCGTGGCCGATCGCTCTTTCGGGAAAACTTAACCGTA
Organism: Bradyrhizobium sp. BRP56; assembly: GCF_020194035.1. Taxonomy (NCBI): domain Bacteria; kingdom Pseudomonadati; phylum Pseudomonadota; class Alphaproteobacteria; order Hyphomicrobiales; family Nitrobacteraceae; genus Bradyrhizobium; species Bradyrhizobium sp. BRP56. Next base: position 5,605 of record NZ_JADYVV010000002.1, read on the forward strand.
AAAGCTTGACGAGAAGTTTCATGGTTGCGCCGCGCTCTGACGGCCGGCCGTTTCCGCGGCGGCAAAAACAAAACGGCCGGCGCTTGCGGCGCCGGCCGTTCGAAATCAGAAGATGCTGACGATCAGTTTCGAACGGTGATGCAGGAGATCTCGGCGCGCTTCAGCGTCTTGCAGGCCGCCTCGGCCTGATCGCGCTCGAGGCCGGCAAAGCGGGCGCGATAGAGCTTGCGATTGTCCTTGGCGACCACCTCGGTGAACGGATCCGCCTTGCTGAGCAGGCCGCGGGCCGAGCTGCGCGCCAGGTCGATACGCTTGTTGGCCTCGCCCTCGGACTCCAGCGCGCCAACCTGGATGATCCAGCCGGTATGCGCGGCGCCCGGCCTTGCTGAGCTGGTCGGCGGAGCGGCCTGCACGCTGCGGGTTGCGGGTTCGATCGACGCCACGGCCTGTGGCGCCGGGGCAGCGGGTGCATGCACGGCCGAGGCCGGCAGCACGCCGAGGATGCCGTTGCCGGTGCCGAAATTGGCCGGCTGCGGCGGCATTTCCGGCCTCGAGGTCTCGGCGGCCCGCGCCATCATCGCATTGGAGGTCTCGGGGACTTCGCCGCGCGAGGGGATCGTGTTGGTGATCGGAGGCGCGGACTGCGCCGGGCCGGCCGCGGCGAGCTTGATCTGGCCGGCCTTGACCTGCACCGTCTTCACCTTGACCGGCTTCATCGGTTCGGCCGAGCCGGGGATCGCGGCGATCGGCTGGGTCTGGATCACGCCTGAGGTCAGCGGCGCCGGCTCGGGCTTGGCCTGCGGCTCCGGCTTGGCCGGAAGCGGCGGCAGCGCGGCGGCGGCGGCCGCCATCAGCGAGGGTTTGCTGGCCGGGCGCGGCGCCTGGATCGCGGCAGCTGCAGCGGCGGGCTCCGATGCCGCGACCGGCGAAGTGTCCGGCGCGCGCGCATTATCCGCGTCGGCGACCTCCACATTGGCATCGGCCGGATTGCGTTCGGTGATAGCGGCGGCAGTGCGGGTGGTCGCGGCCTTCCCGACGTTCTCGGCGAGCAGGTTGCGCATGATGGCGTCACGCGAGCCGCCGCTGCGGCCGCCTAGCACCACGCCGACCAGGAAGCGATTGCCGCGGCGCATCGAGGTCACGAGGTTGAAGCCGGAGGCGCGCGTGTAGCCGGTCTTGATACCGTCAACGCCCTCGACGTTGCCGAGCAGATGGTTGTGGTTGCGGATCGATTGGCCGCGGAAGTTAAACACCGAGGTCGAGAAGTAGCGGTAATAGCGCGGGAAGCGGTCCTGGATCGCGCGGCCGAGGGTCGATTGATCGCGCGCCGTCGTCACCTGCTCATCGTTGGGCAGGCCGGAGGCGTTGCGATAAACGGTTCGGCTCATGCCGAGCGCACGGGCCTTGCGGGTCATCATCCGGGCGAAATCGTCTTCGCTGCCGCCGATCGCCTCGGCGATCACGACCGCGGCGTCATTGGCGGAGCGGGTGACCAGGCCCTTGATGGCGTCTTCGACCTTGATGGTCGAGCCGGGCCGCAGGCCGAGCTTGGTCGGGTCCTGTTCGGAGGCGTGCTCGGACACCGGCATTTCGGTGTCGAGCTTCATCTTTCCGGAATCGAGGCGCTCGAACAGCAGATAGAGCGTCATGATCTTGGTCAGCGAGGCGGGGTGGCGCAAGCCGTCGGGACTGGTGGCGGTGAGCACCGAACCGGTGTTGCCGTCGACGATGATCGAAGCGAATTGCGGGCTGTAGCTCTCGCGCGCTTCCTGGCTGTGGTGGTGACGGGCGTAGTGGCGCCGGTGACGGCGCGCCTCGGCGCTATCACTCGTGATCAGGATCGCCGTCGTGACGGTAACGAGCCCAAGTACGCCAACTCGCAGCGCCCGCGAGGAGGCCAAGGTTGTTCGAAGCATCTACTTCCCCGTCCCAATTTCTATCTAGATCACTGGCTCGTGAGGCGAAATTGTGCCCGGCGGCCATCGATCCTTGCCTGCGCAACAAACCACTTCGGGCAGAACCATCGGCCGAGGTGGCGGCTCAGGTCGCTCTTCTAGCTAAGGTGTTGTTCACAAACAGCTTTCGAGGCTGTCTGTCGGAAGGCGAACAAAGTCCGGGAATCAGGTTAGGCGGACCGAGTTTCCAAAAGATTAAGCAACCGTTGCGTAGTCCCCCGGGGTTTATCGCAAATGCCGGAGATTCGGGGTTGTGTGATTGTGCGATGCACAATATTCATTGACTCTATTGTGCGATGCGATATGGCTATCGGCGTCAGGGGGCCGGGAGCTTCCCGGCAATGGGAATTTGCGCCTTCAAGTCTGGGAAAAGGAATTCCATCCATGGTCAAGATCGAAGACATTCAGAACTACGGCAAAGAGCATTTCGAGTCGGTCACCGCGTCGGCGAACAACCTGCAGAGCGGCGTTCAGGCCATCGCCACCGCCTATGGCGACTATGCCAAGAAGTCCTTTGAGGACACCAAGTCGTTCGTCGAGAAGCTGTCGGGCGTGAAGTCGCTGGACAAGGCGCTCGAGGCGCAGACCGAGTACCTGCGCTCGTCCTACGAGACCTTCGTCGCGGAATCGCAGAAGATCGCCGGCCTGTACAGCGACTGCGCCAAGCAGACCTTCAAGCCCTATGAGGGTCTGGTCTCCAAGTTCGCGCCCGCTGCTCAGTAAGCGCAGCCGAACAAAGACAAGCGAAAAGCCCGGCCGTTTGGCCGGGCTTTTTTTGTTGTGCCTGAAGCGGGCGGCTATTTGGCCAACCGCAGCTTGCTGAGGGCGGTTCCGATCGTGTTGAACGTCGTCAGGATCTGGGTCGAACTGGTCAGCATGAAGAATTTGTCGGGCGTGCTGGCGCAGTTCTTCAGGACGGTCGAGGTCGGATCGGCGGGCGAGTGCGTGTTCACCTGGATCGTGTAGATCGTGTACAGCGGCTGGCCGCTTGAGTCCTTCGCGGCCTGCAGATTCTGGCACAGCAGGGCCTGCCTGGCGTCGATCGGGTTGCCGGAGGCCTGCGTGCGGCCGTCGCCGTATTCGGGCCAGCGGTCCTCGGTGTTCAGACCGTCGGACAAGAGAATGATGACCCGGTTGTAGGTCGTGTTGGAGTCCTCCGCCGGCGTGCTCAACGGGCCGCCCACCAGCAGCGACTGCCATGCCCACGCCAGGCCGACCGCCTGGTTGGTGCCGCCGGTCGGCTGCATCGCGTTGACCGCATTTTTGAGCGCGGTCCAGTTGTAGCTCAGCGGAATGATCGGCTCGAGTTGCGGCGAGGAGTTGCTGCTGCAGTAGGAGTAGCCGTTCTCAAAGAGCTCGTTGGCCGGGAACAGCGTGGTGACGTCGGACGACGCCGGCAGCACGCCGGTCGCATCGTTCGGCTGGGTGCGGTCGGCGATGCAACCCGTCCAGTTGCCGATCGGGTTGGTGGACGCTTGCCGCCAGTCGTTCTTCACGGTGGGGATCTGGTTGGTCGAGGTCCATTGATTGTTGGTCCATCCGACGACGGCGTTGACCCGGGGCTGGCCCTGATTGTCGGCGGTGTCGTTGGGGCCGGGCTGCGTCCAGTCGTGGGTGTACAGCTTGCCGGTGCATTGATAGACGCCGCCGGAGGTGCCGCAACTGCAGCCGGAGACATCGTTACCGGAAGAATTCTTCGGACAGCTGCACGACGTCGAACCGCTGCAGAACACGCCGGTGCCGACCTGCGTGCTCACCCAGCAGCCATTGTAGCGCGTGTAGGAGTTCGCATCGACGCTGGGGCAGATGTAGCCTGAATAGGTCCCGCTCGAGGGGATGTAGTTCGCGTTGCCGGTATTGGTCGGGCTCTTCTGGCAGGTGAAGCCGCCATTGCTGGTTGTCCACGGGCATCGCGCACCGGGTCCGACCGCGTGCCAGTTCATCGGCAGACTTGCCTGCATCGTGCCGTTGGCGGGCTGCGTGGTCGGCGGGTTGAGCCAGTCGGTCCAGTCGATCCAGCTCTGGCCGACATTGCTGCTGCCGACATTGACGACCTTCTCGAACGGAATGATGGAGATATAGACGTCACCATTGTTCTTGCTCAGCGCGCTGAGCTGGTCGATCAGTCCGCCGGTTCCGGCCACCGCGTTGCGCAGCGCGGTGATCTTGTTGTCGTCCGACATCGATCCCGTGTTGTCGAGGGCGAGGGCGACGCGCATCTTGACGTTGCCCCAAGTGGTGGTCGTCGAGCTCTTGAAACCCAGCGTCGGAAAACCGGCCAGCTGCATGAAATCGGATTTGATGTGGCCGGATCCGCCCAGCAGGATGGTGGCCGCTGCGCTCGAGGTCGGGGTGGTATAGTTGGCCGTGACGGAAATGCCCTGGCCGTCCTTGTTGGTGTAAAGCGCGGTGAAATAGGTCTGCGCCTTGCTCGGGATCTCCGCAGCCGTGATGTTGCCCATGGTCAGATCCTTGGACAGCATCAGCGCGGTCGAATCGAGCGCCGCCTGCATCGCGGAGCGGGCGTTGTTGGCGCGGGTATAGTCGATCGCGGCTCCCACGAAAGCGAGGAGGGGCAGCATCGCGAAGGTGAAGATCACCGCGACATTGCCGTTATTTGCCCTGGAAAACCGGCGAGCAACCGCGCAGACGCGATCGGAAATGGCTGAACCAAGCATGGCACTCTCGTCGAAATGAATTGCGGTGGCATCTCGACCGGCGCCGCTAAACAGATGGTGAATCGGGCGCCGGAAACCCGGCAGGGCGGCGTGGGGCAGGCTCAAAAGCCGGGCAAAAGCGCTCGCTATCCTCAATGACGTCTAAATTGGCGGCCCGACTCCTTTGTCAAATCGGGCAGAAATGATTAACCTTCCGAGGGTTGCCGCGCCGGGAATCGGACCGGTGGGCCGCGCCGGGTCTGCGCTTGCGGCAGGACCTCGCGAGGCCCATATTCGGGAAGTCGATCCGGCCGCCGGATCGGACCGGGAGCGGCAATCTGGAAAGCATTGCTGGGGGTTCCGCGATCAGTCTTGCGGCAATCGCGACCACCATCCAATTGCCATCCGGTTTCCCGCCATCCGGTTTCCCTTGGGGAATTCGAACGCCTGAGCCATGTTGCGATCCACGTTGACAGTCCCGATTTCCGAGCCGGTTTCGTCGATGCCGGCGGTGGCCGCCGCGCCGGCGCCGAAAATGAACAATGATGACAACCGCAATGGGACGGGCAACGGCCCGTCGACCTCGGTCATCACCAAGGTCAAGCCGAAGACCAAGCGCCCGAACCTGTACCGCGTCCTGATCCTGAACGACGACTACACGCCGATGGAGTTCGTCGTTCACGTGCTGGAACGATTCTTCAACAAGGACGCCGAGGCGGCGACCAAGATCATGCTGCACGTTCATCATCACGGGATCGGCGAGTGCGGCGTTTTTACCTACGAGATCGCCGAGACCAAGGTGACGCAAGTCATGGACTTCGCGCGCAAGCACCAGCATCCACTGCAGTGCGTGATGGAAAAGAAATAGGTCGCTGGAACGACTGACCCGGCGCGAGGCGCGGAACGGGTCTTGCATCGCGGTTTTTGACGGTGGTGAACGGCGTTCCCGTACGATCACGGGCGTCGCCGCGCGACGCCCCGATGCCCCGAATTTAGAAGAAAACCATCATCGCGGGACCGGTCTTTCGCCACGATCCGTCGTAACTATATCAAAGGCGATCACGAAGGTTGTTATTGCCTGACCCGGTAATGGCGATCATGATGGCAGGGGGCCATAGAGGACGCGAATGCCAACTTTTTCCCAAAGCCTTGAACAGTCGCTGCACCGTGCATTGGCGATCGCAAACGAGCGTCACCATCAATACGCGACGCTCGAACATCTGCTGCTGTCGCTGATCGATGACTCGGATGCGGCGGCTGTGATGCGGGCCTGCAGCGTCGATCTCGACAAGCTCAGGACCAGCCTCGTTAATTATCTCGAGACCGAATTCGAAAACCTGGTGACTGACGGCGCCGATGACGCGAAGCCGACCGCCGGGTTCCAGCGCGTGATCCAGCGCGCGGTGATTCACGTCCAGTCGTCCGGTCGCGAGGAAGTGACCGGCGCCAACGTCCTGATCGCGATCTTCGCCGAGCGCGAGAGCCATGCCGCGTACTTCCTGCAGGAGCAGGACATGACGCGCTACGACGCCGTCAACTACATCAGCCACGGCATCGCCAAGCGGCCCGGCGTGTCCGAGGCGCGGCCGGTGCGCGGCGTCGACGAGGAAACCGAGACCAAGGGCAACGAGGACGCCAAGAAGAAGGGCGAGGCGCTCGAGACCTATTGCGTCAACCTCAACAAGAAGGCGCGCGACGGCAAGATCGATCCGGTGATCGGCCGCAATGCCGAGATCAACCGTGCGATCCAGGTGCTGTGCCGCCGCCAGAAGAACAACCCGCTGTTCGTCGGCGAAGCCGGCGTCGGCAAGACCGCGATCGCCGAAGGCCTCGCCAAGCGCATCGTCGACAGCGATGTGCCGGAAGTGCTGGCGGCCGCGACCGTGTTCTCGCTCGACATGGGCACGCTGCTTGCGGGCACCCGCTATCGCGGTGATTTCGAGGAGCGGCTCAAGCAGGTCCTGAAGGAGCTGGAGGCGCATCCGAACGCCATCCTGTTCATCGACGAGATCCACACCGTGATCGGCGCCGGCGCCACCTCCGGCGGCGCGATGGATGCGTCCAATCTGCTGAAGCCGGCGCTGGCCTCGGGCACGATCCGCTGCATGGGCTCGACCACGTACAAGGAGTACCGTCAGCACTTCGAGAAGGATCGCGCATTGGTGCGGCGCTTCCAGAAGATCGACGTCAACGAGCCGACGGTGGAAGACGCGATAGCGATCCTCAAGGGCCTGAAGCCCTATTTCGAGGATTACCATCGGCTGAAATACACCAATGAGGCGATCGAGGCGGCGGTGCAGCTGTCGTCGCGCTACATCCACGACCGCAAGCTGCCCGACAAGGCGATCGACGTGATCGACGAGTCCGGCGCGGCGCAGATGCTGGTCGCCGAGAGCAAGCGCAAGAAGACGATCGGCATCAAGGAGATCGAGACCACGATCGCGACCATGGCGCGGATCCCGCCGAAGAGCGTGTCGAAGGACGATGCCGAGGTGCTGAAGCATCTCGAGCAGACCCTGAAGCGCACGGTGTTCGGCCAGGACAAGGCGATCGAGTCGCTGGCGGCGTCGATCAAGCTGGCGCGAGCCGGCCTGCGCGAGCCGGAGAAGCCGATCGGCAGCTATTTGTTCTCGGGTCCGACCGGCGTCGGCAAGACCGAGGTGGCCAAGCAACTGGCGGCGTCGCTCGGTGTCGAGCTGCTGCGCTTCGACATGTCCGAATACATGGAGCGGCACACCGTGTCGCGCCTGATCGGCGCGCCTCCCGGCTATGTCGGCTTCGACCAGGGCGGCCTGCTCACCGATGGCGTGGACCAGCATCCGCATTGTGTCGTGCTGCTCGACGAAATCGAGAAGGCGCACCCGGATCTCTACAACGTGCTGCTGCAGATCATGGATCATGGCCGGCTCACCGACCACAACGGCAAGCAGGTCAACTTCCGCAACGTGATCCTGATCATGACCACGAATGCCGGCGCGGCCGATCTTGCGCGGCAGGCCTTCGGCTTCACCCGCTCGAAGCGGGAAGGCGACGATCACGAGGCGATCAATCGCCAGTTCGCGCCGGAGTTCCGCAACCGGCTGGATGCGATCGTCTCGTTCTCGCACCTCAATGCCGAGGTGATCGGCATGGTGGTCGAGAAGTTCGTGCTGCAGCTCGAGGCGCAACTCGCCGACCGCGACGTCACGATCGAGCTGTCCGAGCCTGCAAAGGCCTGGCTGATCGAGCACGGCTATGACGAGCAGATGGGCGCACGTCCGATGGCGCGCATCATCCAGGAACACATCAAGAAGCCGCTCGCGGATGAGGTGCTGTTCGGTCAGCTCAAGGGCGGCGGACACGTCCGCGTCATCCTGGTCAAGGACGAGGCGACCGCCAAGGACAAGATCGGGTTCGAATATGTCGAGGGCCCGGTCACGCCGAAGCCCGAGAACCTGCCGCCGCGCAAGCGCAAGCCGCCGAAGGGTGGTCCCAATGGTGGCGGAGGCGGCACCAAGGGGCCGGCCTCAAAGGGGCCGATGGTCAAGGTCTGAGGCGCGAGCGAACAACCAAACGAAAAGGCCGGCTGAACAGCCGGCCTTTTTGTTTCTGGCGGTGGGCGGCGCGTCTCCGCGCCTTCACTCGCCCTTCAGCCGCTGACCCTCCTGGACCCGCACCCGGTCGGCGCCGCGGCTGCCGGCGGAGGACAGCCGGAGCGTGCTGAGCACAGCCCCCACCACGGCAAAGCCGACGCCGACCATCAGCGAGATCCGGGTGCCGTCAGCCGGATAGCGCGCCAGCAGCATCGCCACCAGAGCGGCGCCGATGGTCTGTCCGAGCAGGCGCGCGGTCCCTAGCATGCCGCTGGCGCCGCCCGAGCGCTCGCGCGGGGCGGCGGCGATCATGGTGCGGTTGTTCGGGGTCTGGAACAGGCCGAAGCCGGCGCCGGCGAGCGCCATGCGCCAGATCACGTCGATTGGCGTCGCGTTGGCCGGCATCAAGGCCAGCGTGCCCAATCCCGTCGCGAACAGTAGCAGGCCGATGCCGCCAAGCAGGCCGGCCGGATAGCGTTCCACCAGCCAGCCCGCGAGCGGGGCGGCGAACGCGACCGCGATCGGCCACGGCGTGATCAACAGGCCGATCTGAACCGCCGAATATCCGAAATGGTTTTCCAGATAGAACGGCATCGCGACAAAGGCCAGCATCTGGCCGCAGAACGAGGCGATCGAGGTGCCGATCGAGAGCGCGAAGATCGGAATTCGCAGCAGGTCGACGGGCAGCAGCGGCGAGGGCAGATGCTGCTGCCGCCGGTACAGCAAATGCGAGGCGACCGCGGCGACCGCGAACTCCAATGCGCAGAGATACAGCGACCCGCCATGGCCGGCGCTATCGATCGCGCTGATGCCGAATCCGAACGCGATGGCGCTCAGCGCGGCGCTCTGCCAGTCGAAGGCGTGAACCGCCGGCTTGGTGTGCGGCAGGAAGCGCCCACCCAGCGCCAGCGTGACAATGCCGAGCGGGACATTGATGGCGAACAGATACGGCCAGGTCCCCACCGCCAGGATGAACGAGGCGATGGTCGGACCGACCGCGGCAGAGATCGCGACCACCAGCGCGTTGACGCCGATGCCGCGGCCGAGCAGCGAATGCGGATAGATGAAGCGGACCAGCGCGGTGTTGACGCTGAGGATTCCGGCAGCGCCAAACCCCTGCAGGATGCGGGCGACCGTCAGCAGCGGCAGCGTGTGCGACAGCGCGCAGAACAGCGAGGCCAGCGTAAACAGCAACAGCCCCGCCAGATAGACGCGGCGATAGCCGATGATTTCGCCGAGCGAGGCCAGCGGTAGCAGCGAGATCGTGATCGCCAATTGATAGCCGTTGACGATCCAGATCGAAAACGCCGGGCTGGCGTTCAGATCCCGGGCAATGGTCGGCAGCGCAACGTTGGCGATCGAGCCGTCGACGACGGCCATCACGAGGCCGAGCGCGATCGTGAGAATGGCCCAATTGCGCTGCGGCTGCGGCAGCCCGTCGGGATGCTCAATGATCGCGGACGACATGTCGTGGAGTGGCTCTCGGTTCCGGCGTTGCGGGGGTTACCGCATGCTGGATTAGCCCGGCCTTTGCAACCCCGAATGCCGGATGCCGGCCGCGACTGGAACGAGGGCTCCGAGCCGAGATGGCTCAGCCTTGGCCGAGCAATTCATTGATGCGCCGCTGAAGCTGCCGCTTCTTGATCTCGCTGCGGCGGACCCGCTCGTCGAGATCGCTGAGCGGCGTGTCGGAGGTCATGATCCGGAAGGCGAGGCCGACCTTGTTAGCCTGGCGCCAGATCAGGCGGGCCAGGAACGAGCGGCCCTTGCGTGCGACGCTGAGATTCATCTCTTCGGGCAAGTGCGCGGCATCGCTAAATTCAACGCAGGCACCGCCTTCGCTGATATTGCGGACGACGCAATCCATCGTCGAGCCGCGTCCATTGATCTCCGCAACCGCACCATAGAACACCTTCTCGCGTACGTTCTGGCGCCGGTCCTGCATGGGAAATCCTCCAAATGAACGGCACGACTGTACCGGTCCGCCCCAGCGAAAAGAAGGGCGCCGGGGAACCCGTTGCAGTTAGTGTAAATATTTGCATCCGTGAGGGCGTGGATTCCCGGCTATTTTGCGCCGCAAGAGACCTATGGCTTCCCTCAAAAGCTTTAGTTCGGCAGCTGGCTTTGCCGCCAGTCGCGCGGCGACAGGCCGTAGTGGTCGCGGAACACGCGGCCGAAATGCGAGAGATCGTTAAAGCCCCAGGCGAATGCAATCTCGCCGATGTGGCGATGCGCGTGCGCCGGTGAGGCGAGGTCGCGCTTGCAGCGCTCCAGCCGCTGCGCCAGCACGAAGCGCTGGAACGAGGTGTCTTCGTCGGCCAAAAGGCTGTTGACGTAGCGCGGCGAGATGCCGAGCGCGGCGGCGGTCTCGGTGAGGTTGAGCTCGGGGTTCGGCAGATGCGCAAGCACATGCGCCTTCAGCCGGTAGAGCAGCGCGGAGCGGTGGGTCGAGGCGGGCAGCGCGGCGCCGCCGAGTCGCTCGCTCATCGCCATCGCCAGCAGGTCGGCGGCCTGGTCGGCAAGGCGGATCGCGTTGTCAGGATCGAGCTTGTCGGCGATCTCGGAGAGCCCCGCGATGAACTGCCAGGCGAGCCGCTGCACGGGACGATCCGATGTGAACGTGGTCGCAGTTAAGCCCTGGGTGCCGGCAAAGCGCCGGTGCAGCATGGCGCGCGGCACCTGGAAGATGGTCTGCGTGAAGTCGGCGTTGAAGCGCAGCTCATAGGGCCGGGTGGTGTCGTAGAATGCGAACTCGCCGGGCTGGATCACGGTCTCGCGGCCGTCCTGCAGCACGGCGCCCGCGCCACTCCGGCCGAGGGCGAACAGAACAAAATCCTCGCTGGCGCGAGCGATCCGCGACGGCGTACGCAGCACCCGTTGCTGGCTCGACGAGACAGCGGAGCATTTCACCGCGCCCAGCTGCGCGCTGGTGATGGCGCCGTGGAAGGCGGTGCCGAGATCGGACTTGCAGTCGAGCTGCACGAACACGTCGCAGACGATGTCCTGCCAGAGCGCAAGGCGCCGATGGGTGGGCGCGTCTTCCGTGGTGAACAGGGCCGGCATGATTTCCTCCCTTCACGAGTGCAAACGCTGGCCACGAAAACAAAGCAAGCTTCATACCGGGGACGGCTGGGGAATCTCCTCCGCAGTCGAATTTTCCTTCCGTCCTGGTCGAACGGCGTGCCCGGTCCCGGGGCAGCATGATGTCAGAGGCCGCCATGGCCGATCAAGCACGAACCGGCCGCAAGCGTCGGCCGCGAGGAGGACATCATGGGCATCGAACATCCGAAATACCGCGTTGCGGTGGTGCAGGCGGCACCTGCCTGGCTCGACCTCGACGCCTCCATCGCCAAGTCCATCGCGCTGATCGAGGAGGCCGCCGCCAAAGGAGCGAAGCTGATCGCGTTTCCCGAGGCCTTCATCCCCGGCTATCCCTGGTACATCTGGCTGGACTCGCCGGCCTGGGCGATCGGGCGCGGCTTCGTGCAGCGCTATTTCGACAACTCGCTGAGCTACGACAGCCCGCAGGCCGAGAAGCTGCGGCTCGCGGTGAAGAAGGCCGGCATGACCGCGGTGCTCGGCCTGTCCGAGCGCGATGGCGGCAGTCTCTATCTCGCGCAATGGTTGATCGGGCTCGACGGCGAGACCATTGCGAAGCGGCGCAAGCTGCGGCCGACCCATGCCGAGCGCACCGTCTATGGCGAGGGCGACGGCAGCGACCTTGCGGTGCATGACCGTCCCGGCATCGGCCGGCTCGGCGCGCTGTGCTGCTGGGAGCATCTGCAGCCGCTGTCGAAATACGCGATGTACGCCCAGAACGAGCAGGTCCATGTCGCGGCCTGGCCGAGCTTCTCGCTGTATGATCCGTTCGCGCCGGCGCTCGGCTGGGAGGTCAACAACGCGGCCTCGCGGGTCTATGCGGTCGAGGGCTCGTGCTTCGTGCTGGCGCCCTGCGCCACGGTCTCGCAGGCGATGGTCGACGAGATGTGCGACCGCGACGACAAGCACGCGCTGCTGCATGTCGGCGGCGGACATGCCGCGATCTACGGGCCGGACGGCAGCTCGATCGCCGAGAAGCTGCCGCCCGAGCAGGAGGGCCTGCTGCTCGCCGATATCGATCTCGGCGCGATCGGGATCGCCAAGAACGCCGCCGATCCGGCCGGGCACTATTCGCGCCCCGATGTCACGCGTCTGCTGCTGAACAAGAAGCCCTCGAAGCGCGTCGAGCATTTCGCGCTGCCGCTCGACAGCCTTGAGGAGATCGACGCGGCCGCGAGCTGAACAGACTACGGGCATGATCTTTTCGGAAAACCGCTTCGCACTTTTCCGGATCATGCCTTGGGCGACATCCAACCGGAGGCGACTGCCATGGAATCCGCCATTCCTTCTCATCTGCAGACAGCCCGATCGCGTCATCGGCGTGTGCCCGACGATTACGCGCCGCCTTATCCGTCCTTCGTTGCGCGCCACAAGCCCGCGATCACGCGCGTGATCATGGCCTATTTCGGCGTGCAATATCGCGGTGAGCGGAGCGCGGCGGCGACCGACGCGCTGGCATCGATCGCAAAACGCTTTGCCGGCGAGAACGGCCCGACGCATTGGGACCGCGCGCAATATGTCGATCAGGCCGGCTACACCAACGTCGTCTCGGTCGCCTATTGGGACGACGCCGGGCGTTTCGACGCCTGGTTCGACGGCGCGCGCGAGGCCTGGACCGGCAGTGGCGCCACTGAGGGCGTCGGCCGCTTCATCGAGGTGCTGCGGCCGCATGTTGCGCGCTACGAGACGCTGTTCTCGTCGCTCGGCCGTCCGGAGGGCGTCGCGGTGCTTGCCGACGGCATGAGCGGAGAGGTGCAGGAGCACGCCTATTGGGGTGGCATGCGCGACCGCATCCCGCTGTCGCAGACCGACGCGATGACGCCGGGCGGCGAGCCGCGCGTGATCCGCGACGGCGCACGCATCCGTGTGGTCGCGCATGACAATCTCTGCCTGATCCGTTCCGGACAGGACTGGAGCGATACCGAGGCAGCGGAACGCAAGATGTATCTCGACGATGTCGAGCCGGTGCTGCGCGAGGGCATGGATTTCCTGCGCGACGACGGCGTGCCGATCGGCTGCTATGCGAACCGCTACATGCGCGTTGTCGATGCGGAGGGCAGGCCAACCGAAAAGTCCTACGGCCAGAGCTGGTGGAAGAGCCTTGCGGCACTTGAGCGCTGGGCGGAATCGCACCCGACCCATGTCAGGATTTTTGGCGCGGCGATGAAGTATCTCTCGACCTTGGGGCCGAACGCCAAGCTCAGGCTGTATCACGAGGTCACGGTGGCTGCCGCCGACGAGCAGTTCTTCGAATATCTCGGCTGCCATGAACGGACCGGCATGCTCACCGCCATACAGGTCGCGGCGGCGCCATCCGCCTGAGAGCTCGCCTCAACATTGCTCCGTCATGGCCGGGCTTGTTCGCGCCATGCCAGCACGCCGCGGCTTCTCCGTGACTGACTGATGTCTCTGGAATACCGGATCGCCCGGTCGAGCCGAGCGACGACGCCTTGAGTTGGCTAAGTGCTCGTGTCTAGCGCCGAGCCTTACGCCACGCGCTCGCGCAGGCCCTTGGCGACTTCCTTCTGCGCGTCGAACTCGCGGCGCAGGCGGGCCAGCTCCTCGGCGCTGAGCGCATCGGCGTTGCTGTAGTCGCGCTTCCAGGAAGCATCCTCGCTCCAGCGCAGCGGTGACTGCACGGTGGTCTGCGGACCGGGCGCCTGCTCAAGCACGCGCAGCGCCAGCTCCAGCGTGAACGCCTGCGAGGCGACGTCCTGCGGCTTGCCGGCGGAATTGCCGAGCGGGAAATCGGAGAACAGGAAACGCGGCACCGCGGCATGCTCGACGATATCCTTGGCGCAGCCCATCACGACCGTGGAAATCCCGTTGGCCTCGAGATGCCGCGCCACCAGGCTGACGGTCTGGTGGCAGACCGGGCAGTTCGGCACCAGCACCGCGGCGTCGACCTTGTCGTCACGGCAACGCTTGAGGATTTCGGGCGCGTCGGTCTCGATGGTGACGCGGTGGCTGCGGTTGGTCGGGGCGCCGAAGAAGCGCGGCGCGACGTCGCCGATCGTGCCGGCCGCGGCGAGGCGCTTCAGCTGTGCCAGCGGGAACCAGGTGCCGTTGTCGGTCGCCGTGGTGTGGGTGCGGTCATAGGCGATGTGCGAAATCCGCAGATCGTGCTGCTTTGACGTGTCGCCGTCATAGACCGCATAGAACTTGGCCCCGCCGTTGTATTTCGCGCCGGGACCCTGGTCGCCCCGTGCCGGATCGAACGGCGCCGCGGTCGTGATGATGGCGACCCGGGACTGGTTCAGCGGCTTCTTCAGGGGCTGGAACGGGGCGGAGGTGTAATGCGCCCAGCGGTAGGGGGTGGTGTAGCCGATCGCCGCGTAATAATCGCGGGTTCGCTTCATATAGCCGATCGGGGCGTCGTCATCGGGGGCAAAGCCGAGTTGATCGTCGGATGCTGCGGCCATTTTGCGCTCCCTTTTGCGCGCCATCATTTCAGTCCATAGCTAGACCACGAGCTTGCGGTGTCAAGCCGCGCCCGCACGGGAACAGAATTGCCATGCGAACCGGTCGTTGCGCCGCATTGGTCATGCTTGTGCTGCTGGTGCCGCCGGCCGGGGTCGGCGCGGAGGACGCTCCGGCCGCGGCTCCGGCGCCGCCGCGAGGCGCCGAGCAGCCGGCAGCGCCGCCCCCGGACAAGCCCGCTGAGCAGCCTGCGGCCGCGCCGGGGGAGCCGCCTGCGCCACCGCCGGGAGAGCAGGCCGCGCCATCGGCCGAGAAACCTGCCGCGCCCCCGGCGGATACGCCCGCGGCGGCAACTGACAAGCCCGCGGATGATGCGCGCGAGAGCGATCCCCGCGAGGCGATGTGCCTGATGATCGAGTCGGCGGCGCGGGCCAACGATCTGCCGCTCGAATTCTTCGCGCGCGTGATCTGGCAGGAGAGCCGCTTCCAGGCCGATGCGGTTGGTCCGATGACCCGCAACGGCCAGCGCGCGCAGGGCATCGCGCAATTCATGCCGGGCACCGCGAACGAGCGCGGGCTGCTCGATCCATTCAATCCGGTGCAGGCGCTGCCGAAGTCGGCCGAGTTCCTCAGTGAGCTGCGCAACCAGTTCGGCAATCTCGGCCTCGCGGCGGCGGCCTACAATGCTGGCCCGCGCCGGGTCCAGGACTGGCTCGCCGGCTCCGGATACGTGCCGCAGGAGACGCGCAATTACGTCTCCGCGATCACCGGCTCTAGCGTCGATGACTGGGCCGCCGCCGGGCGCAACGGCAAGATGCCACAGCGCGCGCCGACCAAGAGCTGCCGCGAGCTGATGGCGTTGCTGAAGCGCGCGCCCAACCCGTTCGTCGCAGGGCTCGAGCAGCACGTCACGCTGTCGGCGGCCAAGGTGTGGGGCGTCCAGCTCGCCGCCGGCTTCAGCCGCGACAAGGCGCTCGCGATGTATGCCCGCGCCATCAAGCGGCTGTCGAACGTGATCGGCGATCAGGATCCGAGCCTGCTTTCTTCGCGGCTGCGCACCCGCGGCAGCGCGACCTTTTACCAGGTGCGCATCGGCGCCGACACGCGCCCCGAGGCCGACGGCCTATGCAACCGCATTCGCAAGGCGGGCGGGGCGTGTTTCGTGCTGAAGAACAGGGCGTGATTGCTTTGATCCCGTAGCCCGGATGAAGCGAAGCGCAATCCGGGACAGCTCTCGCCGGTTGCAAAAGCGGCCCCGGATTTCGCTGGCGCTTCATCCGGGCTACCGAGGCGCATACCGGACCTGTGCCGTCTCTTGCTTGACCCTGCGTTGTCAGCGCCCTAAGCCGCCGCGATTGCAAAACCATCCGGTTCCCCGTGGCGCTTCCTCCGCTCGATTCTCCGCAATGGCACACCTCGTTCCGCGCCTTCCTTTGGGGCGCGCGGTCGATCGGCGCGACCGTGCTGACCCTGGTGCTGTTTGCGACCTATCTCGGCATCGGCGCGCTGGCGCATGATTCCGGCTTCTCGCTGGGCTGGACGCTGGCGAGCACGGCGTTCGTCTGGGCTGGCCCTGCGCAGATCATCGTGATCACGACACTCGGCTCCGGCGCCACCGTGCTGCAATCGGCAATCGCGGTCACCGTCAGCGCGATCCGCCTGTTCCCGATGGTGGTCTCGGTGTTGCCGATGATGCGCACCGAACAGACCAAGCGGCGGCATCTGATCCTGGTGGCGCATCTCACCGCCGTCACGCTGTGGGTCGAGTGCTTCCGCTTCCTGCCGCAGGTGCCGCGCAACCGGCGGATCGCCTTCATCCACGGGCTCGGCTGCGGGCTGGTCACGGTCTGCCTGATTGCCAACACGATCGGGTACATGCTCGCGGCCAACCTCACGCCGCTGTTCGCCGCCGGAATGCTGATGCTGACGCCGCTCGCCTTCCTGTTCTCCACGGCGCGCAATTGCCGCGAGCTCGCCGATGTCATCGCGCTGGTGCTTGGCCTATTGCTGTTCCCGCTGGCGGCGATGCTGAACAGCGGCGTCGACATCCTGGTCAGCGGGGTCGTCGCGGGCACCATCGCCTATGCCGTGCACCGGGCGAGGGCAGGCATCGTCGGGGCGCGCGCATGAGTACCTTTATCGGCGACTGGCACGCACTGGCGATCCTGTTCGTCGCGGGCGTCATTCCGAACCAGATCTGGCGCATGCTCGGCCTGTGGTTCGGCGGCGGCATCGACGAGAACTCCGAACTCTTGGTCTGGGTGAGGGCGGTCGCCACCGCGATCCTCGCCGGAATCATCGCGCAGATCGTGGTGCAGCCGCCGGGCGCGCTCGCCAGCGTGCCGGACTGGCTGCGTTACGGCGCGGTCGCCGCGGGCTTTGTCGTGTTCATGCTGGCGAGGAAATCGATCTTCGCCGGCGTGATCGCGGGCGAAGTCGTCATGATCGCAGGCAAATACTGGCTCGGCTGATTGCGGCGTCCGCATTATCCGCTACTCTCGCTCCCCAAGAACAAGACAACGGGGAAACGGCATGCAGCGGCGCGCATCATCGCTATTCATTGTTGCTCTGATGGCGTTGCTGGCGGCGACGCTGCCGGCGCGTACCGCGGATTATCCAACGCGGCCGATCAAGCTCGTGGTGCCGTATGCCGCGGGCGGGCCGACTGACGTGCTTGGCCGCATCGTCGGCGAATATCTCGGGCGCGATCTCAAGCAGGTGGTCGTGGTCGAGAACAAGGCCGGTGCGCAGGGTGCGATCGGTGCCGAGGCGGTGGCGCGCTCCGATCCCGACGGCTACACGCTGTTCGTGACGGCCGCCTCGATCTTCGTGCTCAATCCGCTGCTCTACAAGAAGCTGCCCTACGATCCGGCCAGGGATTTTCGCCTGCTGTCCGTCGTCACGGACGCGCCGATGATCATGGAGGTGCATCCCTCCGTGCCGGCAAAGTCGATCGCGGAGTTCGTCGCCTACGCGAAGAAGAATCCCGGAAAACTCAATTTCGGGTCGGCGGGCACCGGCGGCACGGTTCATCTCGCCGGCGAGATGTTCAAGCAGATGGCCGGCGTCGAGATGACCCACGTGCCCTACAAGGGCGCGGGTCCGGCGCTGACCGACCTGCTGTCAGGCAACATCCAGCTGATGTTCGACACGCTCGGCACCGCGCTGCCGCCGGTCAAATCGGGCATGCTGCGGCCGCTCGGCGTCAGCTCGACGGAGCGCATCCCCGATCTGCCCGATCTGCCGACGATCGCCGAGAGCGGTTATCCCGATTATGCGGTCAGCGTCTGGTATGGTATCGCAGCGCCGTCGAAAGTGCCTGACGACGTCGCCGACAAGATCAAGGCTAGCCTCGACCGGGCCTTGAACGACGAAGCGTTCCGCGCTTCGCTGCTCAAGATCGGCTTCCCGCCGCTGCGCGCGAAGAGCCAGGCCGAGATCGACAAGTTCGTGAATACCGATCGCGCGCGATGGGCGGGCGTGGTCAAGGCGCTGAACATATCGCTGGATTGAGACATGGTACGTGAAATGGAACTGCGCCAGGGCGAGGTGGCCGTCGACATGCCGACGGCGCGCGATGCCGGGCTGGTCTTCATCGGCCGTATCCGCACGCCCTGGACCTCGCGGCTGGCGACGCCCCGGCAGGGGCGCCATGACGGCCCGGTGTGCCGGCTCGAGATTTTCGAGCCCTGGGTCGCCGCGATCAAGGGCGTCGATTTCTATTCAAATCTCGAGGTGCTGTACTGGCTGCACCAGTCGCGCCGCGACATCGTGCTGCAAAGCCCGAAGAACAACGGCACCACCCGCGGCACCTTCTCGCTGCGCTCGCCGGTGCGCCCCAATCCGATCGGCACCGCGATCGTCAAGCTGGTCGGCGTCGAGCGCAACGTCATTTTGGTGCGCGGCCTCGACTGCCTCGACGAAACGCCGCTGATCGACGTCAAGCCCGACCGTTGCGAGTTCACCCCGCTCGCCCCGCCGCAGGCCGGGGACTTCGAGACGGAGTAGAATCTCTCAACCGTCATTCCGGGGCGATGCGAAGCATCGAACCCGGAATCTCGAGATTCCGGGTTCGCGCTCCGCACGCCCCGGAATGACAGCGGTGGGATTACTTCAACGCTGCGCTCAGCTTTGCCGCGCTCGCCTCCAGCACCTTGCCATCTTCCTTGTGGCTCGCAGGCGGCAGCAGTGCGACGCCGTCCTTGCGTGGCATGACATGCATGTGCAGATGGAATACGACCTGGCCACCGGCGGGCTCGTTGAATTGCTGCACCGTGATGCCGTCGGCTTCGAACGCCTTCATCGCGGCGGCGGCGATCTTGTGCGAGGCGCGCGCGACATGGGCGTAGTCGTCGGGCTTGATGTCGAGGATGTTACGGGCAGGGGCCTTCGGAATGACGAGCGTATGCCCCGGCGAGCGCGGCATGATGTCGAGGAAGGCGAACACGTGCTCGTCTTCATAGACCTTGTAGCAGGGCAGCTCGCCGCGCAGGATCTTTGCGAAGATGTTGTTGCTGTCGTAGGCGGCGGGCATGGTGGCGGCTCCTCGATGATGCTGCTTTTATTGCCTAGGTGGCGGCGGAGACGTCAAGCGTCGTCGTCGACCGTCTTGCGAAACGGGCCGGCCTCGGCGAGCTCACGGCCGACCTCGGCGACATAGTCGCGCTCGCGCTTGAGGTAATCGGCGATCGCCCGGCGCAGTCCGGGGTCGGCGATGAAATGCGCCGAATAGGTAGTCTGCGGCAGGTAGCCGCGCGCCAGCTTGTGCTCGCCCTGCGCGCCGGCCTCGACCACCTTGAGCCCGCGCTGAACCGCGAAATCGATCGCCTGGTAGTAGCAGACCTCGAAATGCAGGAACGGATGGTGCTCGATGGCGCCCCAGTTGCGGCCGAACAGTGTGTCCGAGCCGATGAAGTTGATCGCACCGGCGATCCAGCGGCCGTTGCGCTTGGCCATCACCAGCAGCACGTCGCGGCTCATGGTCTCGCCGATCAGCGAGAAGAATTCTCGGGTCAGATACGGCCGGCCCCATTTGCGCGAGCCGGTCTCCATATAGAACTCGAAGAACGCATCCCAGGCGTCCTCGGTGATGTCCGAGCCGGTGAGCCAGTGGATGGTGATCCCGGCGGCGACCGCCTCGCGGCGCTCGCGCTTGATGCCCTTGCGGTGGCGCGAGTTCAGCGAGCCGAGAAAGTCGTCGAAGGTCTTGTAGCCCTGATTGTGCCAGTGGAACTGCTGGTCGGTCCGCTGCAGGAAACCGTGGGCGCCGAGGAACCTGGCCTCGTCCTCGCGGGCGAACGTCACATGCACGGAGGAGGCCTCGGTGGCGTTGCAGAGTGCCCGCAGGCCTCGCGCCAGCGCCGAGCCGATCACCTCGCGGTCGACGCCGCCGCGGATCAACAGACGCGGCCCGGTCGCGGGCGTGAAGGGGACGGACACCTGAAGCTTCGGGTAATAGCTGCCGCCGGCGCGATGATAGGCCTCGGCCCAGCCGCGATCGAACACGTATTCGCCCTGCGAGTGCGATTTCAGATAGCAGGGCACGACGCCAACGATCCGGCCATCGAGCTTCGCGATCAGATGCCGCGGACCCCAGCCGGTTCGCGGGCAGGCCGAATTGGAGGCTTCGGCGGCGGCGAAAAAGGCGTGGGAAACGAATGGGTTATAGCTCGAACTTGCGGCGGTCTGGCAATCCTTTGCGGAACCGGGCGAGGCCAGCGTGTCGAGGTGATGGATGCTGTCCGCATCCGCCTTGGGATTGGCGCAGGCGTCCCATTCGGCGGCCGGAATGCCGCCGACGTCAGCCACCGCCTCTAGGGTGATTTCAGAAGACGCCATCGAGAATGAAGACCGGTGCCTCGTTTGAGCATGATCTTTCCGGAACAGCTGGCTCCACTTCCGGATCATGCCCCGCATTCCGCCATCGCCGATGACGACCAACCCTCGCCAACATCGTGCGTCGCTGCGATGAGTTCAAGACTGCAAGGGGCATGTCTCGGACATGTCAGGTTCCCGGCACGAACCCCTCGAAAATCATCTGGTCGGCGTAGCGCGCCGCGCGCTCGCGCTGTTCCACCGTCCGCACGGTCCAGGCCAGCAGCGGACAGCCGAACACGTTGCGGGCGATCCACGGCTCCGGCGCCGGCAGCTGGTTGACCCAATAGGCGACGAAATGCGGCTCGGTCGTAAAGCCGTGCCGCAGGTAGAGCATGCTGTCGCGCTGCGCCGGCGTCAGCTTGTCCCAATGGCCGTCGTCATAGGTGCGCTGGGCTGTGATGCCGCGCGGCAGGTTCGGCATGATCTCGCGCAGCGCCAGCACCTGGTCGGGATCGAAGGACATGCCGACCACCGGGCCGGAATAGGACGCCAGCACCTCGGCCATCCGCCGCACCAGCTTGCGGTCGCCGTCGAAATGGCTCTTCACCTCGACCACCAGCGGCACGCGGCCGGCGACCAGCGCGCAGAGATCGCCGAGCGTCATCATCTGCTCGGCGGTGTCCTTGAACTTGACGGCCTTCAGCTCGGCCGCGGTCCTGGTTGCCAGCAGGCCCGACCCCTCGGTGAGGCGGCCGAGCGCATCGTCGTGATGCACCATCGCCTCGCCGTCGGCGGTGAGCTGGATATCGCACTCGATGGCAAAGTTGCCGGCGACCGCGGCGGTGGCCGCGGCCGGCATGTTCTCGATGATGCCGCGCGCGGCATCATGCAGGCCGCGATGGGCGACCGGCCGTTTCGTCAGCCAATCAGGAGCGCGCATCGATCAGGCGACTTCGAACACGCCTTCGACTTCGACCGCAGCGTCCGCGGGCAGCGAGGCGACGCCGACGGTGGTGCGGGCATGGCGGCCCTTGTCGCCGAATGCTTCGACCATCAGGTCGGAGGCGCCGTTCAGCACCTTCGGCCCGTCGAAGAAGTCGGGCGCCGAATTGATGAAGCCGCCGAGCCGCACCACGCGGACGACCTTATCGAGGTCGCCAAGCGCGGCCTTGATCTGGGCCAGCAGGTTGATTGCGCAGCCGCGCGCGGCAGCGGCGCCCTGTTCGAGCGTGACGCCGGCGCCGAGCTTGCCCTTGGCGATCAGCTTGCCCTCGGCGTTGAAGCAGACCTGGCCCGACACGAACAGCAGGTTTCCGCTGCGGACGAAGGGGACATAGTTTGCGACCGGGGAGGTCGGCTCGGGAAGTGTGATGCCCTGTGACGCCAGTTTTTGTTCGACGGTACCCGCCATCTTTTGGTCCCCCAATTGGATTGCACGAAGCCTGAAACGCGGTCAGGGCCAAGTTTGTTTCGATTGTTTCGCGCATCGTGCCGCCGGTTGCAAGCGACGGTGAGGTGAGGACAACGCGGCCATGAGGTGCCGAATCGCACGGAAAGCTGCTGAAAATGACGGCATTTTCGCTGCGTACATTGCCATTTTGTCAGACTTGCCCCAGTTGCGGCGCAATACCACCGTCACTATTGTGGCGAATCCCTGCCTTGAGGAAACCATATGACCCTGCCGTTCCGGACTCCGTCGCGTGCCCTGGTGTTTGCGATCGCCGTTGCCGCAGGATCCGACTTGGTTCAGGGGTCCGCGGTCGCTGCGGCAAGCGGGCCGTTTCTCGCGCATCAGGCGCTCTATGACCTCAGCCTGGTGAAATCGCGCGGCTCCAACTCGGTCAGCGATGCGCGCGGGCGCATCCTCTACAATTTCTCCGGCAACTCCTGCGAAGGCTATAC
Source organism: Bradyrhizobium sp. BRP56 (assembly GCF_020194035.1). Taxonomy (NCBI): domain Bacteria; kingdom Pseudomonadati; phylum Pseudomonadota; class Alphaproteobacteria; order Hyphomicrobiales; family Nitrobacteraceae; genus Bradyrhizobium; species Bradyrhizobium sp. BRP56. The sequence continues at coordinate 28,027 of NZ_JADYVV010000002.1, forward strand.
CTCCGAATTCCGCCAGGTGTCCGAGCTCGACAGCGGCGAGGGCAAGGTGACGCTGTCCGATCTTCGCTCCACGTCCTGGGAGGACGCGTCGGGCAAAAGCTACCGCTTCAAGATCGATACGCGGATGAACGACAGCGAATCGTCGCCGGTCGACGGCATCGCCGAGCGGGTCGGCGATCATATCACCGTGAAGCTGACCCAGCCGGTCAAGAAGACGTTCAATATCGACGGCAAGATCGTGTTCCCGACAGAGCAAATCCAGCACATCATCGCTGCCGCCCGCGACGGCAAGTCGGTGCTCGAGCAGACCGTCTATGACGGCTCCGACAACGGCGAGAAGATCTACAACACGCTGACCGTGATCGGCCGGCCGATCGCAGGCGACCGCGCGCCGTCATCGCCCGATCCGTCGACGGCGAGCAATGCGATGAGGGCCATGACGCGCTGGCCGGTGACGGTGAGCTACTACGACAGCGACGCGCGCGCGAAGGACGGCGAGCAGACGCCGGTCTACGCGATGTCGTTCGAGCTGTACGAGAACGGCGTCTCCCGCGCGCTGGTACTGGACTACAACGATTTCGTGATCTCGGGCGCGCTGGACAAATTCGACGTCAGGGATTCCAAGCCCTGCAAGTGAGGGCTGGCTATCGCCACCCACTCAGCGTCGTCCCGGGCAAGCGAAGCGCGACCCGGGACCCATAACCACAGGGTTGAGTTGTTGAAGGGGGCTGTGGCCCCAGCGTCGCACAACAATCACCTTCGGTGGTTATGGGTCCCGGCTTTCGTCGGGACGACGGCGGAGCAAGCCCGAGCACTCCACGACACCGCACTGGCCGGAACCGTCCGACACGAGTAGGCTTCCCACAAACACGCGTGTCAGGGAGGCACCTCATGAGCGAGCTCAACCACCTTCGCCCCAGCGGCCTGCATCACAATCCGGCTTACTCCCACGTCGTCGTCGCCTCCGGCGCGCGCACGATCTACATTTCGGGACAGGTGTCGGTCGACGAGGAGGGCCGCGTGGTCGGCGCCGGCGATCTTGCCGCGCAGACGACGCAGGTGATGCAGAACCTCGGCATGGCGCTGAAGGCCGCCGGGGCCAGCTATTCCAATATCGTGAAGATCACGACCTTTGTCGTCGGCTACAAGCCGGAGCTCCGTCCCATCATCGGCAAGGCACGTTCGGCGTTCTTTGAGGGCATGCAGCCGCCGGCCTCTACGCTGGTCGGCGTCACCGCGCTCGCGGCGCCGGAATGGCTGATCGAGATCGAGGCGGTTGCGGTCACGGATTGAAGGGCTGCGCAGTCGTCATGCGCGGGCTTGACCCGCGCATCCATCGCTTTTCAAAGAGTCCTTGTTGATGGATGGCCGGGTCAAGCCCGGCCATGACGACCGATTACTCCTCCGCGTTTTTCTGCGGCCCCTCATAGGCAATGCCCCTGATCACGGCGGCATTGCCGAATTTCCTGCGCAGATTGTCCATCGCGCGTTCGGCGTGCGCCGAGCGGCGGTCGAGCATGTCGGAATCGTTGGCCTGCGCGCCCGGGCGCAGCGCGCTGACGCCGGTGCCCATCAGGCGGAAGGCGGTGCCGTCGATCTCCTTCGCGAGCATCTCGCGCGACACCGCAAAGATCTTGGCGGCAAGCTGGGTCGGGGTCTGGATCGATTGCGAACGGGTGCGCTGGCGGAAGTCCGCGGTCTTCAGCTTCAGCGTGATGGTGCAGCCCGAGAGCTCGCTGGTCTTCAGCCGCGCCGAGACTTTCTCCGACAATTTCCAGAGCAGTCTTTCCAGCGTTGCGAAGTCGCGGATGTCGGTCTCGAACGTGGTCTCGCTCGAGATCGTCTTGGCGCCGCGATCGGCCACCACGCTGCGGTCGTCGATGCCGCGCGCGAGCCGCCACAGCCGGCGGCCTTCGCTCGCGAACTGCTTCATCAATTCGTTCTCGTCGGCGCGCTGCAGGTCGGCGATGATGCGAAAGCCGCGCTGCACCAGCTTCTCCTGGGTCGCAGGGCCGACGCCGTAGATGAAGCCGACCGGTTTGCTGGCGAGCATCTCGCGCGCCTCGTCCTGGTCGAGCGCGGCAAAGCCCCTGGGCTTGTCGAGGTCGGAGGCGATCTTGGCGAGGAACTTGTTGCAGGACAGGCCGACCGACACCGTGATGCCGATGTCGCGTTCGACATCGCGGGCGAATTTGGCGAGCACCTTGGCCGGGATCATGCCGTGGACGCGCTGCGTGCCGGCGAGATCGAGGAAGGCTTCGTCGATCGACAGCGGCTCGACCAGCGGCGTCAACGCCTGCATCGCCTGCCGCACCTCGCGTCCGACCCGGACATACTTCGCCATGTCCGGCGGGATCACGGTCGCGTCCGGGCAGAGTTCCAGCGCCTTGAACATAGGCATCGCGGAGCGGACGCCGTAGGTGCGGGCGATATAGCAGGCGGCCGACACCACGCCGCGCTTGCCGCCGCCGATGATGACCGGGCGATCGGCGATCTCGGGATTGTCGCGCTTCTCGACGGTGGCATAGAACGCGTCGCAGTCGATATGCGCCAGCGCCAGCGCGGGCAGGGCGCGATGACGCACCAGCCGCGGCGAGCCGCAATGGCTGCACCGCTTCACCTTGATATCGAGATCGCCGAGGCAGTCTCGGCAGAAACTGAGGGGGCCGTCGGAAGCTGCAGCTGCCGTCGTCACGGCACGTCGCGCTCCCATTTCGGGTCGCCCAGCGCCTGACGGGCGGCGGCGATGTTGGTCGGGTGCAGTTCCGAGGCCTTGGCAAACGCCTTCACAGTGGCGTCGTCGCGCATCACGAAATCGAGCACGCTCGCAAGAAATTGAGGATCGGACGCGGCGTTCCGCAGCGTCTCTGGACCGATTCCGGTTTCGGCCAGGAACAGGCCCAGCCGCTCGGGATCGCCGGCAATGAAACCGAGCGCCTGAATCGCAACGATTTCAGCAACTTCCCGGGGGTTGTGAACAGGCTTTTTCAACGCGCCGGTTTGCCTTTCCGTTAACTTATGGTCTCTATTGAGAGGCCCATCATGCCCGAGTCTTCCGCATGTGTTCAAGCAACGGAAACCACGCTGCGGAAGTTGGACTTCGGGTTAACGGGTTAGAGCGATTCTGGCGCTAGTTTGAATTCACATTTTCGACGCGCCCCGAGCGCGGTGCGTGAGGTACCGCAGCCGGGCCCGTCTCCTGGGTTTGGGAGGGACGGGATGGCCAAAACCGTCCTGATCGTGGAGGACAACGAGCTCAACATGAAGCTCTTTCGCGATCTGTTGGAAGCGCACGGCTATCAGACTTCGGGCACCAGCAATGGCTTCGAAGCGCTCGACCTTGTCCGCAAGCTGCGCCCCGACCTCATCCTGATGGACATCCAGCTACCCCAGGTTTCCGGCCTGGAGGTCACGCGCTGGATCAAGGACGATCCCGATCTGCGCGCGATTCCGGTGGTCGCGGTCACCGCCTTCGCCATGAAGGGCGACGAAGAACGCATCCGCGAGGGCGGGTGCGAAGCCTATTTGTCCAAGCCGATCTCGGTCGGCAAATTTATTGAGACTGTCCGACGCTTTATCGGATAGGGGAGTTGTGGTGCAATGTCCGCGCGTATCCTCGTGGTCGATGACGTTCCGGCGAACGTCAAGTTGTTGGAAGCCCGTCTGTCAGCCGAATATTTCGATGTGCTGACCGCCTCCAACGGGAGCGAGGCACTGGAAATCTGCGCACGCGCCGAATGCGACATCATCCTGCTCGACGTCATGATGCCCGACATGGACGGCTTCGAGGTCTGCCGCCGGCTGAAGTCGAATCCGGCGACCCATTTCATTCCGGTCGTCATCGTCACCGCGCTCGACAGCCCGGCCGATCGCGTGCGCGGCCTTGAAGCCGGCGCCGATGACTTCCTGACCAAGCCGGTGTCCGACGTCGTGCTGATCGCGCGCGTGCGCTCGCTGACGCGGCTGAAGATGATGACCGACGAACTGCGCATGCGCGCCATCACCTCGCTCGAGATCGGCATGCAGGCGCCCGAGCGCAGCGCAATCGCCGACAAGGGCACCGGCGGCCGCATCCTTCTGGTCGACGACCGGCCGTCGTCCTACGAGAAGCTGGCGCCGATCCTCTCAGCCGAACACACCGTCGACGTCGAGATCAATCCGTCGGAAGCCTTGTTCCACGCCGCCGAGGGCAATTACGACTTGCTGATCGTGTCGCTCAGCCTCGACAATTACGACGGCCTGCGGCTGTGCAGCCAGGCCCGCTCGCTGGAGCGCACGCGCCAGGTCCCGATCCTCGCCATCTCGGATGCCGACAACAACACGCGGCTGATGCGCGGGCTCGAGATCGGCGTCAACGACTACCTGCTGCGTCCGGTCGACAAGAACGAGCTCCTGGCGCGGGCACGCACCCAGATCCGCCGCCGCCGCTACACCGATCATCTGCGCGACAATGTGCAGAACTCGATCGAGATGGCGATCACGGATGCGCTGACCGGTCTCAATAACCGGCGCTACATGGAAAGCCACCTCGCGACACTGGCGGAGCAGGCCTCGATCCGCGGCAAGCCGCTGGCGCTGATGATCCTCGACATCGACTACTTCAAGGCGATCAACGACACCTACGGCCACGATGCCGGCGACGACGTGCTGCGCGAATTCGCCGTCCGCATCCGCAAGTCGATCCGCGGCATTGATCTCGCCTGCCGCTATGGCGGCGAGGAGTTCGTCATCGTGATGCCCGAGACCGACCTGCATGTCGCCGGCATGGTCGCCGAGCGGCTGCGCCGCTCGATCGCGGGCGAGCCCTTCACCGTCGACAAGGGCGGCAAGCGGATCACCGTCACGATCTCGATCGGTCTCACCACGCTGGAGCGCAAGGGCGAGCAGGTCACCGATGTGCTCAAGCGCGCCGACACCGCGCTCTATCGCGCCAAGCACGACGGCCGTAACCGCGTGGTGTCTGCGGCAGCGTAGCGCGATCTCGTAGCCCGGATGCAGCGAAGCGCAATCCGGGGTATCGCGCCGCTTGCACCAGCTTCCCGGATTTCGCTGCGCTCCATCCGGGCTACGAAGTGCCCTTAGCGGCCGCGCTTCACCGTGTCATACGCCATCCGCTTGAACTCGAACGAGAACGGATGGACGAACGCCATCTGGCGCTGCGCCATCATGACGCCGGCGATGCCCGTTTTGGGCGAAATCCACCACTGCGTGCCTGCGACACCGCCCCAATAGAGTTCGCCGGCGGCGTCGGGATGATCGATCGAGGAGGGGTTGAGGATCAATCCGCCGGCGAGACCGTAGGTCTTGCCGGGCTGCTCGCCCATCATCGCAAAGCGGATCCATTGGCCCGGTGTGAGTTGGTTGGTCATCGCCTCTGCGATCGTCTCCGGCTTCAGCAGCGTCGGCCCGCCGGGCAGCAGGCTGCGGATCAGCGCGACCATGTCATGCAGCGTCGAGACGAGGCCGCCGCCGCCATTGAAGCGCGGCACCGGGCGCAGATAGGCGCCCGGATAGGGCGCGTTGTCGGTGCGCGTCAGGCCCGGCTTCATCGGATCCATCAGATCAGCGCCGGCGTAATAGGCGACGAGCCGGTTGTGGTCCTTATCGGGAACATGGAAGCCGGAGTCGACCATGCCGAGCGGATCGAGGATCCGCACCTTGATGAACTTGTCGAACGGTTGGCCGCTCACCACCTCGACCAACCGTGCGACCACGTCGATGGCAACGGAATATTCCCATGACGAGCCGGGATGGAACACCAGCGGCAGATCGGACAGACCGTCGACCATGTCGGCGAGCGTCGTCATCGGATTGAGGATCTTGCGCTCGCTGTAGGCCTTGAAGATCGGTGTGCCCGGATCGAACAGACCGTAGCTGAGGCCGGCCGAGTGACTCAGCAGATGGCGAATGGTGATCGACCGCTGCGCCGGTTCGGTGTCGTCGATCGACGTCGCGCCCGGCCGCAGCACCTTCCGGTTTCTGAGTTGCGGGATGAAGGTCTCGATCGGATCGTCGAGCCGGAAGCGGCCTTCCTCGACCAGCAGCAGCGCCGCGCAGGAGGTGATCAGCTTGGTGTTGGAGAAGACGCGGAAGATGTGATCGGTGCGCAGCGGAATCTGCGCTTCCTTGTCGGCCCATCCGACGCAGCCCGTGTCAGCGATGTCGCGCCCGACCAGAACCGTCCAGGAGATGCCGGACAGGAGATCGTTGTCGATGTAGCGCTGCATGGCCGCGCGCGCCGGCGCGAAATCATAGCCGGTGGCCGTCACCTTCAGATCTTCCATGGTCGTTTCCCCTGTTGTGCCGCAGATCTTCTGTGTCGCAGGTCGTCGCGCGGTCGCTGTCAATCTCGCCGGACGGAATATCCAACCGGGAATACCGTGGCCTGCGGTCGGTGTTAACAACCAAACCTGACTTCCGCACGCAACCGGATTTATCCGGCGCGTTTCTTGCCCGCGGGGGCGGGGCTGCTAACCTTGACGCCTGCATTTGCCAGCAACACGCGCGCGGCTTCCCTGGCCGCGCGCGCCATCGCCGGATCGTCGCGCACCAGATCCTGCGCGATCGAGCCATCGACCAGCAGCGTGAGCTGGGTCGCAAGTCCCTCGGCATCGGCGACGCCGAGCTGTCGCAGCAGATCGCGAAACCAGAGCCGGCGGCTTTCCTTGAAGGCGATTGCGATGTTCCTGAAGGTGCGATCCTCGTCCTCCGGCCCGAGCTCGGCCACCGCGTTCACGAACGGGCAGCCGCGAAAATCCTTCGCCGAGAAGCGCCGCTCCAGCGAATCGAAGGTTGCAAGAATCTGCTCGGCCGGCGGCTTGTCGGAGGGACGCGGCTGCACGAAGCGGCGTTGCAGATAGGCTTCGATCAGCGCGTCCTTCGACGGGAAGTGGTTGTAGAGCGTGCGCTTGCTGATGCCGATCTCGGCCGCGATGGTGTCGACGCCGATGGCGCGAATGCCTTGCAGGTAGAACAGTCTGTCAGCGGTCTCGAGGATCCGCTCCTTCATGGTCTGTTTGGGAGGCGGGGAAGCCATGCGCCAGCCGTGATCCTCTTCGCTTGACAGTCAGCCCCCTGTATAGCCTAAGTACACAGGTCTGTGTAACCAAAACATGCATGAATCGCAGGCCACGGCACGCGTGCCGTGCCGTTACGGGAGAACAAGAACAATGCCCCTGTTGCAGGTCCTGCGTCCCACGCTTCCCATCCTGATCGGCGCCTCCATCATGCTCACGCTGAGCATGGGGCTGCGGCAGAGCCTCGGCATCTTCATGCAGCCGCTGACGCACGACATCGGCATCTCGATATCCCATTTCACGCTGGCGCTTGCGGTGCAGAACCTCGCCTGGGGCTTTCTGCAGCCGGTCGCCGGCGCGATGACGGTGCGTTACGGCTTCCGCCCGATCATGGTGGTCGGCGCGCTGGCCTACATCGCGGGCCTCGTGCTGATGACGACGGCGCATGGGCTCGTTGCCATCATGATCGGCGCCGGCGTCCTGATCGGCCTTTCGCTCGCCTGCACCGCGAATGCGATCGCAATGTCGGTCTCGGCGCGCGCGGTGCCCGAGACGGTACGCTCGACCGTGCTCGGCATGGTCTCCGCCGCGGGCTCGCTCGGCGCGCTGCTGTCGGCGCCGATCGGCCAGATCCTCAATGAAGGTTTCGGCTGGCGCGTCGGGCTTGCCGGTTTTGTCATTCTCTCGATCTTCATGATCCCGGCGGCGTTGTACGCCGGGCGCGTCGACAAGATTCCGCTGCCGAAGCCCGCTGGCGACGACATCGGCAACGCCACCGCGACGACTGCGGCGAAGACCGCGTTCAGCAACGCAGCCTTCGTGGTGATGACCTGCGCCTACATGGTCTGCGGCATGCAGCTCGTCTTCCTCACCACGCATCTGCCGTCGTATCTGGCGATCTGCGGGCTCGATCCGATGCTGAGCGCGCAGACGCTCGGCATGATCGGCGGCTTCAACGTGCTGGGCTCGCTGTTCTTCGGCTGGGCCGGCCAGCGCTGGAACAAGCTGGCGCTGCTCGGCGCGATCTACATCCTGCGCTCGCTGGCGCTCGCCTGGTACTTCATGCTGCCGGCAACGCCCGGCTCGACGCTGCTGTTCGGCGCCATCATGGGCTTTCTCTGGATGGGCGTCGGTCCGCTGGTCGCGGGTGCGGTGGCCGAGATGTTCGGCTTGCGCTGGCAGGCGATGATCCAGGGCCTCGCCTTCATGAGCCACCAGGTCGGCAGCTTCCTCGGCGCTTACGGAGGAGGGCTGATCTACGACTCGCTCGGCTCCTACACCATGGCCTGGCGCATCGGCGTCGCGCTGGGCCTCGCCGGCGGCATCATCCAGCTCGCCTTCGCGCTGATCCGGCCCGCGCAACCGCCACTGCTCAAGGCCGCTTAGCTTTCAGAATCCCTGCGAAGCTGGCGGCTGCTCCTTGCGAGGGCAGTCGCCAGATGCTGCCTAGTTTTTGACCGGCCACTTGCCGCAAGAGCGTGCAATGGAGCGCGATGCGGTTCCGGCTGCGGATCGAAGCGATAGCGTTTTCAAAGTGTTACGCGGCGCGCAGTGGTGGCACGCATCTTGTTTCAATTTGGCTAGAAATCGTGCCGGAAACCCTCGCTGAGGTTCCGGCCTGGGGACCTCTGGGAAGGGCTGGCCGCGATGGGGCTAGTCGCCGTCATTCTCCAGCCATCCGCGCACCACGGCCTTTGCCGCGCCGCCGAGCAGGAGGCCCTTGTGCCCTGCGTCGGGCCTGATGCCGCTGCGACTTCGCTGCATCCCGCCACCCGCACCGCGGCACTTCGAGACATCCCGATAGCCGGACGCGCGCTGTCCTTCGGCGCTCACGCTGCGAACGCGCCGCGCCCATTCGGAACGCCAGCATTTCTTTTGTGATGGGAGGTCGATGATGGAGTCTGCGACACACACGCGCCAGAAGCTCGTGAGAATCGTGGTTGCCTTGTTGGGCGTGGCGTTCCTTTGCCTGCTGTTCACCGATCTTGCGCTGGCCGAGGATGCGGCGGCGCCGCCTGCCTGTGGCGGCAAGATTCTCGAGAAGTGCACGCCGAATTCTGGCGACACCGCCTGGATGCTCACGTCAGTCGCGCTCGTCCTGATGATGACGATCCCGGGGCTCGGCCTGTTCTATGGCGGCATGGTGCGCAAGAAGAATGTCGGCGATACCGTGATGACCAGCTTCGCGGTCACCTGCCTGGTCACGATCCTGTTTGCCGTCCTCACCTACAGTCTGGCATTTCGTGCCGGCACGCCGTTCATCGGCGGCCTCGATCGCCTGTTCCTCAAGGACATCCTGAGCGACATCGGCAAGGGGGGCATCGGCAATCCCAATCCACTCGCCGCGACCATTCCTGAGTCCGTTTACATCTGCTTCCAGATGACGTTCGCCATCATCACGCCGGCGCTGATTGCCGGCGCGTTTGCCGAGCGGATGAAGTTCTCCGCGATGCTCTGGTTCATCGGGCTGTGGGCGATCTTCGTCTATGCGCCGATCGCGCACTGGGTCTGGGGCCCTGACGGGATCTTCTCGGCGGGTAACGACGCTGCGTATGTCAAAGTTCTCGATTTCGCCGGCGGCACCGTTGTGCACATCAATGCCGGCGTGGCCGGCCTGATGTGCGCCATCATGCTAGGCAAGCGCGTCGAGACGGGACCGGCGCACAATATGGTGCTGACCTTCATTGGCGCCTCGCTGCTGTGGGTCGGCTGGTTCGGCTTCAATGCCGGCTCCGCCGTCACGGCCGGAATGCAGGCGGGCATGGCCATGCTGGTGACCCAGATCGCAACGGCTGTGGCAGGCTTCACCTGGATGCTGGTGGAATGGGCGTTGAAGGGCAAGCCGACCGTCGTCGGCATCTGCTCAGGTGCCGTCGCCGGTCTCGTTGCGATCACGCCGGCCTCCGGTTTCGTCGGGCCGGTCGGCGCTTTCGCGATCGGCATCGCCGCCGGCGTCTGCTGCTACTGGGGATGCACCGGCTTGAAGCGCATGTTCAGCTACGATGATGCGCTGGACTGCTTCGGTGTCCATGCCCTTGGCGGCATCGTCGGGGCGCTGCTGACCGGGGTGTTCGCGGTCGAGCAGTATGGTGGAACGGCAGGTGTTCTGGAAGGAAATCCCGGGCAGTTCCTCAATCAATGCATCGGCGTTGCGACGGTTTTCGTGTATGATGCCGTGGTGAGCCTGATCATCCTGTTCGTGATCAATCTCTTCGTCGGGCTTCGCGTGACGCGGGACATCGAGCGCGAAGGGTTGGATCTTGCACTGCACGGCGAGGTCGTGCAGTAGACTTTGGCGGCATTCCGCGCAGCTGGCGATCTTCGCCCGCTGGCGCGGATCTAAGCTGTTCGAGGTGATCCGATGAACTGGTTCTATTGGAACACAGCGTGGTCGCTGTTCTTCAGCCTCATTTGGTTCATGACGATCACACACAATCCGGATGCAGAGATCGCAGACGCGCATCTGCGTGACGAGGCGTTCAAGGGTTAGCTCCGGTAGTAACGCCACATCCTGAGGAACGTCCGGTGGATCTCGTCGGGCGTCCGGTCGAATGGCTCCAGATTGACGCGGACCACGCCACGATGGTCCATGCGCCACGGCAGGCGCATCAACAGCCGGTAGGCCGGCCGCTTGCGCCAATCGGCCACCAGCGAGCTGCCGAGCGGTCCGTTAAGCGCGATCTGCAACTCGTGAACCGTCATCGCGCGCTCAGCGATCTCGACGAGGTCGATGCGCGTGATGGCGCGCCAGCGGATCAGCCCGAAGGCCTGGATGAAGATGCCGTACTGGTTGGCCCCGATCGTCGGACGACCAGCCTCCAGCAGGGGGATGTTGTAATAGGTGAAGCCGCCCGCTGCCGCTGCCGGCGCCAGCCAATAGATCGCGCCCGTGATCCAGGTCGCGGTCAGAAAGATCGCGGCGAGGGCTGCCGTGACATAGACCGGAAAGTAGATGTCCTCGCGGCCGTAAGCTACCGAGTAGCCGCCGACGTTTCCCTCGTCCAAGGTTGCGATCATCTGAGCCCTGCGCCCGGGACTGCTCCGGGAATCATGAGGGATGACGCAAGCCTAGAAAGCAAAAACGGGGCCGCGAGGGCCCCGTTTGAAACGTCGGAAGCAGCCGATCTTACTTGATCTTGGCTTCCTTGAACTCGACGTGCTTGCGCGCGACCGGGTCGTACTTCTTCTTGACCAGCTTGTCGGTCATGGTGCGCGAATTCTTCTTGGCAACGTAATAGAAGCCGGTGTCGGCCGTCGACACGAGCTTGACCTTGATGGTGACCGCCTTGGCCATGTGCAAAACCTCGAAAATCGGGGGAATTCGGGAGCCGGCCAAATCGGCCCGCGTTTGGCCGGGAAACTAGCCAGAAACAGCCCAAAGTCAAGGATTTCTCAGTCAAGATCATCCCGATTCCGGGCCTATTACCCCTCGAAGAACTGATTTTTCGGCCGCGGCAGGCCCAAATTCTCGCGCAAGGTCCGCCCCTCATACTCTGTGCGGAAAATCCCGCGCTTTTGCAGTTCCGGCGCCACCTTATCGACGAACTCGAACAGGCCCTGCGGCAGATAGGGGAACATGATGTTGAAGCCGTCGCTGCCCCGGCCGGTCAACCATTCCTCCATCTGGTCGGCGATGGTCTGCGGCGTGCCGACGAAGGCGAGCCCGCCATAGCCGCCGACGCGCTGCGCGAGCTGACGCACGGTGAGCTTGTCGCGCGCCGCGACATCGACAAGGCGCTGCCGGCCGCTCTTGCTGGCATTGGTTTCGGGGATCGGCGGCAACTGTCCGTCAGGATCAAAGCCGGACGCATCGGTGCCGAGGATCACCGACAGTGAGGCGATCGCGCTGTCGTAATGCACGCGGCTGTCGAGCAGTGCGCGCTTCTCCTTGGCTTCCTCAACGCTGTCGCCGACGACGACGAAGGCGCCGGGCAGGATCTTCAGATGCTCGGGATCGCGGCCGATCTTCTCCATGCGGCTCTTGATGTCGGCATAGAGCTTCTGTCCGTCGGCCAAGCTGCCGCCGCCGGTGAACACGGCTTCCGCGGTCTCGGCCGCCAGCTGCCTGCCGTCATCGGAAGCGCCGGCCTGCACGATGATAGGCCAGCCCTGCACGGGGCGGGCGATGTTCAGCGGGCCGCGCACCGAGAGATATTTGCCCTTGTGATTGAGCACATGCATCTTGTCGGGATCGACGAACAGGCCTGACTCGACGTCGCGCACGAACGCATCGTCGGCGAAGGAATCCCACAGGCCGGTGACGACGTCGTAGAACTCGCGGGCGCGCCTGTAGCGCTCGGCGTGCTCCATGTGATCGTCGAGGCCGAAATTCAGCGCCGCGTCCGGATTCGACGTGGTGACGATATTCCAGCCGGCGCGGCCGCCCGAGATGTGGTCGAGCGAGGCGAAGCGCCGCGCGACGTGATAGGGCTCGTCGAAGGTGGTCGAGCCGGTCGCGATCAGGCCGATGTTTTCGGTTACGGCCGCGAGTGCCGACAGCAGCGTGAACGGCTCGAACGATGTCACGGTGTGGCTGCGCTTCAGCGCGTTGATCGGCATGTTCAGCACGGCCAGATGGTCGGCCATGAAGAAGGCGTCGAACTTGCCGGCCTCGAGCTTGCGGATCAGCGTCTTGATGTGGTCGAAGTTGAAATTGGCGTCGGGCCAGGCCCCGGGATAGCGCCAGGCACCGGTGTGAATGCTGATCGGCCGCATGAACGCGCCGAGCTTGAGTTGACGCTTCGCCATTGCCCCGTTCCGTCCTTGATGTCGTTAGCGGAACAGATAGGGAGGTGTTTCGCGGCGCGCCATCGGGAAGATTATTTTGTTTTTGGCCGCTCTCTCGACAGTGTCATTCCGGGGCATCGCGCAGCGATGAACCCGGAATCTCGCGCCGCAATATCTCGGGATTCCGGGTTCGATGCTGCGCATCGCCTCGGAATGACGAGGATCATACTACGCCCCCAGCACGTCCTTCTGCATCTTGCCGCCGTAGAAATGGAAGAACGGCACCGGCGCGTCGTGGCGGAGCGGGCCGGTGGCGAGACGGCGGTCGAGCTCGGCGAGCACGTTCTTGGTCATGGCATGCGCGTCGGCGAGCGGCTCGGAGCCGATCTCGACCCAGACCAGCTCGACCAACTCGGCATCGGCATGCACCACGCCCTCGACACGATGCGCGATGGTCGTGGCGTCGGCAGTGAAGAAGCGCGTATCGAAGCGGCGGACGCGGCCGGGCGGGGTGATCGCACGCGCGATCAGGAACAGGCCGGACGGATCGGGCAACAGACCTGCATCGGCGAACGGCGCCCAGGGGCCGTCGAGCTTGTGCGGCTTCTCGACCTTGCGGCCGAGGCAGAGCCCGGTCTCTTCGCACGCCTCGCGGATCGCGGCGTTGGCAAGCGCACGCGCGCGGCCGGGCGTGATCTTCGGGCTGCCCTTCAACAGATTGGCTTCGAGCTCCGGCGTGATCGGCGCTGCGACCGGCACGCGGTTGTCGGCCTTGTCGACGCGGCCGCCCGGGAAAACAAATTTGCCGGGCATGAACACGACCTTGTCGTGACGCTTGCCGACCAGCACCTTCGGCTTGGCGCCGGAGCGATCGATCAGGATCAGCGTCGCGGCATCCTTCGGCCGGAAATACGCATGATGATCGGCTTCTTTTTCGCCTTGGTGGACGACAGCGGCGGGGGCGGCAGCTTCAGTCATTTCATCCCTTTCATTTCTTCTTGCGGCCCGGTTTAGCTAGACCGGCGGGATGTCGCTAGGGGGATTCTCGTCAAAGCCATGCATGCGCAGGGCCCATTCCAAGCCGATCACGGCTCCCTTCACCGGCTGCAACAGCGCCAGCGATGCGAACAGCGTGAACGGCAGATAGATCGCAAGTTGCAGCCACACCGGCGGCGAATAATTGGTCTCGATCCACAGCGCCATCGGTACCACGATATGGCCGACGATAACGATGACGAGATAGGCAGGCAGATCGTCGGCGCGATGCGGCGTGAAGTCGAGGTCGCAGACCGGGCAATGGCCGTCGCATTTGAGAAACTTGCGGAACAGTCTGCCTTTTCCGCAGCGCGGACAACGGCTGCGGAACCCGCGCTTCATCGCGCTCCACACGTCGCGCTTCTCGGGCTCGGCCGCCTCGCGAGTCCAGACCACCGTCGGCGGTGTCACTTCCATGACTTGCCTCGCTTCGATTTGCCGGACTTCTGCTGCGCCGGCTTGCGATCCTTCTTGTTGCGCGATTTCCGCTCCTTGTGTGCCTTCTTGCCCGATCCTTTTGGTTCCTTGCCAAATCCGGCGGCACGGCGCTCGGCCCTTACGCCGTCGCGTTTTCTGCCGCGCGGAATTGCCTGACCATCGGATAATAACTCAAACCGCAGCGCGCCCGCTATCGGCGCGGCCTCCACCAGACGCACATCGACGACGTCGCCGAGCCGATAGATGGTGTTGCTGCGCGTGCCGATCAGCGCGTGGCGGGTTTCGTCGTAGTTGAAATATTCGCTGCCGATGGTGCGGATCGGGATCAGACCGTCGGCGCCGGTGTCGTCGAGCTTCACGAACAGGCCGGATCGCGTCACGCCGGAAATGCGGCCCTGAAACGAGGCGCCGACCTTATCGGCAAGGAAATGCGCGATCAGGCGGTCGGTGGTCTCGCGCTCCGCCTTCATCGCGCGGCGCTCGGTGACGGAAATCTGCGCGGCGATCTCGGCGAGCGTCTCCACGGTTTCATCGGTCGGCAAGGCGCCTTCGCCAAGCCCGAGCGCGCGGATCAGCGCGCGATGCACGATCAGATCGGCATAGCGACGGATCGGCGAGGTGAAGTGCGCGTAGCGGCGCAGGTTCAAGCCGAAATGGCCGTAGTTCTCGGCGGAGTATTCGGCCTGCGCCTGCGAACGCAGCACCACCTCGTTGACCAGCGGTTCGTAGTCCTCGCCGGCAACCTGCGCCAGCACGCGGTTGAATTGGGTGGGACGCAGCGCGCCCTGCTTGGTGAAGGGCAGGTCGAGCGTCTTCAGGAATTCCTGCAGGTTGTGCACCTTCTCCTGGCTCGGCTCGTCGTGCACGCGGTAGATCAGCGGCAGCGCCTTCTTCTCCAGCATCTCGGCCGCGGCGACGTTGGCGAGGATCATAAATTCCTCGATCAGCCGGTGCGCGTCGAGCCGCTGCGGCACGATCACCCGATCGACGGTGCCGTCGGCTTTCAGCAGGATCTTGCGCTCGGGCAGATCGAGATCGAGCGGATCACGCTCGTTGCGTGCAAGCTTGACCAGCTCGTAGGCCGACCACAGCGGCTTGAGGACCGGATCGAGGATAGGGCCCGTCGTGTCATCGGGCCCGCCGTCGATCGCGGCCTGCGCCTGCGCGTAATGGAGCTTTGCGGCCGAGCGCATCAGCACGCGGTGGAAGGTATGCGAGCGCTTGCGGCCGTCGGCGCCGATCACCATGCGCACCGCGAGCGCGCCGCGCGGCTCGCCCGGCACCAGCGAACAGAGATCGTTGGAGATGCGCTCGGGCAGCATCGGTACGACGCGATCAGGGAAATACACCGAGTTGCCGCGCTGCAACGCGTCGCGGTCAAGCGCCGAACCGGGCCGCACATAGAAGGCGACGTCGGCGATCGCGACATGGACGATGAAGCCGCCCTTGTTGTTGGGATCGGGATCGACTTCCGCATGCACGGCGTCGTCGTGATCCTTGGCGTCAGGCGGATCGATGGTGACGAGCGGCACGTCACGCCAGTCCTCGCGGCCCTGCAAGGTTGCGGGCTTGGCGTCTTCAGCCTCGCGCAGCGCGGAAGTGGAGAACACCTGCGGGATATCGTGGGTGTCGATCGCGATCAGGCTGATCGCCTTTTCACTGGCAATCGAGCCAAGCCGCTCCTTGACGCGGGCGGAGGCGAGGCCATAGCCGCGGGTGCGGATCAGGTCGACGCTGATGAGATCGCCGTCCTCAGCGCCGCCGCTGTCGGCCTTGGCGATGTTGAGCTCGCGGCCGGCCTGCTTCTTGTCGACCGGGATCAGGCGCCCGCCGCCATCGGGATTGCGGCGGAAGATGCCGAGGATCCGGGTGCGCCCGTGATCGATCACCTTGATGACGCGGCCGCGATAGGGCGTACCGTCTTGCTCGTCCGTGACTTCGACGCGCAGCAGCGCGCGGTCGCCGACGCCGGCGGTGGTGCCGGGCTTCGGCCGCCGCGGCGTCTCGATGCGGATTTTCGGGGCGGTGCCGTTCTCGTCCGAATCCCACTCGGCGGGCGTGGCGATCAGCTCGCCGTCGCTGTCGCGGCCGGTGATGTCGGCCAGCACGGTCGGCGGCAGCGCCGCCGGCTCGTGGATCTTGCGGCCGCGCTTGGCAATCGTGCCGTCGTCGGCGAGCTCACGGAGGATCCGCTTCAGCTCGACGCGGTCGGCGTTCTTCAGGCCGAACTCGCGCGCGATCTCGCGGGTGCCGACCTTGCCTGGATTGGCGCGGATGAAGGCGACGATGGCATCCCGGCCCGGAAAGCCATTGTCGGGTTTTCGTTTCACTTATCCTCGTGCCTTGCCGGCGCTTTTCTTCGCGGGCGCTTTCGCTGGTGCCGATGATTTCGCAGGCGACGTCTTGGCACCGGAGGCGACCGGCGCGCGCGCCTTGCTGGTCGCATCCGTCTTCGGCTTCGCCGCGGCTTTCTTCGACGCAGCCTTCTTGGCGGGCTTGGCGTCGGCGTCGCCGTCGGCATCTTCAGCCTTTGCTGCCTTGGCCTTCGTGGCCTTGGCAGGCTTTTCCGCCTTCGCCTTCTTGGCCTTCTTGCCGCCGCCCTTGGCCGCGCGCTCGTCGATCAGCGCGATTGCCTCCGCGAGCGTGATCTGGTCGGGCGTGCGGTCGCTCGGGATCGTCGCGTTGACGCCGCCGGCCGCGACATAGGCACCGTAGCGGCCGTTCTTCAGCGCGACCGCGCCGAGCGTCGGGTGATCGCCGAGCGGCTTGCCGGGGTCGGCGCCGAAGCGTCGACCGCTCGGGCCCTTGGCAATCTTCTCCGCGATCAGCGTGACCGCGCGGTTCAAACCGATGTCGAACACCTCGTCGCCGGCCTCGAGGCTGGCATAGGTCTTCTCGTGCTTCACGAACGGCCCGAACCGGCCGAGGCCGGCGGTGATCGGCTGCCCGGTTTCCGGATGCTTGCCGATCTCGCGCGGCAGCGACAGCAGCTTCAGCGCCAGTTCGAGGTCGACATCGGCCGGCGAGGTGCCCTTCGGAATGCCCGCGCGCTTCGGCTTCTCGCCTTCGGCGTAATCCTTCTGCTCGCCGAGCTGGATGTAGGGGCCGAAGCGGCCGGCCTTCACCGTGACATCGAAGCCGGTGTCGGGATCGGTGCCGAGCACGCGGTCGGCGCTCTCGGCGCTGTCGGCCGCGAGCGGACGGGTGTAGCGGCATTCCGGATAGTTCGAGCAGCCGACGAAGGCGCCGAACTTGCCGGCCTTGAGGTTGAGCCGGCCGGTGCCGCAGGTCGGGCATTGCCTGACATCGCCGCCATCCGCGCGCGGCGGATAGATGTGCGGGCCGAGCATCTCGTCGAGCGCGTCGAGTACCTCGGCGACGCGCAGGTCCTTGATGTCGTTGACCGCGCCGATGAAGCCGCGCCAGAAGTCCTGCAGCACCTGCTGCCAGGCGATCTCGTTGTTGGAGATGCGGTCGAGCTGCTCCTCGAGATCGGCGGTGAAGTCGTATTCGACATAGCGCGAGAAGAAGTTCTCCAGGAACGCGACCACGACGCGGCCTTTGTCTTCGCCGTGCAGCCGCTTCTTCTCGAGCTTGACATAGCCGCGGTCCTTCAGGACCTGCAGGATCGAGGCGTAGGTCGAGGGGCGGCCGATGCCGAGCTCTTCCATCCGCTTCACCAGCGAGGCTTCCGAGAAGCGCGGCGGCGGCTCGGTGAAATGCTGGGTGACGGCGAGGCTCCGGCGCTTCACGGCCTCGCCCTCGCTCATCGCGGGCAGGCGGCGCGAATCCTCGTCCTCCTCGTCGTCGCGGCTTTCCTGATAGAGCGCGAGGAAGCCGTCGAACTTGATGACCTGGCCGGAGGCGCGCAGGTCCAGCACGCGTGAGCCGGCCTTGGCCTCGATGTCGACGGTGGTGCGCTCGAGCTCGGCCGACTCCATCTGGCTCGCAATGGTGCGCTTCCAGATCAATTCATAGAGCCGCGCCTGATCGGCATCGAGCCTGCGGCCGATGGTGGCCGGGCGACGCGACAGATCGGTCGGGCGGATCGCTTCGTGGGCTTCCTGCGCGTTCTTGGCCTTGGCCTGGTACTGGCGCGGGGCGTCCGGCACGTAGGCGTTGCCATAGTCCTCGCCGATCACCTTGCGCGCCTGCGTGATCGCTTCGGGCGCGATCTGCACGCCGTCGGTTCGCATATAGGTGATGAGGCCGGTGGTCTCGCCGCCGATGTCGATGCCCTCATAGAGCCGCTGCGCGATGCGCATGGTGTGCGCCGGCGCGAAGCCGAGCTTGCGGCTCGCTTCCTGCTGCAGGGTCGAGGTGGTGAAGGGCGCCTGCGGATTGCGCCGCGCCGGCTTGGCCTCGACGGTCGCAACCTTGAACAGCGCGGCCTCGATTGCCTTCTTGAAATCCTCGGCTTCCGCGCCGGAGCCGATGTCGAGCCGTGCGATCTTCTTGCCGTCGGCGCCGACCAGCCGCGCCTCGAAAGCGTCGCCGCGCGGCGTCAGCAGCGTCGCGACCAGCGACCAGTACTCCTTAGGCACGAACTTCTCGATCTCGAGCTCGCGGTCGCAGACCAGCCGCAGCGCGACCGACTGCACGCGGCCGGCGGAGCGGGCGCCGGGCAGCTTGCGCCACAGCACGGGAGAGAGGGTGAAGCCGACCAGATAGTCCAGCGCACGACGCGCCATATAGGCGTCGACCAGCGCGCCATCGATCTGGCGCGGCGCCTTCATCGCCTCGGAGACGGCCTGCTTGGTGATGGCGTTGAACACCACGCGCTCGACCTTCTGGTCCTTCAGCGCGCGCTTCTCCTTCATCACCTCCAGTACGTGCCAAGAGATCGCCTCGCCCTCGCGATCGGGGTCGGTTGCGAGGATCAGTCGGTCGGCCCCCTTGAGCGCCTTGGCGATGTCGTTAAGCCGGCTCGCGGCCTTGGCATCGACCTCCCAGATCATCTGGAAATTGGCGTCGGGATCGACGGAACCATTCTTGGCCGGGAGGTCGCGAACATGGCCGAACGACGCCAGGACCTCATAGGAGGACCCCAGATATTTGTTGATCGTCTTGGCCTTGGCCGGCGACTCCACAATGACGATATTCATGTCATTCCAATAGCTTACGGGAAAACTTGAAGGTGGGTTCCGCTAGACTCGCGGCCCGCCATGTCGGGGCGAACATGGGTGCTGGGGCGGTCCCTGTCAAATCGCCAGATATTGAAGGGACGCGCCAAGCTGTGGAGTTTCTATCCCAGGGGTTGCAAAATGCGTCCTAGAGTTGCGGCCGGAAAGGGCGTATCACTTTATATATAGGGTCGGAATCGGATTAGGCCTTTTGAGCAGCACAGGGGGCGGCCGAAAGCGCAAGGTGTCCGGCCGGCAGCGACCGGCGGACGACGAGACAGCTGGGGAGGGCGGCCCGGACGACGCCCTCGTCCTGATCGCAGCAGCCGCGACCGAACTCGCCAAACTCGCCCGGCGCCACAAATTCGAAGTCCTCAAGCGCCTGTTCGCGATGGCCCGCCTGGAGGCCGACGAGCAACTGCGTTCGCGCAGCCGGAGGAAGCTGTCGTAAGGGGCGTCGCGGGATGCAGGGGCGCCTATGAGGACTCATAACCACCGCAGTCGGTGATGAACGGGATCGCGGCCCCAGCGTCGCGCAACAACTCTCATTTTGGGTAATGGGTCCTGGCTTTCGCCAGGACGACGGTGGGGATGGATCGCAATTCAAGATGTCAAACAGCGCGGTGCGGCGAAACAGAAGTCGTGATTTGCGACCCTTCCTGGAGAAAGGAAGAACGCTAGCTCGCGCCACATCCACCGCCGTCGTCCCGGCGAAGGCCAGGACCCATACGCCGCGGCGGGTGTTGAGAACGGGACTCGTCGTCTCAGCATCGTTCAACAACCGGCATTTGTGGTTATGGGTCCCTGCTTTCGTGTTTGGTCCCTGCAGATTGGTTGGATGGAATCGGTGTAGAACGAGGCGTGGCCTTTTGCGCAGGGACGACACCCAATATGGGTCGTCGTATGTGAGTCATACATCCGCATCCTCGCGACGCGAGGCATATTCGGATAAAGCGAAATATTTTCGCAGGCGAGGATTGACAAGTTTTTGGTGAGTTGCCCGTCGTGTCGCATCAGCAACACCCATCCTACGCACTCGCGAGGCGCCGCGCGCGCTTCGCTACACGCCGCGGCTTCAGCGCCGTGTCGGCCGCGCCAAGCACGCGTCCATCCTGCGAATAGAGCGTGAGCTTCTTCACCGGCTTGCCCTTGTCGCGGTCGACCAGGATGGTCGCGATCTCGTCCGGATGCTCGTCGAATTCCTCGGTCCATTGCCGCAGCGCGACCAGGATCGGAAAGATGCCGTGGCCCTTCGGCGTCAGCACATATTCCTGATAGGCGCTGCCGTCGGAGGCGGGGACCGTCTTCAGGATGCCGCGCTCGACCAGCGTGCGCAGCCGTGTGGCAAGGATGTTCTTGGCAAGCCCGAGGCTCGCCTGGAATTCGCCGAAGCGGCGCCGGCCGAGGCTGGCGTCGCGGATGATCAGGAGCGACCACCAGTCGCCGAACACGTCGAGCGCGCGTGCGACGGGACAGCTGTCGCCTGCAAGGCTGGTTCGTTTCACCGGCTGTCTCCAGGAGTTTGGGCCATCACGACCTTGTGTGGTTGCAATATTAAACCGTATGCCCTAGCTAGGCAACGAAGTTTAATAATGCAACCAACTGGAGGCGGACATGAGACTGGCGAACAAGACGGCGTTGATCACCGGCGGCAACAGCGGCATCGGGCTCGCGACAGCGAAGCTGTTCGTGGCGGAGGGCGCCAAGATCGTCATCACCGGGCGCAACAAGGAGACGCTTGCGGCGGCATCCAGGGAGCTCGGGCCGAACGCGCTCGCGGTGGCGGCTGATGCCACCGACGTCGCGGCGCTGGAAGCCGCGGTGAAGCAGGGCGCCGAGAAGTTCGGCAAGTATGACGTGCTGTTCGCCAATGCCGGCATTCCCGGCCAGACGCCGGTGGGCGGCACCACGCTGGCCGCATTCGAGAATGTGATCCGGACCAATCTCACCGGCGTGTTCTTCACGGTGCAGGCGGTCGCGCCGTACCTCAACGACGGCGCATCGATCATTCTCAACGGCTCGGTGATCTCCGTGCTCGGCAATCCCGGCTACTCGGCCTATGCCGCGAGCAAGGCCGGCGTGCGCGCGATGGCGCGGGTGATGGCGTCAGAATTCTCGCCGCGCAACATCCGCGTCAACGTGGTGGCGCCGGGCGCGGTGCGCACGCCGATCTGGGGCGCGGCGATCGCGACGCCCGAGGCCGAGAAGATCTTCGAGCAGCGGATCGGCAAGACCACGCCGCTCGGGCGGATCGGCGAGCCCGATCACATTTCAAAGACCGTGCTGTTCCTGGCGTCCGACGACGCCGCGCATGTGCAAGGGCAGGAGCTGTTCATCGATGGCGGTGCAACGGCATCACCGGCGGGCGCACCGATCTATCGCGGATAGAGCCTTTCCGTTCCGATTAAATCGGAACGCGGCTCTGGTTTTATTCTGACGCGTTTTCTTCACGCGAACCGGTATCCACTTCGCTCGAAAACGCTCTGGTTTGTTTCTCATTGTATCGAACGGCCGGTGTGAAGCGTTTCATACCGGCCGGTTTCGCTTGCGACTATCATCGCGCGCATTGAACCTTTGGCGTACTGCCCGGACTCCTGATTGGGCGGGGAATTTTTCACCACGGAATCATTTGGAGTGCCGCCATGCCGAAAGCAGCCCGCATTTCGACGTCGATCCCGGTTTCGCCCGCATCCGAAAGTTCAGATACGACGCAGTTCGTGACGGTCGCGCTGTTCTCCGGCATCGGCCTGTTGATTTCGCTGGTCGCCGTCATCCTCGGCATACAGGGCGTCTGGTTCTGAGTTCCTCCACCTGAACGGCCTGCCGCCGCCAAGCGACGGCAGGCGCTTTGAATCACATCAGGCTGCGTTCAGATTGCCGGCGGCCTGCAGCGCGCCCGCAACCGCCTTTTCGCGATGCTCGGGGCCGACCTGGATGCCGTCGGCGGGGATGAACTCAACATTCCTGACGCCGATGAAGCCGAACACGCCACGCAGGTAGGTCTCGAGGTGCTCGAGCGCGGCCATCGGCGTGTCGGCGCCGTAATAGCCGCCGCGCGAGATCGCGATGATGACGCGCTTGTTGCCGGCCAGTCCCTCGACGCCGCCGGCGCCATACTTGAACGTCTTGCCCGCGACCAGGATGCGGTCGATCCAGGCCTTGAGCTGGCTCGGAATCGTGAAATTGTACATGGGCGCGCCGATCACGACGATGGCGGCGGCGAGGAACTCGTCCAGCACCGCCTGGCCGGTCGCGATGTCGTCGCGTACCGACGGGTCCGGCGCCGCGCCCTGACTGGCGGCGAGGTGCAGGCCGGAGAGGTGGGCGAGCGGGGTCTGGCTGAGGTCGCGATAGCTGACGACGAGGCCCGGATTGGCCTGGCACAGCCGCTCGACGGCAGCGGCCGAGACCTGGCGGCTGACGGAGTGGGGGCCGAGGACCGAGGAATCGATGTGCAGAAGTTTCATGGCTGAGGTCACCTTTGGTATAGGTTTGTAACTGGCGCTATATGAGTGACCGCCCTAAATCTCCGCAAGAACGCACATTTTTGAAACCCGAGCACACCAATGGAACCCGAGCACATCGATGTAACCGCCGAAACCGGCCTGCCGCGTGGCCCCGGGACGCATCAGGACTGCCGCGGCGTGGCCTCGGTGCTGTCGCGGGTCGGCGACAAATGGAGCGTGCTGGTCATCATGCTGCTGCGCGATGGACCGCGCCGCTTCAACGAGCTGAAGAGGATGATCAACGGCATCTCGCAGCGCATGCTGACCTTGACGCTGCGCGGCCTGGAGCGCGATGGCCTGGTGACGCGCACGGTGTTTCCGACCATTCCGCCGCGGGTCGACTACGAGCTGACCGATCTCGGGCGCGGACTGGCGGTGCCTGTGATGGCGCTCGGCGAATGGGCGTTCGCGCATCTGCCGGAAATCGAGGGCGCGCGAAACGACTTCGATGCGCGGAATGGCGAAGGCTGAGTTCGGAGCCTTCGCGTTCGGACAAGCAGACCCGTCATCCTGAGGAGCCTGCGTAGCAGGCGTCTCGAAGGATGCACGGCCACCAGTCGGGCCGTCGATCCTTCGAGACGCGCTGCGCGCTCCTCAGGATGACGGACAAGCGTTTGCGCGAGCGAGATATTCAGATCGTCAAATCATCGACACCAGCCCGCCGCCGTGGCGTTCGAGCCTGCCGGCGAGCTCGAGCTCGAGCAGCACGGCGCGGACAACGGCCGGCGACACGTCGGCCATCCGGATCAGATCGTCGAGGCTGATCGGGCTCGGCCCGAGCAGATCGATGATGCGGGCGCGATCGCCGCTATCGGTGGCAAAGTCCAGCGGCTCGTCGTCCTCGCGCACGCCGAGCATCACCGGCCGTTCCATGATCGGCGTGACCGCGCTGATGACGTCGGCGGCTTCGGTGACCAGCGTGGCGCCTTGCTTGATCAGATCGTTGGCGCCGGCGGCGCGCGGATCGATCGGCGAGCCCGGCACCGCGAACACCTCGCGGCCCTGTTCGGCCGCCATCCGCGCCGTGATCAGCGAGCCCGAGCGATGCGCGGCCTCGACGATCACGACGCCGAGCGAGGCGCCCGAGATCAAACGGTTGCGACGGGGAAAGTCGCGCGCCCGCGGCACATGGCCGAGCGGCATCTCCGAGATCGCCGCGCCGTGTTCGAGCAGGGCCGCAAGCAGATCCTCATGCTCGGGCGGGTAGATCCTGTCGTGGCCGCCGGCGAGCACGGCGACCGTGCCGCTGGCAACGGTGGCGCGGTGCGCTGCCTGATCGATGCCGCGGGCGAGGCCCGAGATCACGACAAAGCCGGCATCGCCAAGATCGCGCGCGAGCTGGCCTGCAAATTTCAGCCCGGCGCCGGAGGCGTTGCGGGAGCCGACGATCGCGATCATCGGCCGCATCAGGGTGTCGCGCGCGCCGCGCACGGCAAGCAGCGGCGGCGCGTCGTCGATGGTGGCAAGCCGCGCCGGATAATGCGCTTCCTCCGGCGCGACGAGATCGATGCCGAATTTGCGGCAGGCCGCGAGCTCGGCGGCGGCGTCGGCCTCGCTGCAGATCCGTCCGGGGCCGGAGGCGCCGCCGCGGCGGGCGAGGTCAGGCAGGCGCTCCAGCGCGTGCGCCGCATCGCCAAAATGGCGGAGCAGCGATGCAAAGGTGCGCGGGCCGACATTGTCGGAGCGGATCAGCCGCAGCCGGTTGAGCCGTTCGGTGTCGGTGAGTTTTGGAGGGCTGGGCGAGCGGTCATGCATGCGGGGCGCAGCTTCGCCCAACCTGAGATTGTGATCAACTGCGACATTGGCGCAGCCGCGCGCGACGCGCTAAAAGCGCTTGGCAAGAAGCCGCCAAAAACCGTCAAGAAACAGGAAGTCCGCCGATGATTTCGCTTGCCGATCTCCAACGCCGCATCGCCTCCGGCGAATTGTCCACCGATGCCGCCATCACGCAGACGCGGGACGCCATCGCGGCGCAGGACAAGACTATCGGCGCCTTCGTCCGCCTCGACGAGACGGCGCGTGCGCAACAGGCCGGGCCGTTGCGCGGGATTGCGGTCGGCATCAAGGACATCATCGATACCGCTGACCTCCCGACCGAGATGGGCGCCGCGATCTATCGCGGGCATCAGCCGCGCGCCGACGCGCCGGTCGTGATGGCGCTGAAGCAGGCCGGCGCCACCATCATCGGCAAGACCACGACGACGGCGTTCGCGGCGAACGATCCGACCGCAACGCTCAATCCGCACAATCACGCGCACACGCCGGGCGGCTCGTCATCGGGCTCGGCCGCAGCGGTCGCGGCCGGGATGATCCCGCTGGCGCTCGGCACGCAGACCGGCGGCTCGGTGATCCGGCCGGCCTCGTTCTGCGGCGTAGCCGCGATCAAGCCGAGCTATCGGCTGCTGCCGACCGTCGGCGTGAAATGCTTCTCCTGGACGCTCGACACCGTCGGGCTGTTCGGCGCCGGCGTGCGCGATGTCGCGCTGGGGCTCGCTGCGATGACCAGGCGGCCCGAGCTGGTGGTGCCGTCGAAGGTTTCCGCGCCGCGCATCGGCGTGGTCGCGCAGGCCTTCGCCGGTTCGCCGGAACC
Source organism: Bradyrhizobium sp. BRP56 (assembly GCF_020194035.1). Classification (NCBI taxonomy): domain Bacteria; kingdom Pseudomonadati; phylum Pseudomonadota; class Alphaproteobacteria; order Hyphomicrobiales; family Nitrobacteraceae; genus Bradyrhizobium; species Bradyrhizobium sp. BRP56. The sequence continues at coordinate 53,462 of NZ_JADYVV010000002.1, forward strand.
TTCCGGAGCGGAGGCGTTGCAGAAGGCCGCGCGTGCGGCGGAGCAGGCCGGTGCGACCGTGCACGAGTTCGCTGTGCCCGAGATCATCGCCGAGGCGTGGCGGATCCATCCGGTGGTGCAGGATTTCGAGGCGCATCAGTCGTTCGCCTGGGAATACGGCCAGAACTACGATGCGATGCCGCCGCTGCTGCGCGGCCGGCTCGACGAGAGCAAGGGCGGCACGCCGGCGGAGTACGACGCTGCAATGGACGTCACGCTGCGCGCACGGCTGGCGCTGGCCACGATCCTCACCGAGGTCGACGTGCTGCTGACGCTGTCGGCACCGGGCGCGGCACCCGAGGGTTTGGCGTCGACCGGCGATCCCCGTTACAACCGGCTCTGGACCTTGATGGGCGTGCCCTGCGTCAACGTGCCGACGCTGACCGCCGAGGGCGGATTGCCGGTCGGCGTGACCGTGATCGCGGGTTTTGGCGATGACGCGAAGGCGCTGGCGGCGGCGAGCTTTGTCGAGGACGCGTTGAAGCGGTAGGCTTGGTCATTCCGGGGCGATGCGCCGCATCGAACCCGGAATCTCGCCCACAACTTCTGGATTCCCCGATGCGCAATTGCGCACCTGAGGCTCATCGCTGCGCGATGCCCCGGAATGACATACGTCACTTCCGCTCGCCGATCTTGCCCTCGGTACCGGCCTGCAGGCGCTGGATGTTCTCGCGGTGCATGTAGAACAGCAGCAGCGTCAGCACGGCGAACAGCGAGGCGAGCGCGTTATGGCCGAACCACCACAGGAACAGCGGCGTCACGAACGCGGCGATCAGCGCCGACAGCGACGAGTAGCGCGTGGTGTAGGCGGTGCCGAGCCAGATCACGGCGAAGATCAGCGCCGCCGGCCAGAACAGGCCGAGCAGCACGCCGAGATAGGTCGCGACACCCTTGCCGCCGCGAAACTTCAGCCAGACCGGAAAGAGGTGGCCGAGGAACGCCCCCAGCGCCGCCAGCATCGCCGCGTTCGGGCCGTCGATGGTGCCGGCGATGATGACGGCGACGGTGCCCTTCAGCATGTCGCCGAGCAGCGTCGCCGCGGCGAGGCCCTTGCGGCCGGTGCGCAGCACATTGGTGGCGCCGATATTGCCCGAGCCGACCGTGCGCAGATCCTGCGTGCCGGCCATCCTGGTCAGCACCATGCCGAACGGGATCGAGCCCAGCAGGTAGCCGATCAGGAAGGCGAGCGGCAGCAGCCCATCAGCAGACATCGCGGTGGTTCCCTGGAGCGGTCCCGCCCGAACCGGGCAGCGCCGTCAATGAAATATTAACCATAAATCCGCACCATGGCCTTGGTAATGAGGGAGCTTATCATGGCTTCTGTTCGCAGGCGGCTGGAGCAGTTTTTCTTTGTCGTTTACGTCGCGGCCATCGTCGTTGGCACAACGATGGAAGCGATGTCGCAACTCGCGTCGCGCTGAGTTCCACCCCAGTTTCAGACGTGCTCGTACACGGTCCGTCCGCCGACGATCGTCCGCGTCACGCGGCCCGAGAAGCGGGCGTCGTCGAACGGCGTGTTCTTGCACAGTGATTTGAGATCGTCGCGGTCGAGCACCCAGGGCGTGTCGGCGTCGATCACGATGACGTCGGCCGGCGCGCCCGCGCGCAGCGTGCCGCCGGGCAGGCCCAGCAGCTCCGCCGGCCGCGTCGACATCGCCCGGATCAGCGTCTTGAAATCCATCTCGCCATTGTGGATCAGCCGCAGCGCCGCCGGCAGCATGGTCTGCAGACCGACTGCGCCGCTCGCCGCTTCCGCGAACGGCAGCCGCTTGACCTCGACGTCCTGCGGATTGTGGTCGCTCATCACGACATCGATCAGCCCGGAGGCCAGCGCTGCGACCAGCGCCTTGCGGTCCTCCTCGGTGCGCAGCGGCGGCGCCAGCTTGAGGAAGGTGCGGTAGGGGCCGATGTCGTTTTCGTTCAGCGTCACGTGGTTGATCGAGACCGAGGCCGAGACATTGTGGCCGGAGTCGCGGGCGCGCTTGAGGATCTCCAGCGACTCGATCGAGGTCAGCGACGCCGCGTGATAGCGCCCGCCGGTCAGGCCCGCGAGGCGCATGTCGCGCTCGAGCATGATCGACTCGGCCGCGGTGGGAATCCCTGCGAGACCGAGCCTCGTGGCGAATTCGCCCTCGTTCATCACGCCTTCGCCCACCAGATTCGGATCCTCGGTGTGATGCACGATCAGCGCGTCGAAATCGCGGGCATAGGTCAGCGCGCGCCGCATCACCTGGGCGTTGGTGACGCTGCGGTCGCCGTCGGTGAAGGCGACGGCGCCGGCAGCCTTGAGCAGGCCGATCTCGGTCATCTCCTGGCCCTGCATGCCCTTGGTCAGCGCCGCCATCGGATGGATGTTGACGATCGCGGTGTCGCGGGCGCGGCGGAGCACGAAGTCGACGGTCGCCGAATTGTCGATCACCGGCGAGGTGTCGGGCTGGCAGATGATGGTGGTGATGCCGCCGGCCGCGGCGGCCTGGCTGGCGGAGGCGAAAGTCTCGCGATGGCTGGCGCCGGGCTCGCCGACAAAGGCGCGCATATCGATCAGGCCGGGGGCCACGATCTTGCCGGCGCAATTGACGATGTCGGTGCCTTCGGGGACGCCGGCGGCGCCGATGCCGCGCTTGGCGTCACGGATGACGCCATCGGCGATCAGGACGTCGCCCGGACCGTCGAAATCGCGCGACGGATCGATGACGCGGGCGTTGGCGAGCAGGATGGGGCGGCGGTCGGTCAGCATCGGTCTCACGCGTTTGGCAGGTTGCGGGCGAGCGCTTCCAGCACCGCCATACGTACTGCCACACCCATTTCAACTTGTTCACGGATCAGCGACTGCGCGCCGTCGGCGACGAAGGTGTCGATCTCGACACCGCGGTTCATCGGGCCGGGATGCATCACCAGCGCATCCGGCTTGGCATAGCCGAGCTTCTTCTGGTCGAGGCCGAAATAGTGGAAATACTCGCCCGACGACGGCACGAAGGAGCCGTTCATGCGCTCACGCTGCAGCCGCAGCATCATCACGATGTCGGCGCCGTTCAGTCCCTCGCGCATGTCGCGCGCGACCTCGACGCCCATCCGCTCGATGCCGGGCGGCAGCAGGGTGGAGGGGGCCACCACGCGGACGCGCGCGCCCATGGTGTTGAGCAGGAAGATGTTGGAGCGCGCCACCCGCGAATGCAGCACGTCGCCGCAGATCGCGATCGTCAGCCCCTCGAGCCGGCCCTTGTTGCGGCGGATCGTCAGGGCGTCGAGCAGCGCTTGGGTCGGGTGCTCGTGGCTGCCGTCGCCGGCATTGATCACGGAACCGTCAACCTTGCGCGCCAGAAGCTCGACCGCGCCGGACGCGTGGTGGCGTACCACGAGGATGTCCGGGTGCATCGCGTTCAGCGTCACAGCAGTGTCCATCAACGTCTCACCCTTGCGGGTCGACATCGACGACACCGACATGTTCATGACGTCGGCGCCCAGGCGTTTTCCGGCGATCTCGAACGAGGACTGGGTCCGGGTCGAGGCCTCGAAGAACAGATTGACCTGGGTGCGGCCGCGCAGGGAGGCGCGCTTCTTGTCGACCTGGCGGTTGAGCTCGACATACTCCTCGGAGAGGTCGAGCAGGCCCGTGATGTCGTCAGCGGAAAGGCCCTCGATGCCCAGCAGATGCCGGTGACCGAGGACAAAAGTCGATTTCAATGATGGGGTCATTAAAGCGAGAGCTATAGGCGCGGATGGCCGGTGGGGCAAGCGCGAAGAGGGCTCGCGGGAGTTTTCCCCGAGTAAGATGTCGCCGCCTTCTCGGCGGTCCTGCCGGGGTTCGCCGGGGGACATCCGCGCCTTGCTTTTGCGGGATTTTCCGGAACAAGACGTGGATGGCCGGGCATAGGCGGAGCGGCAGCGACGCCGTCCTCCTGACGGGCTATACCCGGCCGTGACGCCGGAGCGAGACCTCGTGAAAATTGTCGTGATCGCATGGATGACCATCGCGTTGATCCCGGGGGCGATCTCGCCTGCCTTCGCTCAGAACTTGCCCGGCGACTTCGCGTTCCTCCGCGACATCGATCCGACCATCATCCAGGACATCCGCTACGCCGGCGCGAACAATTTCATGGGCCGGCCGCTTGCGGGCTATGGCGCGGCGGAATGCGTGGTGAAGCGGGAGGTCGGGCTCAGGCTCAAGGCCGTGCAGCAGGAACTGGCCCGGCAAAGACTGTCGCTGAAGATGTTCGATTGCTACCGGCCGGCCCGCGCTGTCGCCGACATGGTGGCATGGTCGAGGAACGGCACCGAGACCGCCGCCGAGCGGCGCTATAACCCGGCCTTCTCGAAGGCGGACCTGTTCCGCCTCGGCTACATCGCCACCCATTCGGGACATTCGACAGGGGCCGCGGTCGATCTCACGCTGGTCGATCTTGGCGCCGACAATTCGCGCAAGTTCGATCCGGCCAGGGACTATGCCGACTGCACCGCGCCGGCCGCCACGCGCGCTCCGGAGGGCAGCGTCGACATGGGCACCGGTTACGATTGTTCCGACCTGAAGGCCCACACCGCGACGGGCTCGATCACGCCTGCGCAGAGGCGCTGGCGCGCCATGCTGGTCGCGGCGATGGCCCGGCAAGGGTTCGCGAATTATGCCAAGGAATGGTGGCACTTTTCGCTGCCGCGGGCAGGCGGGCCGGCCTACGACTTCCCGATCGTCCGGGCGCGGTAGCGCGTTTTCGAGAAGTGGACGCCGGTTCGCGTGAAGAAAACGCCTCAGAACAAGAGACTGGAGCTTCGATTCTGTTTCAATCAGAACCGAAACTCTAGGGCAGGATTTTCCTCAAATCCGAAGCATTTTCGCAAGACGACGCTTGCCATCGCAAAAGTAGCCGAGCGCGCTTTCAACACTCCTTAATTGTGGCCGTATGAAGTGCGGGCAACACGGGAGCATGCAGCATGCGTTTCGCAGCCATTGCAATTGTTGTCGTCGGCGTCGCCGGCGTCTTGATTTACGATCGACACGACAAGAGCGCGAATTATCAGCGCGTCGATGCCACATCAGCGGCGTCAGCGAGCAATGCTATCTGGAAAAGGTCGACCGCGGGGTCATCACCAAGACGACATCGACCTCCGATCTGACCCGCTGCGAGATTGCCGAGCTGCTGCGCAAGGAGCACCCGAAGTGGCAGGGCTATGACGTGAAGCACAAGATCGAGGTGAAGGTCATCTATGTCTCGCCGGTCGACGGAGCCACCCACCAGTCGAGCCTGCAGATGTCCTATTTCCCCAACGGCAAGCCGCTGCGCGCCGGGGACGTGTTTCCCGTCCTTGCCTCCAAGACCAAGGCGGACAAGACGCGTTCGATCTGACCGCCGCGGTCCGACAGGACGGAAGCACAACCATGCGCCTTGGCCTCTACGCTATGATCGCTGTCGCCGTCGCGAGCTTCTATGTCTATAGCGAGCTCGACAAGCGACTGAACTTCCGGCCGATCGACGCGCGCGTCAGCAGCGTCAAGGAACAATGCTACATGGAGAAGACCGAGGGGTCGCGAAGCTCGACCTCCGATCTGTTGCCGTGCGAGCTTACCGAGCTGCTGGCACGCCATCATCCGAAGTGGCAGGGCGCCGACATCAAGCACAAGATCGAGATCCGGTTTGCCTACATCTCGCCGGTGGACGGCGCCGCGCATGAGTCCAACCTGCAGTTGGCGGCCTATCCCGATAACCGGCAATTGAGCAGCGGCGACATTTTTCCTGTCCAGGCTTCCAGGAAGGAGGCGAACCGGACCCGCGTCAATGACTGGGTCGACCGCTGGCTCGGCCGCCATGCGCCCAAGCGCGCAAGCATCTAAAGCATGGAAGCATCCAGCGGACGTGTACTTTTCGCTGCCCCGCGTCGGCTCGCAGGCTTATGATCCTCCGATTCCATTGCGCAGCGGCTGGCCCGTGATCCCGGCCGGAAGAGGCCGGTTGTCCAGGCCGCATGCGTGCAGACCAGTTGCCGAGGAGACCATGACGCAGGCTCCGTTTGCCACCCACGACGTCTTCAACCAGTCGCCGCCGTTCGAAAATGTCGACCTGTTCACGGTGGACGCGCCGCTCGCCGCGGCGGTCGCTGCCAATGGCGGGGCGGCGGCAACGGCGGAGCTGTCGGATTTCGGCAAGCATTGGGGCTCGGACGCGATGGCGGAGCGCGGACGCATCGCCAACGAGAACACGCCGAAACTGCGCTTGTTCGATGCCAGGGGCAATCGCCGCGACGAGGTCGAGTTTCACCCGGCCTATCACGAGCTGATGGCGCACTCCGCGCATGCCGGCGTGCACAACTCGACCTGGAGCGCCGACGGCAAGCCGGCCGGCGGAGCGGCCGAGGTGGTGCGTGCGGCAAAGTTCTACATCGCTTCCCAGGTCGAGACCGGCCATCTCTGCCCGATCACGATGACGCGCGCCTCGGTCGCGGCGCTGGCCTCGCAGCCGGATATTCTGGCGAAGACGATGCCGGTGATCGGAACGCGCGCCTACGATCCCACCTTTGCGCCGTGGTGGACCAAGCGCGGCATGACCCTCGGCATGGGCATGACGGAAAAGCAGGGCGGCACGGATGTGCGCGCCAACATGACGCGCGCCGAGCGCGACGGCGGGGCCTGGCGTGTCACCGGGCACAAATGGTTCATGTCGGCACCGATGTGCGACGCCTTCCTGGTGCTGGCGCAGACCATGAATGGGCTGAGCTGCTTCTTCATGCCGCGCTTTGCGTCCGACGGCGCGGTCAACGCGATCCACTTCCAGCGCCTGAAGGACAAGCTCGGCAACCGCTCCAATGCCTCGTCGGAGGTCGAATTCCACGGCGCTTATGCCGAGCTGATCGGCGAGGAGGGCAAGGGCATCCGCACCATCATCCAGATGGTGCAGCTGACGCGGCAGGATTGCGCGATCGCATCCGCCGGCCTGATGCGCTCGGGGTTGGCGCATGCGCTCCATCACGCGCGGCACCGCAGCGTGTTCCAGAAACACCTCGCCGACCAGCCGCTGATGCAGGCGGTGCTGTCGGACATGGCGCTGCATGTCGAGGCGTCCATCGCGCTGGTGATGCGGCTCTGCCGTGCCTTCGATCGCGCGCCGGCCGATGCGGGCGAGGCCGCCTATATGCGGCTGCTGACGCCGGCGATCAAATACTGGACCTGCAAGAGCGCGCCCGGCTTCCTCTATGAGGCGATGGAGTGCCTCGGCGGCAATGGCTATGTCGAGGAAGGCATTTTGGCGCGCCACTACCGGGAGTCGCCGGTCAACGCAATCTGGGAGGGGTCCGGCAACGTGATGTGCCTCGACGTGTTGCGCGCGCTCGGCCGCGAGGCTGACGCCGCACTCGCGGTGCTGCGCGCGCTTGCCGAGGAGACCAAGGGCCTGCCGGGCGCCGCCGAGGCCGTTGCCTCGATCGGGCAGTCGTTCCGCCGGCCGGACAGCGAGCGCGTCGCGCGGCTTGCGGTCGAGCAGCTGGCGCTCCTGGCGGCAACCGCGGCGCTCAACCAGGTCTCGCCGAAAAACGCCGAGCTGTTCGCGGCGACACGGCTTGCCGAACGCCACGCCGGCATGTACGGCGCGGTGGACTTATCCGATGCCGATCAGCGCGCGCTGCTGGCGCGGGCGCTGCCATGACCACATTGACCACCGTCATGCCCGGCCTTGTGCCGGGCATCCACGTCTTTGCTTCGACAGGGCAGGGAAAGACGTGGATGGCCGGGACAAGCCCGGCCATGACGAATTGATAGAGCCGAGGTTCGCTAATGGATTCTCTCACGCCGCAAGACGCGACTGCCGCGATCGAACCGCCGCCGCTCCCCCCGCGGGTCTGGAAATTCTGGGGCACCGCGCTGTGGGGCCTGTTGATCTTCGCCGCGATGTTCGTCGGCCAGGTCACGGTCATCGTCTGGCGCATCGTGGCGCAGGGCGGCGAGGTGTCGACGGCCGGCATCACCCATGTGGTCGCCGACGGCCTGACGATCTCGCTCTCGGTCCTCGCCGGCCTGCCGATGGTGTTGCTGGTGCTGTGGTTCGCGATCCGCCGGACCCGGATCCCGTTCGCCGATTATCTCGGGCTGCGCGGGACGTCGTGGAAGAACGTGATCATCGGCGTCGTCGCGCTCGTCGTGCTGGTCGGAGCCTGGGACATGGTGTCCCGCGCCGCCGGCCGCGAGGTGTCGCCGGGCTTCATGGGCGACGTGCTGAAATCGGCGCAGGAGCACAGTGCACTGTGGCTCCTGGTGATCGCCTTCGCCGTGGCCGCGCCGCTCTGGGAGGAACTGTTCGCACGCGGCTGGCTCTACCGCGGCTGGTCGGAATCCGCGCTCGGACCCTATGGCGCGATCCTGCTGTCGTCGATCGTTTGGACCGTGATGCACCTGCAGTACGACTGGTTCTTCCTCTGCCAGGTGCTGACGATCGGCCTCCTGTTCGGCTATTTGCGCTTCCGCACCGGCTCGACCTGGCTGACCATCCTGCTGCACGGGCTGAACAATTTCGCTGCGACGATCCAGACCTGGTGGCTGGCGGGCTGAGAGTTCCCTATGCTAGGTTGAAGCTAGGCCCACCTTCGCTGCAACGTTGTTGCAGAAGAATCCCATATGTCGAACTTCGAGAATGCCAACGCGCCGGTCCCGGCTTCGGCGAAATCGCCGCGGGTATGGGATTTCCTGGAGACGACGCTTGTTGGCCTTCTCGCCTACGGCGCGTTTCTTCTGACGGGAGGGCTTGGTGTTCTTGTCCTTATGCACGCGCAGTATGGGACAATCCCGATTGCTCAGGCCGGGCTCGAGGGACGCTGGCAGGGTGCAGGTCTGGTGCTCGGAAGTCCAGCCGCTGTTGCGGTGCTTTGGGTCGCCGTCCGTAAGCTCGATCGGGACTTTTCCGAATACCTTGCGCTCAATTGGCCCAGTTCAAGAGAGCTTTTTCTCGCATTCGCCATCGCGGCAGTTCTGCTGATTGTGGAGAGCTGTTTTCTAGCTTTCGTAGGAGCAGACACGAGTTGGGCCGCTCCCAATCTGAACGTGCAGGGGCGGGTTGGCTTGCTCACCTTCCTGATCGGCTGCTGCTTGGCCGCGCCGATCATGGAGGAGTTTGTTTTCCGCGGCTTTTTGTTTCGAGGATGGTCGCAGTCCTTCGTCGGACCAGTCGGTGCCATCGTCTTGACATCACTGGTTTGGGCTCTCAACCACACGCAGTACGATTGGTCCTATCGTTTTTGTCTATTCGTTTTCGGCCTCGCTCTGGGCTACTTTCGTTGGCGCAGTAATTCGACCTGGCTGACTGTGATCGTTCACTCGGCCTTGAACATAGTCAGCTGCTTCACGATAGGCCCTTACGCTTAACGCCCCATCGCGACGATCACGATCGGCATCGTGATGGCCGCCGGAGCCGTCTGCAGCGCGATGATCCGGAACAAGCAGTGGCGCATCGCCGCCCATCGGAAGGTTGACGAAGGGGATGCCAGCGGCCCCCTCGAGTGCTATGATCTAGATCAATGAATGAGCGCGGGCCGGACTGAAACCAGGCAGCGGCGGCTGCCGTCGTGCGAGCTCTTCTCATGGCTATCTTGATCCGAGCAATCCTGGCCAGCGTCGTCGCGCTGGCGTCTCTCGGCGCCATCACGCAGCAGGTGCGCGACCAGGGCGTTACCGACACCGAAATCCGGATCGGCAATGTCATGCCGTATAGCGGCGCGCTGGAGATTTTCGGCCAGATCGGCAAGGCGGAAGCCGCCTATTTCGAGATGATCAACGAACGCGGCGGCATCAATGGCCGCAAGATCCGCTTCATGTCCTATGACGATCTGTCGGATCCCTCCAACGCCATGGATCTCACGCGAATTCTGGTCGAGACCGACAATGTGCTCTTGATGTTCGGTTCGTTCGGCACGCCGGGGAATCTCGCCGTGCGGAAGTATCTCAACGAACGCAAGATCCCCCAGCTTTTCGTTGCTTCCGGCGATCACGAGCTCAGCGAGCCGTCGCTCTATCCGTGGACCATGGGCTGGCAACCCTCGTACCGCGAGGAGGGGCGCATCTACGCCAACTACATCCAGGCTTTCTATCCCGGCAAGAAAATCGTGGCGCTTTGGGAGAATGACCAGTTCGGGCGCGAATTGTTCAAGGGACTGGTGCAAGGGCTGGGCGACGTCGCCCACAACATCAGGGTCGACATCGCCTATGATGTCGACGATCAGCACCTGGACGGTCACGTCTCGATCCTGAAGCAATCGGGCGCCGAGGTCTTTGTGTTTGCCGGAGTTCCGGAAAATGCCGCCAAGGTGATCCGCGCCGCGGCCGATCACGGCTGGCGGCCGGTGTTCGTCGTGAACCAGATGGCGTCATCGATCGAGACGGTGCTCAAGCGGGCCGGCACGGAGAATGCGACCGGCGTCATCACCGCCGCGTTCCTGAAGGATGCGAGCGATCCGGCCTGGAGAGCGGAGCAGGGCGCCTGGTACAGTTTCCTGGACAAGTATACCAAAGCCGGCGGCAAGGATGACGCGGCCGCAGTCTACGGCTATGCCGCCGCCGAAACGATGGTCGAGGTGCTCAGGCAATGCGGCAACGACCTGTCGCGTGAGAACGTCATGAAGCAGGCCGCGGCGCTCAGGGATTATCAGGCGTCCGCTCTGCTCCCCGGCATCAAGATTAACACCGCTCAGTTCCGACCGGTCGAGCAATTGCGGTTGCTTCAGTTCGATGGCCGTAGCTGGCAGCCGATCGGTGATGTGCTCGATACGGCGTTCGTCGGTTCGTCTGGAAAATAGCGACGACCAGGAGAAGCCATACGAGCCGCGCCAGTTGTTGCGGGCCTTCGCTGCTTGCTGAAGCGCAAGGGCGCGTTGTGGCGCTAAGTAGCCGCGACCGGCGGGCCGGTCGATCGCGGGAGAGCGCGCGCCGCTCGGCGCGACGCGGCTTCGAAAGAAATGACTTGTTGCGCGGATGGCACAGGAGCCCGCGGCCAAATCAGGTACATTGATACTGTATTGAAAGACTTTTCATCACCCGGAGCATTGCGTTGGCGTCAGACGCAGTCAGTCTGGCTGATACAACAAGCGTAGCGGACGCGGCGGCTGCTACAGCGCCTTTTCGCGTAAAGATCGTGACGCGCGACGAAATCGCCGGTTGTCCCGCTTGGGCTGCCAGCTTCGCCGATCTGCGCAAGGATCACCGCTACTACGAGATCCTGGAGGATACGCTCCGCGAGCGCGTCGAGTACCGGTACTTCGCGATCATCGACCGGGCGGGCTGTCTCCACGCCGTCCAGCCGTTCTTTCTTCTCGACCAGGACGTTCTCGAGGGACTTGGAGCGGAATGGCAGCCGCTGCTGGCGCGCATCCGAGACTTCGTTCCCGGGTTTCTCAAAATGCGAACCCTGATGGTCGGATGCTTCGCCGGTGAAGGGCATCTTGCCGGATCAAGCACGGTGCCGTCCGGCAAGATCGCCGAGATTCTTTGCGGCGAAATCGTCACGCTCGCCCGATCGTGCGGGGCGCAACTCATCGTCCTGAAGGAATTCCCCGCGCGCTACCGGCCGGTGCTGGATTGCTTCGTCCGGCGCGGCTTCGCCCGCGCGCCGAGCATGCCGATGACGGCGCTCAATATCGAGCACGACGACTTCGATGCCTACATGCAAAATGCGCTGCCGCGGTCGGCGCGCTGGCAGCTCCGCAAGAAATTCAAGGCAACCGACGGTGAAACCATAGCTCTTACCGTCACCGACGACGCAAGGGATGCGGTCGACGAGATCTATCCGCTCTACCTGCAGGTCTTCGATCGCTCGAAATTCCGTTTCGAGAAACTGACAGCCGACTATCTCCGCCGGCTCGGCAGCGACATGAAGGACAAGGTTCGCTTCTTCATCTGGCGCCGTGGCGGCAAGGTGATCGCCTTCAGCCTTTGCATGGTGGAAGGCGACAGTCTGTTCTGGGAGTATGTCGGCCTCGACTATGCTGTCGCGCTCGACCTTCATCTTTATTACTACACCATTCGCGACATGATGAATTGGGCGATCGCCAACGGTTACAGGTGGCTTCGAAGCACGGGTCTCAGCTACGAACCGAAATTCCGGATGCGGCATGACCTCGATCCGCTCGACCTCTATGTGCGGCTTCGCTCTCCGCTTCCGAACGCGATCTTCAGGCTCCTGTTGCCCTGGATCGTACCGGCCCGCTATGACAAGACCCTGCGCAAGTTCGCGAACTATCGCGAAGTCTGGTAGAGACCGATCGCGCGGCGCTATTCAAGGCCGATCGGGTGCGCCTTCTAAAGCCCCACCGCGGCAATCACGATCGGCATCGTGATCGCGGCCAAAATCGTCTGCAGCGTGATGATCTGGGCGAGCAGCGGCGCGTCGCCGCCCATCTGGCGCGCCAGCACATAGGCTGACGGCGAGGTCGGCACCGCGGCGCAGGCCGCGACGATGGCGAGATTGGACCCGGTGACGCCGAACCACACCGCGAGCGCGACGGTCAGCGCCGGCATCAGGACGAGTTTCAGCACCAATGCCGCGCTGGCAGCGAGGCTGGGCCGGAAGATGCCTTCCAGATGCAGCCCGGCCCCGGTGACGAGCAGGCCGATCGCCAGCGACGAGCCGCCGAGCGCGTCGGCGACGTCATACCAGATCTGTGGCAGCGGGATGTGCGCGACATTGATGACGAGCCCGATGACGCAGGCCCAGATCAGCGGGTTCTGCACGACAGTCATCACGATGGCGCCGGTCGAACGCTTCTCGGACGAGGCATATTTCGCCAGCACGGCGACGCTGAACACATTGACCAGCGGGATGATCGCGACCATCGCGACCGAAGCCAGGGCAAGGCCTGTGCTGCCATAGAGATTGCGCGACACCGAAAGCGCGACATAGGTCTGCCAGCGCGTCGCGCCCTGGAAGATCGAGGTGAAGGCGGGGCCGTCGACGCCGGCGCGCGCCAGCGGGCCGCGCAGCGCGAGGCAGAATAGCGACATCACCAGCGCCGCGAGCAGCAGCGCGCCGCCGACGCCCGCGACCGGCACCGTGGTCAGGTCGGCCTTGACCAGTGTCTGCACCAGGAGCACCGGGAACAGCACGTAATAGGTCAGCCGCTCCAGCCCGTGCCATTGCGTATCGAGCGGCATCAGCGTGCGCTTCAGGACGAAGCCGAGCACGATCAAGAGGAACACCGGCAGCAGCGCCGCGATCACCACGACCATGGTCAGCGCTCACCGCGCAGCTTCGCGAGCCGGTCCAGTGCGCCCTGCAGGATGAAGATCGCGGCGTGCTCGTCGATCACCTCGGCGCGCCGGGCGCGGCTGACGTCCATCCCGATCAGCTCGCGCTCGACCGCCGCGGTCGAGAGCCGCTCGTCCCACAGTCCGATCGCAAGCGCGGTGAGGTCGGCCAGGTTGCGGGCGAAGGCCCGGGTCGATTGCGCGCGCGGGCCTTCGCTGCCGTCCATGTTGATCGGCAGGCCGAGCACGAAGCCGACGGCATTGCGTTCGGCGGCGATCGCGAGCAGCCGCGCCGCATCGGCCTTGAACTGCTTGCGCTGGATGGTCTCGACGCCGGTCGCCAGCCGGCGGTCCGGATCGGAGGCGGCAACCCCGATGGTCTTGGTGCCGAGGTCGAGGCCGACAAGCGCGCCGCGCTCGGGCCAGTGCGGCGCAGCTTCGATCAGGGGAAGGATGGGGGCGGGCATGACGCTAGCGCTTAGCACGCACCCGCGCGCCGAGGCAAAGCCCGGCACTGCCGTGGCGTCCATGCGAAAACGCCTCAGCGCGGGGAGCGGGCGGCCCGCGTAAGTCGGCGACCGGCTCGGGTCACGGTCACATCAACCGGCTTGGCCGCATACACCCAAAACGTTCGTGTTGTGACAAACTTCCGTTGTGATTGTGGTTCAGTTTGTGAGGGAGGTCACATGATACGCGTGAATTTCTGTTACGATATTACGTCAAGTTATGATCCGGGGGCAGCAATCGACCCGTTTCGGCCGGTCGTTTCATTGACGTGAATTCGTAAGGCTTTCGCGGCGCGCTATTTATTTTTGATTTTGAACGGAGAGCATCATGCTGATCAAGCCGACACTCATTACCGCATCGGAGCAGCGTCTCAAGCAGGCGGATTTCTCGCCGGCAGTAGACTTTCGATTGACTCCAGATCTGCGATCGCGATGAGTTCAAGTCATGTGCTGAAGCAATCGCAGCCTTGCACATAATTTCTCCAGGAGTGAAAATGATTGAGAACCGCAAATCCTCTGAATTGAGGAAAACCTTCCGATCAGCGCAAGCCTCAAAGTTTCTCTCTAAGCATCATCTAACGCCAGAAGGCATCGATCGATATCTAGATGCGCGCGATACGTTCGATACAGCGACGATTGTCAGCACTCCGCCAAACGTCAAAGAACCAGACTTCCCGATCGTCGGAGCTAACACCGATCCGAAGACTCGGCGTACCGTCAACGATAGCAATTTCGAGGCCGACATGAGCGCGGCTCTGAGCGGTTTAGGCGTCGCCGGGTACTCTATGCGCGTGCGTCGCCGCGGACAAACTGTCTTCACCCTAAATGGCGGGTCAGCAAGGATTTCGCCTGACTCAGATGCAAAGAACTGGGACACGACTATCAAAATGCACGTGGCCAGCGTCAGCAAGCTTGTTACGTCGATGGCGGTTACGAAGCTCCTACTCGACAAGGGTATCGATGTCGACACCTCGATAACAAACTTTCTGCCACGCCATTTTCGGGTTGCTCCGACCTCGCGGCAGATCACCCTCCGCCATCTGCTCACCATGACTTCAGGCTTTCGCCAGATCCAATATGGAGGACTAAACGACGGCTATACTTATTATGATTTTAAACAGTACGTCGAACGCGGCGTCGATCCGGCAAATTTCGGTCAGTGGAGTTATCATAACGGCAACTTCATCGGTCTTCGGATCGCAATGGCAGTCATGTCAGGCATGATCGATCCTAATGCTGAGTTTGGCGTTCCAGAAGACCCCGATGCACATGATACGCTTTGGGACGCCCTCTCGGTTGATGATTACGTCAAATACGTGAGCCGCAATATTCTGAGGCCCGCCTCCGTCACTGCAAAAATCCATCCCGCCGACGAGGACAGCCTAGCCTATTCCGCATCACTTCGAGCGCCAGGCTGGAAGGCCGACCCCTGGTTAGGTGCCGGTACCGACGCCTGGTGGTTCTCTGTCGATGAGATTCTTAACATCATGTCGGCTTATTGGGACGGTGACGGGATTGTTCGCAAGTCCGCATCGCATCAAGCTCTTCGCTATAACTTCGGTCTTGACGACACGAAGGAGTGGCAGCTCTCGGACGGCGTACAGGACTGCTTCATGAAGAGCGGTTACTGGTCAGATGGCATGAGTCGAACGCAACAATGTTCGGTCACCTTCGCGCCAAATGATACTTTAATCGCTGTCTTCGTGAATTCACCCATTGCCTCGACGAACATCCCAAGCATCGTCGAAAGGCATCTGCAGGCAAACATCAGTTAGCGGTCCAACGAACAAGAGCGCGCCACCGCAGCCGGCTGCGAGCGGAGCGGCTGGCGCCCGTCGCCTTCCAGGCGCTCGTCCACAGAGACAACGGATCCTCTCCTCAATGAGACTTGCAGTAGTTCTGTTTTGTGTGAAGACCGGTCGGGGAACGAGCGGCAAATCGCCACGGTCAACAGATGTCTGCCTCGGTTAGAATCAGCCCGGGCATGACGAGTTTTTGGAGACACTGATCGTGCCGATCCCCCAATTGTGATTGCCCCGCCGGTCAGGCGGCGATCACCCGCTCGTCGCCACCGAGGCACGCGGCCAGCCCCTGCAACGCGCTGTACTGATGCGCGGTGCGGCGCTGGATGAACAGTGTCTCGACATGCGCATGCTGCGGATTGAGCTTGTGGATGTTGATGTCGCGCTGGACATGGTCGCGCTCGACGACGGCGCGCGGCAGCAGGGTGACTCCCATGTCGGCGGCGACGCAGCCGACCATGCCGTCCAGCGTGCCGAACTCGAAGCGGACGGCCGACGGCCAGCCGAACTCGGTGAACACCTGTTCGAGACGCTGCCGGTAGGTGCAGCCGGTGCGGAACACCAGCGCGGTCGGGCCCGACTCCGGCGTGCCGGCGCGCAACGCGGCCAACGATTTCCAGCGCTGCGCGGTGACCAACACCAGTTCCTCGGTGAAGGCTGATGTCGCTGACAGTTCGGCATGCTCGATCGGACCGGCAACAAAGGCGCCGTCGAGCGAGCCGTCGAGCACGGCGGCAACGAGGTCGGCGGTCGGCGCGGTGCGCAAGGTCAGGCGCACCGCGGGATAGCGGCGATGAAACTCGGCGAGCAGCGTCGGCAGCCGCACCGCGGCGGTGGTTTCCATCGAGCCGATCGACAGTGGACCCTTCGGCTCGCCATCGTCGCGCGCCGCAAGCACGGCTTCGCGCGACAACGCCGCCATGCGCTGCGCATAGGGCAACAGGCGGCGGCCGGCGCCGGTCAGCGACATGCCGCGGCTGTGGCGCTCGAACAGCGTCGTGCCTATCTCGGCCTCCAGCGCCTTGATGCGCTGGGTGACGTTCGACTGCACGGTGTTCAGCTCGTCGGCGGCCCGGGTGATGCCGCCGAGCCGGGCGACCGTGGAAAAGGTGAGCAGGTCGGTTAATTCCATCTGGGACCACCGTTCTGATTTAGAGATGGTAGCGTTCTCTAGTATTCATTATCCGAGAATGTTAGGCCCGCTTAGGCTGCAAGTCCAGAACAGCAAGTCCAGAACAGGGAGCAAGCGCATGCCGATCAGCACCGAATTGACGGCACGTCTGGACATCGAGCATCCGATCCTGCTGGCGCCGATGGACACGATTGCCGGCAGCGGGCTGGTCAAGGCGGTCAGCGTCGCCGGCGGCTTCGGCATTCTGGGCGGCGGCTACGGCGACAAGACGCGGCTGCAGACCGAGACCGCGAAGCTGAAGGGTTTTGCAAAGCCGTTCGGCATCGGCTTCATCACCTGGAGTCTCGCCAGGCAGCCCGAGCTGATCGACATCGCGCTGGATGCGCGGCCGCGCGCGGTGATGCTGTCATTCGGCGATCCCGCGCCGTTCGCGCCGAAGATCAAGGCCGCAGGCGCGCTGCTGATCTGCCAGGTGCAGAGCGAGGAGATGGCGCGGCAGGCGCTCGATTGCGGCGCCGACATCCTGATCGCGCAGGGCACGGAGGCGGGCGGTCACGGCGCATCGCGCACCACGCTCGACATCGTGCCGGCGATCATCGATTTCGCGGCGGGGCGCGTGCCTGTGGTTGCGGCCGGCGGCATCGCGGACGGGCGTGGCCTCGCGGCGATGATGATGCTCGGCGCGTCCGGCGTGCTGATGGGAACGCGCTTCTACGCCAGCGTCGAGGCCGACGCGGCCGAGCAGGCCAAGCAGCTGATCTGTGCGGCAAAGAGCGGCGAGACGGTGCGCGGCGTGGTGTTCGACTGGTCGCGCAAGCTGATGTGGCCGGCGCCGTTCACCGCGCGTTCGCTCGCCAACGATCATCTGCGGCGCTGGAGCGGGCGCGAGATCGAGCTGATGCAGCGCGCCGACGACATCGCGGTGGAGTATGCCGCCGCGAAGGCCGCCGCCAATTTCGATGTCGCCGCGGTGTTTGCCGGCGAGTCCGTCGGCCTGATCCATGATATCGTTCCGGCGGCCGAGATCGTCGGACGCATCGTCGCCGAGGCCGAGCAGTCGTTGCAGGGCCGGCGCAACTCTCTTTCCTCTTTGACCTGAACAAGCGTGAGACGCACCATGTGGCCGGACCGTCGATTGATCGATCGTTTCAAGACCGAATTCCCGATCGTGCTGGCGCCGATGGCCGGCGTGATGGATGCGGAGCTGGTGATTGCGGTGGCGCAGGGGGGCGGGCTCGGCTCGCTGCCATGTGCGATGCTGTCGGCCGAGAAGGCGCGCGAGCAGGTCAACATCATCCGTCAACGCGTTTCTGCGCCGGTCAACCTCAACTTCTTCTGCCACAAGGCGGTCGACGCCGATCCGGCGCGCGAGGCGAACTGGCGGCAACGGCTGGCGCCATACTATCGCGAGCATGGTCTCGATCCGAATGCGCCGATCAATGCGGCGAACCGCGCGCCGTTCGACGCGGCGTTCTGCGCGGTGGTCGAGGAGCTGAAGCCCGAGGTCGTCAGCTTCCATTTCGGCCTGCCGGAGCCAAACCTGTTGCAGCGGGTGAAAGCCACCGGCGCCACCGTGATGTCGTCGGCGACGACGGTGAAGGAAGCGATCTGGCTCGAGGAGAACGGCGCCGACGTCATCATCGCGCAAGGCGCCGACGCCGGCGGCCATCGCGCCATGTTCCTGACCGATAACATCGCCGAGCAGCCCGGGACGTTCTCGCTGCTGCCCCAGGTAGTGGATGCGGTCAAGGTGCCGGTCGTCGCGGCCGGCGGCATCGCCGACGGGCGCGGGATTGCCGCGGCATTCGCGCTCGGCGCCTCCGGCGTGCAGGTCGGCTCGGCCTATCTGCGCTGCCCGGAGTCCAAGGTGACGGCGCAGGCCCGCGTCGCGCTGGCGCAGGCGAGCGACGAATCCACCGTCATCACCAATGTGATGACCGGCCGCCCGGCGCGCGGCGTCGCCAACCGTGTGATGCGCGAGGTCGGGCCGATCTCGCCGGACGCGCCGGCGTTCCCGCACGCAGCGACCGCCCTCGGACCGCTGAAGGCGGCTGCCGAAAAGCAGGGCAAGGTCGATTTCACCAATCTGTGGGCCGGGCAGGCGGTGCGGATGGGCAAGGAAATGCCGGCGGCCGAGCTGACCCGGGCGCTGGCCGGCGCCGCGCTGGCGCGGATGGCGGCTCTGTCTCAGACCTGACGCGCGGCCTCGTTCAGATCAGGCAGGCCACGTAGAGGATCGCGACCCCCAGCGCCGTGCCGATCGACCAGAGGGCCGGGTCCCAGCCCTCCGGGCGGGGGCTGCCGTTGAGCATTGACATGACGCGCTCCGAACTTTTCTGCTTGGGGTCAGTAGGCGCCGTGAATGTTTCGGGACGACTTCGCGGCGGCCGCGAACTGGTTTCGCCGTGCGTTTCGCAGCCGGAATCCGTGGCAGGGTGTCTTGTCCGGTCGCCGGATGGGCTCCAAAGCCCCGTTGGGCGGGCAAATCCGCGCGGTTGCGGCGCAAAACCGGCCTCTGCTATACGGCAGGCTGACCTTTCAGCCCCGAGGCCCTATATAATGTCCGTAGACGCTACGACCGTCCGCCGCATCGCGCATCTGGCGCGGATCGCGGTCAGCGACGCCGAAGTTCCCCATCTCCAGGGCGAGCTGAACGCGATGCTGGCTTTTGTGGAGCAGCTGTCGGAAGTGAATGTCGACGGCGTCGAGCCGATGACCTCGGTGACGCCGATGGAGATGAAGAAGCGCGCCGATGTGGTCAATGACGGCGAGATCGCCGACGTCATCGTCCGCAACGCGCCCGACACCGTGAACGACTTCTTCCTGGTGCCGAAGGTGGTCGAGTAACGCAAGCATCGCGTTTTCGAGTGAAGTGGATACTGGTTCGCGTGAAGAAAACGCGTCAAACAAAAGCGACAAAGTTCAATGTGTCTGCTGTGCGACGATGAGAAGGCCTACAAGGCCTATATGGACTTCCTCGATGCCATGGAGCGCAAGGGGAAGGTCGCCGATCCCAACGCGGCGATGGACGCCGTGCTCGACCATCTCGAGGCGCTTGACGCCGCCCGCGCCAAGGAAAATGCCAAGGCAAATAACCTGGCGCGCCAAGACGACCCCGCCAACGACAAGACCCTGTCTTCGTTCTTCTGCAGCCCGATCAATAAATGACTGATTTGACATCGCTGACGATCGCCGAGGCCCGCGAGGGCCTGGCGAGCAAGTCTTTCACCGCCGTTGAGCTGACCGATGCGCATCTCGCCGCGATCGAAGCCGCGCGCGTGCTCAACGCCTATGTGCTCGAGACGCCCGACCGCGCCCGCGAGATGGCCAAGGCCGCCGACGCGAAAATTGCAAAAGGCGAGGGCGGACCGCTCGCCGGCATCCCGCTCGGCATCAAGGACCTGTTCGCGACCCGCGACATCAGGACCACGGCGTGCTCGAATATCCTCGGCAATTTCATTCCGCCCTACGAGTCGACGGTGACCTCGCAGCTGTGGCGCGACGGCGCGGTGCTGCTCGGCAAACTCAACAATGACGAGTTCGCGATGGGCTCGTCGAACGAGACCTCGTGCTTCGGCCCGGTCACCAACCCGTGGCGGCGCGAGGGCTCCAATACCACGCTGGTGCCGGGCGGCTCGTCCGGCGGCTCGGCTTCGGCGGTGGCGGCTGCTCTCTGCATGGGCGCGACCGCGACCGACACCGGCGGCTCGATCCGCCAGCCCGCCGCGTTCACTGCAACCGTCGGCATCAAGCCGACCTATGGCCGCTGCTCGCGCTGGGGCATCGTCGCGTTTGCATCCTCGCTCGACCAGGCCGGCCCGATCGCGCGCTCGACGCGCGATGCCGCGATCCTGATGCGCTCGATGGCGGGGCACGATCCCAAGGACACCACGTCGGTGGACATCGCCGTGCCGGATTACGAGGCCGCGATCGGCAAGTCCGTGAAGGGCATGAAGATCGGCATCCCCAGGGAATATCGGCTCGACGGCATGCCGGCCGAGATCGAAAAGCTCTGGAGCGAGGGCGCGCAGTGGCTGAAGGCCGCCGGCGCCGAACTCGTCGAGGTGTCGCTGCCGCACACCAAATATGCGCTGCCGGCCTATTACATCGTGGCGCCGGCGGAGGCCTCGTCGAACCTCGCGCGCTACGACGGCGTGCGCTACGGGCTGCGCGAACCGGGCAGGAACATCATCGAGATGTACGAGAACACCCGCGCCGATGGTTTTGGCGACGAGGTGCGCCGCCGCGTGCTGATCGGCACCTATGTGCTGTCGGCCGGTTACTACGATGCCTATTATCTGCGTGCGCAAAAGGTCCGGACGCTGATCAAGAAGGACTTCGAGGACTGCTTCGCCAAGGGTGTCAACGCAATCCTGACGCCGGCGACGCCGTCGGCAGCGTTCGGCATCGGCGAGAAGGGCGGCGCCGATCCGGTCGAGATGTATCTCAACGACATCTTCACGGTGACCGTGAACATGGCGGGCCTGCCGGGCATCGCCGTGCCCGCCGGCAAGGACTCGCAAGGCCTGCCGCTCGGCCTGCAACTGATCGGCCGTCCGTTCGATGAGGAGACGCTGTTCTCGCTCGGCGAGGTGATCGAGCAGGCGGCCGGCCGGTTCACGGCGCCCAGATGGTGGTGAGCGATGGCGGATTTCCGCGCCAGTCTCGCTGACACCGCGCCCGATGCGGCGCTGTCGCCGCCGCTCGCCGCGTTGTGGTGGGCGAAGAAGGGCGATTGGGACCAGGCGCACCGCATCGTGCAGGACGAGGGCGACGCCAATTCGGCCTGGGTGCATGCCCATCTGCATCGCGTCGAGGGCGATCTCGGCAATGCCGGCTACTGGTATCGCCAGGCCGGCCAGCCGGTCGCAAAGGACACGCTTGAGGCCGAGTGGGAGCGGATCGTAGCCGCGCTGCTGGCGCAGCGCGGCTAAAGGACGCCGGTGCGGAGGCACCGCGAGCATTAACCCTGTTTCGGCCGCCATGCCGCCGCCCAGATTGGCCGTGATAGGCTAATGGAACCGGGCGGGGGCCAGCGGCAAAAGAGAGTATTCGTGCGTGGGTCGGGCATAGGGGGATGGCTGTCAGCAATGCTGGCGGCCGTGGTGGCGGCGGGCCTTGCCGGCTGCGCCTCCGTCTACAATCTGCCCGGCAATGTGCCGCTCGGTGCCGCGCTCGCCGACAACAGCAGTGCTCGCGACATTCCGGCCTATGAAGATGATCTGCTGCTCGCGCTGTCGTTCTCCGGCGGCGGCACCCGCGCGGCGGCGTTTTCCTTCGGCGTGCTGGAGGAGCTTGACCACACGCGTTCGAGTGCGGCGGGCACCAAGACGCTGCTCGACCGCGTCGACTTCGTCTCCGGCGTCTCCGGCGGATCGGTCACCGCCGCCTATTTCGGGTTGAAGCGCCGCGCGGCGCTCGACGATTTCCGCCAGCGCTTCCTGCTGCGCAACGCCGAGGAGGGACTGAAGACCCGGATCTCCCTCGGCAATATCGGGCGCGCGCTCGGCGGCGGCGTCAACGACAGCCAGTTCACCGACTGGCTCGATCAGAATTTGTTCGACGGCGCGCGGTTCGACGCACTGGCCGACGATCGCCGGCCGCGGGTCTGGATCAACGCGTCTGATATCTACAACCGCACGCCGTTCGTGTTCGGCAAGACGTCGTTCGATGCCTTGTGCAGCGACATCAGATCGTATCGTGTCGCCGAAGCGGTGGCGGCATCCGCCGCGGTGCCGCTGGCGTTCGCCCCGATCGTGCTGCAAACCTATCCAGGCGGTTGCGCCGCGCCGCTGCCGGCCTGGCTCGAGCGGGTGCGCAACGATCCGAACGCACAGCCGTTGCTGCGCGCCTACGCCGAGGCCCAGGCACATTACCGCGACGGCTCGATGCGCTACGTCAAGCTGCTCGATGGCGGCCTCGTCGACAATTACGGTCTGTCGGGGCTGAGCATCGGCTTGCTCGCCGCGCAGCGTCCCTACGAGCCGCTGAACGAACGGCAGGCAGCCAAGCTGAAGCGCATCCTGTTCCTGGTGGTCGACGCCGGCCGCGGCATCTCAGGCGACTTCGTGCAGACGCTCGAAGGGCCGAGCGGCGTCGAACTGGTGTCCGCAGCCGCCGACACCGCGATCGATGCCAGCGTGCGCTCCAGCTACGCCGCCTTCACGGCGCTTGCCGAGGACTGGTCCGGCAAGCTGAAGCGCTGGCGCTGCGGGCTGTCGGCGGCGGAGCGCAGCCGGCTCGGCGTCGGCGCCGGCTGGAAATGCGGCGACGTCGCGATCTATGTCGAGCGGCTCGGCTTCGACCGGCTCGGACCGGACCGCGCCGGCATCCTGAACGCCATCCCGACGCGGTTGTCGCTGCCGCCGGAGCAGGTCGACCAACTGATCGCGGGCGGCGCCGACGCGCTGCGTTCGAGCAAGGCCTACCAGCAGTTCCGGCGCGGGCTCTGATCCCGCCGCAGGCGACGGCGGCGGGCCGCAAGAGGACAGGAAGGCGGCTTGACTGGCGCGATTGGTTGCGCGAAGCCCAATCCATCCCAGATATCCTTTATCCGGAAACCGAGATCCATGACCGCATCTGCCTCCCCGCACAAACTGATCAAGAGCGCCACCGGCGATTGGGAGGTCGTGATCGGCATGGAGATCCATGCCCAGGTCACCTCGAACGCGAAGCTGTTCTCCGGCGCATCGACCGCGTTCGGCGGCGAGCCCAATTCACATGTCTCGCTGGTCGATGCCGCGATGCCGGGCATGTTGCCCGTGATCAATGAGGAGTGTGTCCGCCAGGCGGTGCGCACCGGTCTCGGGCTGAATGCGCAGATTAACCTGCGCTCGGTGTTCGACCGCAAGAACTATTTCTATCCGGACTCGCCGCAGGGCTACCAGATCAGCCAGTACAAGTCGCCGATCGTGGGCGAGGGCGAGGTGTCGCTCGAGCTCGACGGCGGCCGCAGCGTCACGATCGGGATCGAGCGGCTGCACCTGGAGCAGGACGCCGGCAAGTTGCTGCACGATCAGTCGCCGACGATGTCCTATGTCGACCTCAACCGTTGTGGCGTCGCGCTGATGGAGATCGTCTCCAAGCCCGACATCCGCGACGCCGAGCAGGCCAAGGCCTACGTCACCAAGCTGCGCTCGATCCTGCGCTACCTCGGCACCTGCGACGGCGACATGGAGAAGGGCAATCTGCGCGCCGACGTCAACGTCTCGGTGCGCCGTTACGGCGAGACCGCGTTCGGCACCCGCTGCGAAATCAAGAACATGAACTCGGTCAACTTCATCGGCCAGGCGATCGAGTACGAGGCGCGGCGTCAGATCGAGATCATCGAGGACGGCGGCTCGATCGACCAGGAAACCCGGCTGTTCGACCCGAACAAGGGCGAGACCCGCTCGATGCGCTCCAAGGAAGAGGCGCACGACTACCGTTACTTCCCCGATCCCGATCTGTTGCCGCTCGAGTTCAGCCAGGCCTTCGTCGACGATCTCAAGGCGCAGCTGCAGGAACTGCCGGACGAGAAGAAATCCCGTTTTATTACGGGCTTCGGCCTGTCGCCCTATGATGCGAGCGTGCTGGTTGCCGAGCGCGAGAGCGCGGAGTTCTACGAGACGGTGCTGTCGGGTCTTGCCGACAAGGCACGCGACGGCAAGCTCGCCGCCAATTGGGTGATCAACGAATTGTTCGGTCGTCTCAACAAGGAAGGCGTCGAGATCGCAGCCTCGCCGGTGTCGGCGGAGCAACTCGCCGCGATCGTCGACCTGATCGGCGAGGGAACGATTTCCGGCAAGATCGCCAAGGACTTGTTCGAGATCGTCTGGCAGGAGGGCGGCGATCCGCGCGCGCTCGTCGAGGCGCGCGGCATGAAGCAGGTCACCGACCTCGGCGCGATCGAGAAGGTGGTCGACGACATCATCGCGGCCAATCCCGACAAGGTCGAGCAAGCGAAGGCGAAGCCGCAACTGGTCGGCTGGTTCGTCGGTCAGGTGATGAAGTCGTCGGGCGGCAAGGCGAACCCGCAGGCGGTCAACGACCTCTTGAAGTCGAAGCTCGGCATCTGAACAACAGGACAATGATGTTGTCCTTGGCGCATGATCCAGCCGGATCATGCTCCCTTGCATGCTCCTTTGCCGTCACCTTCGGTGTCGTCGCGCGCGCGTGAACGCGGCGTGATCCTGCCTCACACCCTCCGTTCGTGGCGCGCCGGCGCCACCGGCGCCGAATCGCAGAAGCCGCGATTCGTTCGCAAATCCGGTTCGGATGACCTCAAACGAGGCAAAACCCGTCTTACCCACGAAATTTTTTTCGTTGCCAAAAATTACGACTCGGCGTCGGCGTCGCGCCGCTTTTCGTCGCCGCTCGCGACTCAACGCAATGACGGTCGCGCGTCGATCGCTTCAATGCGAATTCAAGAAAGGCCTGCAATACAAGCGTTTCCTGCAACGTTGACAAATGCCGATGTCGGCGGCTGTTGCACTTCTTGCATCGTCGCGCGATTGCATCGTCGATTTGAACGGCGACGCGCGCTGTGCGCGTTGCCACCGCTGCGTCAACACTTCCTTAAGCGGGACACTGTTTTTTTCGGTCTGTTGGTGTATTCGGGAAGTAGTGCATATCGATTCCCGAGTGCACGCAGCGAAGTAGAGCCATCTCACATACTGGAGGGCAACATGGCTAAGAAGGCAAAGAAGGCGAAGAAGGCGAAGAAGGCGAAGAGCGCAGTGAAGAAGACTGCGAAGAAGACCCGCAAGGTCGCCAAGAAGAAGTAAGCCTCTCGCCTCGAGAGGATTGCCGGCGGCTTGACGCCGGCACGTCGCGAGAGCCAGCGGACGGACTGCTGAGAGGCACATCCCACCCCCAAGGCTCTGGCTGACGAAAGAGGGTGTCGGCGAGACATCAGGTCAAACGGCTGGATCGAATTTCGGAGAGGGCAACCTTCCCAAAACCGGTCCGGCAGAAGAAACAGAGATTTCTTCGTTCGGTGCGGAGCCCGCTTGGTTCCGCAATTTCACCGGCGAGAATGCCGAGCTGAAATCTGGTCCTGACGTGTTCGCCGACCCCCTCGTTCCGGCGGCCCGCGCAGTCCGCGCCCGGCAGCCACTTTCCCCATCCCCGTTCCGGATCGACGTTGGGCCTGACGGCCTCGCGTTGCTTTTGTCTGTGCACCCGACCGCACGCCGCTCCGCGGCTCGTCCATGGTCGCGCGGCCCCTCCGTCAATTTCGAAACTGATTGCCTGGTGGGACCCGCCGGCGCTCGCGGCCAATGTCCGCCATGGTTATCGTTGTCCCAAACACCAGGGTAAACCGGCGTTCACGAATGCAAGGAAGTGCCTGCGGCACAGGCACTTCTGCGATTCCTCGATGCGCCCTCGGCGACGCCGATTTACATCCCGTTCATCGCGATACTTAAACCGCTCTTCAAATTTGATGGGCCATGATCATCCCAACAAGCCGGCAAACGGCACGCGGCGATCCCAAGGATCAGCGCGGGGCATGATCAGGAGATCAGCCCGGGAATGACAGGGTAGTTTAACAGTGGACGGGGGCCGCGCTCGGGGGAGGGCGGCCAACAACAAAAAGGGGATTGAGAATGTTTCAGGGGGTCATCGATCAGGAAAGCGCTGTCCCGGTTGCCGCAACGGCGATCCAGGACGTGCTGTTCGAACGTGGCATGTATTGGGCGAGCGGCCGCTCCGGCGTGGTCAACCTCGTCGCGGCGCACAAATGGTTCAACCTGGCGGCGCTTAAGGGACGTACTGACGCGATCGCGCACCGCCGCGAAGTCGCCGAGCAGATGTCCGATGTCGAGATCGCGGCCGCTCAACGTGAAGCCCGCGCCTGGATGACGACGCACTAAGCCAACCGATGTCGATGGGAGCCTCGGCTCCCTCGCTCCACCTAGAACCAGTATCGCGCCGCGTAGACCACCGTCGTCACCGCTCCGGCCACGATGACGAACTGCCGGACGATGTGGCCGGGAAGGATCCGGATCAGGAAACCGCCGGCATAGCCGCCGACCATGGCGCCGAGCAGCATCGCCAAGGTCTCCCGCCACCGCACCACCCCCTGCAAGACAAAGATCAATGTGGCAGCGAGCGACACGCAGGTCGCGAGCAGGTTCTTCAACGCCTTGATCGCCCTGATGTCGTTGGGCTCGGTGATCGACAGCACCGCGGTCAGGATGACGCCGAGACCGGCACCGAAGAACCCTCCATAGACGCACGCCAATCCCAGGATAGCACCGCTCGCGCCGGTCGAGGGCAGCGCTGCGGCCCTCTCGCACCCGATGGTCCATCCCTGGATCTGCGGCGCGAAGCCGAACAGCAACGTTGCGAACGCAATCAAGGCCGGCACCGGCAGGACGAACAGGCGTTCCGGAAGCAGCAACAGCACGCCGGCGCCGACCGCGCCGCCCACCGCGGCGATCACGACGTAGCTGATCGTGCGCCGCGTCGGCGGCGGCAGCTTGCCGCGATCGGCGAGCGCGGCGATCAAATGCCCCGGCGAGATCGCCACTGCATTCGACGCGTTGGCGATGACGGCCGGCAGGCCCGCCGCGAGCATCGCCGGAAAGGTGATGAGCGTCGCGCCGCCCGCCAGTGCATTGATGATCCCTCCGGCGACCCCGGCCGCCAGCAGCAGAAGACTTGTCTGGGCATCCATCTTTCACCCTCTTGAGGGTGAGCAGGCTAGCGGGCGGCGCGCCAATCGGTCTGGAACGTCTGTGATGTCACTTCAGCCGCGCCAGTAGACGCCCGGCGTCGTGCCAAAGGTGCGGCGGAACAGCCGGGTGAGGTGGCTCTGGTCGGAAAAGCCAGCATCGGCCGCGACTGCTGCGATCGGCTCGCCGGCGCGCAGCAATTGCCGGGCAAGATTGAGGCGGGCCAGCAGGCGGAAGGTATGCGGCGGGATGCCGAGCTCGCGGCTGACCATGCGGCTGAACCCTTCGCGGCTTTGCCCGAAGCCGGCGGCAATCGCGCCGATCGGCGCGACGCTCTCGGTCAATGCGATACCAAGCTTCGTCCTGTCGGTGCAGCCGGCGGGGTGAGATGGCGCGCACGACAGGATGTCGTCGGCGATCTCGCTGACGTGCTCGGGCGAGATCTCGCCGACGTTCCGCCAACGCTGCCCGAAACGGATGATCCGCACCGACGAGCAGACGCGGCCGGCTGGAACGTAGGCGTTGAGGCAGACCGTTTCCTCATCCGACATCGTCATCGGCGCATGCAGCATTCCCGCCGGAATGAGCGCGGCATGGCCGGCAGGCACGGTGACGGTGGCGCCGCCGATGCGAAAGGCGCGCGACCCCGACAGCACCAGCACGATCTGGCTCTCGTCATGGAAGTGCGGCTTGAGGCCAAGCGAGCCGGCGCCGCGCCACGATGCCAGTTCGACGATGTCTTCCCTGTCGGTTCGCCGATAAGTCCAGGCATTGGTCATGGCGAGGCGCGTGATCACAGAGGTCTCGAACCGATGGGGTGGGTGATCCCAAGCGTAGCACGGGGGATCACCGCCCGTCATGGGACGTCACCGCTGCGCAACCGAGGCGATCGGCGAGGCCGTTCGCATGGTCGCCATTGCGATGAGGGCGGCGACGAGGTTGGCGGCTGCACTGATCGCCACCGGAATGAAGTAGCTGTGGCTGATGTCGTAGGCGAAGCCGGCGGCGCTCGGGCCGAGCAGCGTGCCCACCGCGACGCTGGTGTAGAGGATGCCGATGATGCCGCCGACATTGCGGCCGCCGAAATGGTCGGTGACCACAGCGGGCAGGATCGCGACCCAGCCGCCATAGAACAGGCCGAACAGCAGCGCGAAGGCCGTGAGCGACCAGAAGGTGCCGGCGATCGCCCAGATCGCCAGCGAGACGGCCATGCCGAGATACATCGCGACCAGGAATGCCTCGCGGCCGACGCGGTCGGCGATGCCGCCGAGGAAGAACCGGCCGGCCGTGCTGCCGACCCCGATCATCCCGAGCAACAGCACGGCCAGCGTCGGCGCGACCTGATGATCGACCGCAAACGGCACGAGGTGCACGAAGGGCACGAACACGCCGAACGCGCTGATCAGGCAGGCGGCATAGAGCCCGGCGAAGCGCGCGCTCCGTACCGCAGCGCGGATCGAGACGCCCTGGCGGAGCGGCGCGCCCGAAACCGTCTCGAGCGGTTCGCCATCCGGTCCGGTGCCGTAGCGGCGCGGATCGTCCGCGATCAGCAGCGCTGCACCGATCCCGGCGACGGCGGCGACAACGCCCAGCACGACATAGGCATCGCGCCAGCCGAGGCTCGTGATCAGCCAGGTCGCGAGCGGCGGCATCACCAGTGTGCCGACCCCGATCCCGCTGACCGCGAGGCCCGACGCAAAACCGCGCCGCCTGACGAACCAGCGCTGCACGGCGCCCAAGGTCGGCACGTAGGCGCAACCGACGCCGGCGCCGATCCCGATGCTGTAGGCGGCATAGACCTGGAGGATGGTCTGGGCCTGTCCCGCCAGCACCATGCCGAGACCGACCAGCGCCATTCCGAGGCCGGCGAGCCTGCGTGCGCCCCAGCGATCGGCAAGCGGACCGGAGATCACTCCCAGGCCGAAATACAGGAAGCCCGCGAAGGAGAACACCAGCGACACCGAGCCGCGCGAGGCGCCGAACTCCCGCTGCAGGGACTCGACGAAGGACGAGAATGTGTAGGCGCTGCCGAAGCCGATCAGCGTCACGACGAAGGCTGCTGCGACGACGTACCAGCCATAGAACGGCTTGGCTCGTTGATAACCGGCGTGCATGACGGCGTTCCTCATGATCGTTCTCCCTGTGCCGCATGACCACCGGCCTTGCTCGGCGGGTAGAGCAGCATCTGCGTGCAGCGAAACAGCGCGATGGTCTTGCCTGTCGCCTCGCTGCCGATCTCGGCGTCCCACACCTGGGTGGTGCGCCCGGCGTGAACGAGGCGGGCCTCGCAGCTCACGCCGCCTTCGCGCGCGGCGCCGATGAAGTTGGTCTTCAACTCTCCGGTGGCGAAGCCGATGGCGCCGTCCGGCAACGACGCAAGGCAGCCGAACCCGCATGCGGTATCGGCCAATGCGACGATGCTTGCGCCGTGCAGCAGCCCGTGCGGCGAGAAATGGTTTGCGGCAATCTCGAAGCGGCCGCGGATGTGGCCGCGTCCGGCTTCGAGCCATTGAAAGTCCAGCAGGCCGGGCAGGCTGCCGGCTTGCGACGCATTGATGCGCTCGACGAGCGGGCCGGTCTGACCGCCTGCAGCGATCTCGCGGATGGCAAGCTTGCTTGCGACCTCAGTCATGGCTTGCTCCATCAAGAAAACGGAGCCGTCGGGAGCGGCAAGGAAGGTTAGAAAATCTAAGTTCCATGGTTCGACTTTCTCTGCGTTGACGCGGCTTTCAGCATCGGATTAGGCTGATAGGGCGCCCGTAACGACGAATTGGCAAACCAGATTTGCTGCGCAATTGAGATTAGAAAATCTAAATCATGGAAAGCAGGCTTCCACCGCTGAACGCGCTCAAGGCGTTCGAATCCGCCGCTCGCCATCTCTCGGTGAAGCTCGCGGCCGAGGAGCTATGCGTGACGCCGGGCGCGGTCAGCCAGATGCTCAAGACGCTCGAAGCCGATCTCGGCGTGAAGCTGTTCGAGCGGGTGCCGCGCGGCATCTATCTCACCGACGCCGGCCGCGACTATCTGCCGTCGATCCGCAACGCCTTTCGCCAGATCGCGGATGCCTCGCGCCGCGTCGCGGCATCCGTCGATGTCGGTACGCTGACGGTGAGCGTCACGCCGTTCTTTGCATCGGCCTGGCTGGTGCCCCGCATGGCCTCGTTCCAGGGCGCGCATCCCGAGATCGATCTGCAGATCGTCACCAGCAACACAGTGGTCGATTTCTCGCGCAGCGGCGTTGACGTCGCGGTGCGCCACGGCCTTGGCCGTTATCCGGGGCTGCGCAGCGACCGCGTCGTCACCGTGGAGATGGTGGCGGTCGCATCGCCGTCGCTGGTGGAGCGACTCGGCCGGCCGGCATCTCCGGGCGAGCTCGCAAGCTGGCCGCAGGTGCATGACGCCGATCGCAAGGGGTGGAGCCTGTGGTTTCAGGCCAACGGCATCGCGGAGGTTCGCACGCCGCGCGGACCCTCGTTCGATGACAGCGGCCTTCTGCTGAAGGCCGTGCTGACGGGGCAGGGCGCGGGCCTGCTGCCGGCCGCGATGGTGGCACATGAGATCGCGAGCGGTGAACTGGTCCAGCTGCTCGAGACCGCGCATCTGGAGGAGTTCGCGTACTATCTCGTCTGTCCCGACAACCGGCAGTCGCTTCCGAAGATCGCGGCGTTCAGGGAATGGATCCTGGGACCGGAGGCTCAGTCGGCGGCGGAGCACTAAACGCGACGAGATTATGCCAGGTCGAGCAACGGACTCTGCTTCACCTCGCCCCGTGTGGGGGGAGAGGCCGGATCGCATGGAGCGAAGCGCAATGCGATCCGGGTGAGGGGGAATCTCCGCGAGTCTAACTCGAAGTTGTTTTGCGGATGCAGCCCCTCACCCCAACCCTCTCCCCGTAAGAACGGGGAGAGGGAGCACAGCGGCAGTGGACGGCTTACCGATAGAACGCGTTTGGCGGCACGCCAAAATGCTTGCGGAACATCGCGGTGAAGGCGCTCTGGCTGGCATAGCCGGCATCGAGCGCGACATCGACCACGCGGGCGCCGCGCGCGAGGCGTTCGAGCGCGAACAGCAGGCGGGCCTGCTGACGCCATTCGCCGAACGTCATGCCGGTTTCCCGGGCGAACAGACGATGGATGGTCTTCGACGTCAGCTTCAGCCGGCGCGCCCATTGCTCCGCCGTGGAGCCATCGTTCGGGTGGGCCACCAGCGCGGCGCAGATCCGCGCGAGCCTTTCGTCGCGCGGCATCGGCAGGTGCAGCGGCAGCACATCGACTTCGCGCAGCTGGTCGAGCAGCACGCGCATCAGGCGCTCGTCGGAGGTCGCGGGCGCATAGTCCAGCGGGACGCGCATCGCGGCGACGAACAATTCGCGCAGCAGCGGCGAGACCGCGAACACGCAGCTGGCCCGCGGCAGATTGGGAGCCGCGTCGGCGTCCACGAACACGGTGCGGATCTTGACCGCGCCGCACATCCGGACCTCGTGCGCGAGATCGGCCACGAGCCACACCGCCCGGTTGGGCGGCACCACCCAGGTGCCTTCAGCGCAGCGCACGACCATCACGCCCTCGATCGCATAGAGCAGCTGGCCGCGCGGATGCGCGTGCAGGCCGGTCGACGCGCCGCTCGGATAGTCGATCTCCATCGCCGCCATCGGCCGCGCCGTGGCGTGATAGTCGAGGTGCCGTGTGATCAGCTCGTCCAACACGTCTTCGTCTCGAATGTCCCAATCTCGCTAGGTGGGGTCACTCTAGCGTGAGACGGACGTTAGGGCGACAGGTAGTTGCTGGAGTGTCCTTCACCAACGCGCTGCCGGGTCATGTTCAAGCAGAAAGTCGCACTTCTCTATCCCTTCGTTGCCATCGTGCTGTGGGCGGGCAACGTCATCGTCTCTCGCCTCTCGGCGCACACGATCGGTCCGCAGGCGATCACCTTCTATCGCCTGCTGGTCGCGGTGCTGCTGATGTCTCCGTTTGTGGCGCGCGGCGCCTGGCGCAATCGCCGTGCGATCTGGCCGCATCTCGGTCCGCTCGCGATCCTCGGCTTCCTTGCGATGTGCCTGTTCCAGAGCCTGTCGTATCTGGCGGCCGAAACCACCACCGCGACCAACATGGCTGTCTTCACCGCGCTGACGCCGCTGTTGACGGTCGCCCTCAGTGCCGCGCTGCTCGGCGAACCGCCGACGCTTGGCATGATCTGGGGCGCGCCGCTGTCGTTTGCGGGCCTCGTCTATCTCGTCAGCGGCGGCCACTTGTCGTCGTTATTGCAGAACGGCGTGCATGCGGGCGACGCGCTGATGCTGCTGGCCGCGATCGTCTATGCGCTGTACGGCGTGCTGCTGAAACGCTGGAATCTGCCGATCACTGGATGGCAATCCACCTACATGCAAGCGCTGTGCGCGCTGGCCGTGATGTTTCCCGCCTTCCTCGCGACGTCGGCGCCGCTGCGTCAGGTCAACGCCGAGACTTTGCCGCTGATCGTCTATGCCGGCGCGCTCGCCTCGGTCGTGCTGCCGTTCCTCTGGATCCGCGGCGTCGCGCAGCTCGGCCCGAACCGCTGCGCGATCTTCATGAATCTCTTGCCGGTGCTGACCGCTGTGGCCGCGATCGTGATGCTCGGCGAGCCGGTCAGGCCATTCCACGTCATCGGCGGCGGCCTCGCGCTGCTCGGTGTCGCCTGTGCGCAAGCCTTGCCGCGGCCGCTAAAGACCGCGATCGGTGCGCGATAACGAAGTGACGGATCGCCGATCTCGCTGTTTTGATCGCATGTGAGAAGCCAAGGCAGAATACAGCGCTACGCTCGGCGATCACCTGTTCGGTGAAACGGAGTGATCGCGATGCGTGTTGCCTTGCGTCTATGCTTGCCTATTTCCTTGGCCTTGGCGTTGCCGCTTGTGATACTGTGGAGCTCGGTTGCCGGCGCCGCAACGGCGCATCATCGTCGCGTGCGACAGCACCTCATCATCCGTCCAAGTGAACAGGTCGTGCCTCCGGACCGGTACGTATATCCGGGCTTTGGCCCGATCCCGCCCGGCGAGAACCGAAACCTCGATCCATCCACCCGCGGCAGCGGCTGACGTCGTCACCGCCGCACTGAGCTTCATTACGTCGATGGCTCTGCCCGCGTGCAAGAAGTTGGTCAAGGACCGAGCTATGCTGCGTCGGTCACCAGCTTGTGCTGAGATCTCTCGGCGACACGCTTTTCGAGCGTGGCAATCGTTCCCTTGAGATTGGCGTGCCGCTCATTGAGCGACCTTGCCAAAATCGGGTACCTCGCGTCCGATCGGTCATAAATTCCCACGCGCGCTTCTTCGGTCGCGATGTCGGCTTCGATCTGCCGGCAGGCCAGGACGAGATCGGACAGCATCTTGCTGACCGTCGACTCGCGTCCGCTACGTCCGCCAGCTGTCTCAAAACGATGATGCATGTTCATTTGCGTGCTCCGAATGTCTGAGTTCGGCACACCGAGAACAGCTGGCGCCGAACTACTCACGGATACATCGCAAGTTCCCTGCCAGTTGGGGGTCCGTAAGAATACTGTCGGGGCGGTGCGGCGCGGCGTGTGCCGCCGGGTGGCGACAGTCTGATGGCTCGGACTATTCTCGCCGCCACGCCGGAACGCAAGCACCTAGCGTGACGCGCTTGTAGTCTCGCGCGGCGTCCTGATCTCCTGCCTGTTCGGCAAACCTGACCGCTGCTTCCATGTCTTGAGCGGCGGACGCGCTGTCGCAGAATTGGCTGCGAATTTCAGCCCGGTATCGATATGCCCTGTAGTTCATTGGGTTGTACTGAAGCGCAAGGTTGTAGCTGTTTTGCTCCTCGGTGGCGCCTCGACGTGCTTCATCCGACTGACTGCCGAAATTGGTTTGGCGATTGAGCGCCTGGAGAGTCCCGAGCTCCGTGTAACGCAGAGACATCGCACCGAGACTCGCAGGAAGTGCGTCACCCGACGAAGAAGGTTGCCTCGCCGAGGTACGTTCAATTTCGATCTTCTTGTACTTGATGGCGTTGCCGTAGTCTCGCAAGCCTTGGAAGGTGCTCGATATTTCGCCGGTGATCGACGCAAGATAAGCGGTCGGGAGGCGTCGATCGCTCAGCAGGTTGAGACACGCCCGTATCTTTGCCTGTGCAGGCAAGACGTCGCGGCATTCCTTGTCAACCACACGCCACTCGTCCCGCGAATGCAGCGTCGGCGGCGTCTGCGCAGCAGGCAGAACGAGAACCAGCGCGAAACAGATCGCTGACCTGAGACCGCGACTTGGGCCATCCATCTATTTCTTCGCCTTCAGCTCGAGCTCGACCGGCCGACGGATTCTTCGCGCGGGCGCCTTGATCATTTGATGCCAAATAACCAAGCCGAGGGAAAGCTGACGCGGTTCATGGATGGGCCTAAAAGTGGGGCCGTTCGTGACTGGGAAAGACCGAACGGCCCCAGCCGGCCCGTAGTGCCAAAATGGAAGAAATAGGCCGGCGCTCCAGTTACGGAGTCGCCGGACAAATGGTTTCACCAGAGCCAATTGATGTCGCTACCGTACGTCCCCAATGCGGCTGCTTGCTATGAACGGGCAGGGTCGGCTTGACGGCAGGTCGTCAGGACAAACGCAGCCTTGCTACATTGCCACTCGCTGCCAAGCGCAGCGCTCGAGACCGGCCGCGGGGCAGCAGCGATCGCCAGCACAACAACCATGCAAGCCAGCGAAGTTGCGACCACGAGCCTGCCTGCCTTGGATGAGAAGCGCTGCCGTAACCAGGGACCTAAGTCGGCGGATCGGCGAAGCTGGGCGTTACGCAGAACCTGGTCGGTATCCTGGAAGTGGATGCCACTGTGTTGCTGCATGGCGTTACCCCGGAAATGTTCAGGTGAAATAAACAATGCGGGGATAGTGGGCGCGGTTTGTTGCGTGCTCGCTTCGCGGCGCCGGGAATGATGTTTCATTCACGCGGAGGTGACAACCGGTCCAGGCCAGGGGCCAATGCCGGCATTCCTCCACGACGACCCTCTTAGGACCGCCGCTCATGAGAGGGTAAAGGGCCGCTTTTTCTGTGGCTTGGGGACAAGACCGGACGAACAAGAGCTCTGGAAAATACTTTCGAAGTCACAGTCGGCGCGTCGCACGCCAACACCGTTTTGGAGAGAATACGGGCGATTTGCCTCGGCGGTCCTCCATTTCGAATGGAGCGACGTCGAGTACGGCGAAGGCGCCATCAGGCGCGGGCGCCATCAAAGGTGCGGCGCTCGCCGTGTTGGTCGCTGGCCTGCTCGATAGGCCGCTTCCGGATCGTCTGCCCGGCTGGGCAACCGACTGGATCTGGTCGAATCCCCAAAAAGTACGCCGCCGGTCTCAAAAATACACGCCCGGCGGCGTTTCCTTCCTGAACTGGGACACTGAAATCCCCAGCACGGTCAAAAGTGCAGGCACTATGCCATCGCGGTTCGCGCCGGGGCGGCTAAGTACCCATGCCGCGTCGCTGGATTGCTTGACCTAGATCAAACCCAACGACCGAAAAACAGCCTCGCATGCGCTCCTCCTGTAATTTCAATGGAGGGTAGCATGGCAGTAGTCGTGCAGTACGTGGTCAAGCCGAATCCAGGCGGTGACCTCGCAGGAATACTGGAATTGGCAAAGGAGAGTGCCGGGCTTTGGCGCAAGCATGGTGGCAAACCAAGGTTCTGGTCTGTCGCCGTCGGTGAAGCCGGCAATTTCGTTTTCTCAGTAAATTTTGAGACGTTTTCGGCTTATGGCGCGGCGGTTGACAAGCTAAACGCCGATCCAGCTTTCCAGACCTGGCAAGCGAAGAGATTGAAAGCGGGCTTGACCACCCTTGTGCGCGCGAACATGGCGATCGAGATTGAACTTTAAGGGAGCGCCGTTCAGCACGCCAAAAGTACGCCGCCGGGCTCGAAATGGCATTGTCCCGGCGGCGCTTCTTTATCCAGCCTTGGTCATATTTGCAGTAACGGTCGAACTGATCGCCGTCTCAAGTTTCGGAAAATCGGCTCGATTCTGAGAGATGAATTTGACCACGCTCTCGCACGAGGCTGTCACCCATGTCTTAGGTACGACCTGTTACCCATGTCTCCGGCCTGGACAAATAGTTGGCTGGCGGAGACGGAGGGATTCGAACCCTCGATAGGCCTTTACAAGCCTATAACGGTTTAGCAAACCGCCGCCTTCAGCCACTCGGCCACGTCTCCAATGGCGCCGATATGCCCGAGAGGGCGCTGAGCCGCAAGCGGCAGATTCAGATTGCGCCAAGGTGATTTGAGGGCAGCTCGGCCGCCGGCCGTCCCCAAGCCTTTATAAACCGCGCCGATCGGCTCGTATCGGAGCGCGCGGTTGCTTAAAATGCAAGATATAACAATAGATTAGCTGGATTTTTGGTCGAGGCTGGAAGCTGCGGTCGCCGAGCCTGTTGAAAACCGGTTGCGCCGGCTCATTCCACGCTGGCGCCGCGTCGCAAATCGGCCTCGATCTGCAATTTGGTGCCGCCGCCGAACCGGGCGCGAT
Organism: Bradyrhizobium sp. BRP56; assembly: GCF_020194035.1. Lineage (NCBI taxonomy): Bacteria > Pseudomonadati > Pseudomonadota > Alphaproteobacteria > Hyphomicrobiales > Nitrobacteraceae > Bradyrhizobium > Bradyrhizobium sp. BRP56. The sequence continues at coordinate 90,311 of NZ_JADYVV010000002.1, forward strand.
AGACCTGCAGGTTTTCCATGATCCGCTGGACGTAGTTCCGCGTCTCCGAGAACGGAATCAGCTCGACCCAGTCGACCGCGTCGACCTTGGGATCGCGCGGATCGCCATAGCGCTCGATCCACTTCCGCACGCTGCCGCGGCCGGCATTGTAGGCGGCGAAGGTCAGGATGTAGGAGCCGCGATAATCCTCGAGCAGGCCGCCGAGCTCGGCGGCGCCGAGCATCGCGTTGTAGACCGGATCGGTCTTCATCCGGTTGAGGTCGAAGCCGATGCCGGCGCGCTTGCAGACGTAACGTCCGGCGTCCGGCGTCACCTGCATCAGGCCGTAGGCCTGGGCCGGTGACACCACCGCAGGATTGAACGCGCTCTCCTGGCGCGCGATCGCGTAGACGACGCTCTGCTCGACCTCCGGCCCGACCTGGCGGAACGAGGGGATGCCGTTCACCGGATAGGCGTAGTGGTCGAACGGCAGTCCGCGGTTGAGCGCGGCCTTGCCCATCAGCAGCATGCCGCGGGCATCGCCGTGGCGCGCGGTGAGCTCGCCGAGGCCGGCAAGGGCCTCCGGATCGCCATTGTCGCCCATGTCGCCGAAGATCGGGATCGCGAGCTCGCGCGCGTCGATTTCGTAGAGCAGCGCCACCGCACGCACGATCTCCAGCCGCTCGGCGCCGCGGCCGCGCGGCGCGCTGTTCAGCTCGATCTGCGGCAGGCCGAGCTTGGCGCGCGCGAGCTGGCCGTAATAACTGGTGGACTGCTCGGCAGCGCGTCCGTAGGCGGCGCGCGCCTCCTGGCCGCGGCCGGCGGCCTCGGCGGCGCGGCCCTGCCAATAGCCGGCACGCGCCAGCGCGGTTGGGTTGGCGCTGCCGACGCCGATCCGCGCGAAATGCTGGGCGGCGAGGGCGGGATCGTTGAGGAAGCGCAGCGCGATCCAGCCCGAGGTGAATTCCTGCTCGGTCTTGTAGATGTCGCGGGCCGGCAGCGCCGCGTCGCGCGCGATCAGATAGGCGGTGCGAAACTCGTTGGTGTCGATCATCTTGCGCGCCAGCAGCCGGCGCTCGATCCACCATTCGTCGACATTGTAGAGGCGGGAAGCTTCCTTCGGTGCGCTCAGCATCAGCCGCGCGGCTTCGGAGAATTTCTCCTCGCGGCGGAGCAACTGAATCTTGGCGAACAAGTAGCCGGTGTCACCGGAGAGCTCGCTCGGCACGGCTTCCAGCAGCGCGCGCAGGTTCGAACCCTTGCGGGTGGCGGCGATGCGTGCCTTCGCGAGCGCCACGTAGCCGGAGCCAAGGCGCTTGGCTTCGCGCATGCCGGCGGCCTCGTTGTCGGTGCCGTACAGCATGGTGTCCATGCGTGCCTTGTGGTCGCCGGCAGTCAGGAAGGAGCCGAACAGCTCGAGCGCGGTGTTTTCGGTATCCTCGCTCATTCCGTCGTTGCGCCAGGCCTCGCGGACCAGGCGCTCGGCATTGCCGCGGTCGCCGCGTCCGATCATCACCTTGGCGAGCGCGAGCCGGCCCTTGGCCGAGACCGGCGATTCATTCTGGAACCAGGCCCAGACCGCGGAGTCGTCGCGGTGGTCGTCCCACAGCGAAGCCTCGATGCGGCGACGCAGGAAGGTCTGCGACGGCCAGCTCGGATTGGCATCGAGGAAGGCGCGGTAGCGCTCGACCGAGGCGCCGTTGTCCTCGCTGCGCAGGATCAGCCATTCGGCAAGCTTGCGCGCGACCGGATCTGAGATCGAGGCCTCGGCCTCGGTGGCGTCCGCCGGCTTGCGCTTGCGCAGCAGCTCGACGACGCTTGCAAGCGCTTCCTTGTCCGAGTGCGACGTCGAGGATGTCGCGGCCACGGCCGCAGGCAGCACCGGCTTGCGCGCGATCGGCGCGGCATGCTGGCGGGTTGCCGGAACCAGTGCGGGCGCGGGCACCGACCTGTTCGATACAGTTCCGGTTGCAACCGGAGAGGCGGGCTTTGACGCGGTGGTCTTTGACGTGGCGCCCTTGGATTCCGTTGTCTTCGGAGCCGTTGCCTTGTGAGCTTCGGTCTTGGCAGGAGCTGCCTTGGCTCCGTCTGTCTTGACCGCACCGGGCTTGGGCGACGTTGTCTTGTGAGCCTCGGTCTTGTGAGTTTCAGTCTTTTCAGCGCTGGTCTTGGCAGCGTCAGTCTTGGCAGCGCCGGGTTTGATTGCCGCTGGCTTTGAAGCCGCCGCCTTCGGAGCCGTGGACTTCGGCGTGGTCTTGGAGGCGGCGCCCTTGGAAGCCGCGTCTTGGGCAGCCGGCTTCGCGGTTGGAGCATCCTCGGCGGCCCAGGCATCTGCCGTGATGGCGGCAAGGCCAACAACGAGCGCCAGGCTCGTCGCCAGCGCCGTCGACCGCAATGTGCCTGCACGAACGGAACGGATCACAGAAGTCCTCTGCGGCCCCGAATCATCTGGTCGTTTGGGCCATGGGTTCTTATTTGATTGAAAACGTACACAAAATACTAAGAAGCCTGCCGGTGCGGCTGTTTGCGCCAGCACAACGGCAAAATCGCGGCTGGAAACGATTTCGCGCGCCGCAGATTACCGTTGGGAATAGGTACGGTACGGCCCTTTCGCCTGTCGGCCAGACCCGATATGAATTGCCTTTCATGGCGTTTCGCATCAACCGGGTGCCGGTCGCACGGACGTGAAGCACGCCAACAACAAAGGTCCGTCGACCTAGCCTTTAGCCTGAAGCGTTTGGAGGAAGTCCATGGCAGCCAAGACAAAATTCCGGGGATCATTCACTGCCTTGGTGACGCCCTTCAAAAACGGCTCGGTGGACGAAGTCGCCTTCCGCGGCCTTGTGAACTGGCAGATCGCCGAGGGCACCCACGGCCTGGTGCCGGTCGGCACCACAGGCGAGAGCCCGACGCTGAGCCATGACGAGCACAAGCGGGTGGTCGAGTGGTGCATCGAGGAGGCCAAGGGGCGGGTGCCCGTGATCGCCGGCGCCGGCTCGAATTCGACCAAGGAGGCGATCGAGCTCGCCGAGCACGCCGAGAAGGCCGGCGCCACCGCGGTGCTGGTCGTGACGCCGTACTACAACAAGCCGACCCAGGAAGGCATGTACCAGCACTTCAAGGCGATCAACGATGCGATCGGCATCCCGATCATCATCTACAACATCCCGCCGCGCTCGGTGATCGACATGTCGGTCGACACCATGAAGCGGCTGTTCGAGCTGAAGAACATCGCCGGCGTCAAGGACGCCACCGCGAGCATGGTGCGGGTCTCGCAGCAGCGCGCCGCGATGGGCGAGGATTTCAACCAGCTCTCCGGCGAGGACGCCACCATCATCGGCTACATGGCCCATGGCGGCCATGGCTGCATCTCCGTGACCTCGAACGTCGCGCCGCGGCTGTGCTCGGAGTTCCAGACCGCCTGGCAGAAGGGCGACGTCACCACGGCACTGAAGATCCATGACAAGCTGATGCCGCTGCACACCAACCTGTTCATCGAGAGCAATCCGGCGCCGGTGAAGTACGCGATGTCCCTGCTCGGCAAGCTGGACGAGAAGCTGCGCCTGCCGATGGTGCCGGTCACCGAAGCGACCCGCCAGGCGGTCCGCAGCGCGATGGTCCACGCCGGCCTGATCAACTAAGCCGGACCGCGACCGCCGTGAACAGTGCCGTGCGCAACGTCGAGCAGAAGGGGATGGGCATGCTGAAGGAATTCCGCGAATTCGCCATGAAGGGCAATGTCGTCGACCTCGCCGTCGCCGTCATCATCGGTGCGGCCTTCGGCGCGATCGTCACCTCGCTGGTCGGCGACATCATCATGCCGATCATCGGCGCGATCACGGGCGGACTCGACTTCTCCAACTATTTCACCGGGCTTTCCAAGGCCGTGAACGCGACCAACCTCGCCGACGCCAAGAAGCAGGGCGCGGTGCTGGCATGGGGCAGCTTCCTGACGCTGACGCTCAACTTCCTGATCGTCGCCTTCGTGCTGTTCATGGTCGTCCGCTTCATGAATCAGTTCAAACGCAAGGATGAGGCCAAGCCCGCCGAACCGCCGAAGCCGTCCGACGAAGTCGTGCTACTGACGGAAATCCGCGACCTCCTCAAGAAGAGCTAAAGTGGCCGAGAAGAACGAACGCCCGATCAAGGTTGTTGCCGAAAACCGAAAGGCCCGCTTCAACTACGCAATCGAGGACACGATCGAGGCCGGCATTTCGCTGACCGGCACCGAGGTGAAATCAATCCGCAACGGCAAGAGCACGATCGCGGAATCCTATGCGGATTCCAAGAACGGCGAGATCTGGCTGATCAACGCCAATATTCCTGAATATCTGCAGGCCAACCGCTTCAACCACGAGCCGAAGCGGCCGCGGAAGCTGCTGCTGCATCGCAAGCAGATCAACAAGCTGCTCGGCGCGGTCGACCGCGAGGGCATGACGCTCATTCCGCTGAAGCTGTATTTCAACGAGCGCGGCCGTGCCAAACTGCTGCTTGCGGTCGCCAAGGGCAAGAAGCTGCACGACAAGCGCGAGACCGAGAAGAAGCGCGACTGGAGCCGCGAGAAGGGCCGCCTGATGCGGGCGCGGGGATAGCACGGTGCGGAACGGCGTCATTGCGATGACGGCGGATGGAGAGGGTCCGATGAGCCAAAGCAGCCTCACTGACGTCGACTGGAGCAAGATCCCGGCGCCCACGGATGACGGCGGTGCGGCGCATCTGACCGGCATGACGATCCCGCCGGTCAGGCTGCGCGCCACCGACGACACCGCGGTGGCGCTGTCGGCGCTCAAGGGCCGCACCGTGGTGTTTGCCTATCCGCGAACCGGCGAGCCCGGCAAGATCGGGCTGGTCGACGATTGGGACATGATCCCGGGCGCCCGCGGCTGCACGCCGCAGACCTGCGCGTTCCGCGACCTGTTCGCCGAGCTGAAGGCGGCCGGCGCTGCCCAGGTGTTCGGGCTGTCGACGCAAAGCAATGCGTACCAGACCGAGATGGCATCGCGGCTGCATCTGCCGTTCCCGGTGCTGTCCGACGAAGCACTGGAACTGACGCACACGCTGAAGTTGCCGACGATGTCGGTGGCGGGGCTGACGCTGATCAAGCGGCTCGCGCTGATCATCGACGACACGCGCATCAGCCACGTGTTCTATCCGGTGTTCCCGCCCGACCGGAACGCCGGAGACGTGCTGGAATGGCTGAAGGCCAATCCGCCGACGGACTAGAGAAGTCATAGGGGCGTCGCAGGGGGCGCTGCCAAAATATCGAGAACAACCCCATGCAAAGTAGCCGGCGGCGGCCGGCGTTCACCCAGGCAACTTGACACGTCGGGCAACTCAGGGATATTTTCTATTATTCCGAAGTCGCGCGAGCGTCCTGTAGCATTTGCAGACTTTGGATAGCGGTTCGCTAAGCGGATACCGGAAGGGGCGCTAGCCGAGCTCCTTGCGCACGGTCGCGAACACCTTGCGGAACATATCGGTCGTCAACACGCCGGTGTTCGTGTTGTAGCGCGAGCAATGGTAGCTGTCGTAGAGCTTGAATTTGCCCGCGCTATGCACGGCACCGTGCACAAAGGGCGCGGCCGCCAAGCGAACATCCAATGCCTTGAGAGTCGATTCGTGGGCGATTCGTCCGAGCAGCACGATCGCGCGCAGCTTCGGCATCGTGGCGATGGTGGCGCGGAGGAATTGCCGGCAGGTGTTGATCTCGGCCGGCAGCGGCTTGTTCTGCGGCGGCACGCAGCGCACCGCATTGCTGATCCGGGCGTCGACCAGCTTCAGGCCGTCGTCCGGCCGCGCCTGATAGACGCCGCTGGCAAAACCATATTCGAGCAAGGTCGCGTAGAGCAGATCACCGGCGTAGTCGCCGGTGAAGGGACGGCCGGTGCGGTTGGCGCCCTGCATGCCCGGCGCGAGGCCCACGATCAACAACCGCGCATTCGGATCGCCGAACGATTCCACCGGCGAGTTGAACCAGTCCGGATGCAGTGCGCGCGCCTGCGCGCGGAAGTCGGCCAGCCTGACACAAAGCTGACAGTTGCTGTCGGGGCGCGTAGCAGCAGCGACGAGATTACTCGTCGAAATCGTCATCGGCTCCCCGTGGGGCCATGGTGGTCGCGCGCTGCAGGAATTGCGGGGAGTGGTGACGCGGTTCGCGCGGGGCCGGGCGTTCGGACGGATCACGGCCAAGCTTGGATTGCAACTCGACAAGGTCGGTGAAGACGTCGGCCTGGCGGCGCAGCTCGTCGGCGATCATCGGCGGCTGGCTGGCGATGGTGGAGATGACCGTGACGCGAACGCCGCGGCGCTGCACTGCTTCCACCAGCGAACGGAAGTCGCCATCGCCGGAAAACAGAATCATCTGATCGATGTGCTCGGCGAGTTCCATGGCATCGACGGCGAGCTCGATGTCCATGTTGCCCTTCACCTTGCGGCGGCCGCTGGCGTCGATGAATTCCTTGGTCGCCTTGGTGACGACGGTGTAGCCGTTGTAATCGAGCCAGTCGATCAACGGGCGGATCGACGAATACTCCTGATCCTCGATGATCGCCGTGTAGTAGAACGCACGGAGCAGGGTGCCGCGACTCTGGAACTCCTTGAGGAGGCGCTTGTAGTCGATGTCGAAGCCCAGCGTCTTTGCGGTGGCGTAAAGATTCGCTCCGTCGATGAAGAGCGCGATCTTGTTGGAAACAGGTGACGACATCAAAGTGTTCTCGCGTGGTTGTTAGTGTTCTTAGCGCGGCGGTGATCAACCGCGCGCAATTTCCGGCGTTGCTGCCTAAAGTTCTGTGAATCTTTCCCCACGACAGTCACCACCGCAATTATGGTGAGGCGAGGGCAAAAAGCCTAGACCCTTGACATTGCAATGAAGAGATTTACTCGCCTGGGACAGCAACCTGGCCATGTCGTCAGACGCTCCGGCCCTTCTGGCCCCCGTCAGACCGGGTTATCAGAGCCTGTTCGGAAGGCAAATCACAAATTTTACCTTGCGAAACCGGGGCTAGGCCTATAACTAACCCTCATAACCTACATGTTCGGTCCCTTTTACCACGGAGCGCCTCGAGATGGCTCGCGTCACCGTCGAAGATTGCATTGACAAGGTCGACAATCGTTTCGACCTCGTCCTGTTGGCCGCGCATCGCGCCCGGATGATCTCGTCGGGATCGCAACTCACGGTTGATCGCGACAACGACAAGAATCCGGTCGTCTCGCTGCGCGAGATTGCCGATTCGACGATCTCGCCGGAAGACCTGAAAGAGGAACTCGTGCACTCCCTGCAGAAGTTCGTCGAGGTCGACGAGCCCGAGCCCGACACCGTGCCGCTGATCGGTTCCGCCGGTGCCAGCGTCGACGCCGACGACACCGAGGTCGCGGTCGAGCGGATGACCGAGGAAGAGCTGCTGAAGGGCCTCGAGGGTCTGGCGCCCCCGGAGGAGCAGCCCGAGGAAGACGAGTAAGCTCGCCGTCGTTTCGAACAGATTTGCCGAAGGCCCGGACATTGCTCCGGGCCTTTGCTTTTGTTGACAATTTTGCTGTTACGGTGCGTCCTATGCGGACGCGGGAAATTGAATGGTTCCAGGGCCCGCGCGGGGTGCTGCTTCATTGGAAAGCGCACTAGATTGAGGAAAGGTGGGACGTTCCGGTCCCGCGCGAGAGGCAGCGAGTTCATGGCGTATCGACGCCGCAGTTCCATCCAGATGCAGGCTGCAACCGAAACGGTCGCGGTGGCGCCGACGTCGTCCACGGCGGAGAGGCCGGCCAAGCCGCGGACGCGAATGATGCGACAATATGACCTTGTCGAGCGCGTCCGCTCCTACAACCCTGACACCAACGAAGACCTGCTCAACCGCGCCTATGTCTACGCCATGAAGGCGCACGGCACGCAGACCCGTGCCTCCGGCGATCCCTATTTCTCGCATCCGCTCGAGGTCGCCGCGATCCTCACCAACCTCAAGCTCGACGACGCCACGATCGTGGCGGCGCTGCTGCACGACACGATCGAGGATACCGAGGCGACGCGGGCCGAGATCGACAATGTGTTCGGCCACGAGATCGGCGCGCTGGTCGAAGGCCTGACCAAGCTGAAGCGGCTGGAACTAGTGTCGCGCGAGGCCAAGCAGGCCGAGAATTTGCGCAAGCTGCTGCTTGCGATCGCCGACGACGTCCGCGTGCTGCTGATCAAGCTCGCCGACCGGCTGCACAACATGCGCACGCTGGAATTCGTGCCGCCGGCCTCGCGCCGCCGCATCGCCGAGGAGACGCTGGATATCTATGCGCCGCTGGCCGGTCGCATGGGTATGCACGAGATGCGCGAGGAACTCGAGGACCTGTCGTTCTTCGTGCTCGATCCAGAGGCCTATGCGGTGGTCAAGCAGCGGCTCGACTCGCTGGCCGAGCGCAACCGCAATTTGATCGGCGAGATCGAAACCCAGCTCTCCAAGAACCTGCAGAAGAACGGCATCACCGCGCGGGTATTCGGCCGCCGCAAGCAGCCGTTTTCGATCTGGACCAAGATGGAGCGCAAGTCGGTCGGCTTCGAGCAGCTGTCCGATATCTACGGCTTCCGCATCATCCTCGACGATGTCGGCGCCTGCTACCGCGCGCTCGGCATCGTCCACACCACCTGGCCGGTGGTGCCGGGCCGCTTCAAGGACTACATCTCGACCCCGAAGCAGAACGACTACCGCTCGATCCACACCACGGTGATCGGGCCGGGCAAGCAGCGCGTCGAGCTGCAGATCCGCACCGAGGACATGAACCAGATCGCCGAGTTCGGTATCGCCGCGCATGCCTTCTACAAGGAAGGCGCGGGCTCGCCGCACGAACGGCTGAAGCATGAGTCCAACGCCTTCGCCTGGCTGCGCCACACCATCGGCATCCTCTCGGAAAGCGCCAATCCGGAAGAATTCCTCGAGCACACCAAGCTCGAGTTGTTCCACGACCAGGTGTTCTGCTTCACGCCGAAGGGCAAGCTGATCGCGCTGCCGCGCAACGCCAACGTGATCGATTTCGCCTATGCCGTGCACACCGGCGTCGGCAACAGCGCGGTCGGCTGCAAGATCAACGGCAAGTTCGCGCCGCTGTCCTCCGAGCTGCAGAACGGCGACGAGGTCGAGGTGCTGACCTCGAAGGCGCAGTCGGCGCCGCCGTCGGCCTGGGAAGCGCTCGCCCGCACCGGCAAGGCGCGGGCCGCGATCCGCCGTGCCACCCGCGACGCGGTGCGCGACCAATATGCCGGCCTCGGCCGCCGCATCGTCGACCGCCTGTTTGCCCGCGCCAAGATCGAATACGCCGACGACAAGCTGAAGGGCGCGTTGCCGCGGCTCGCGCGCGGCTCGATCGAGGACGTGATGGCCTCGGTCGGGCGCGGCGAGATCAAGGCCTCCGACGTCGCGCGCGCGATGTATCCCGATTACAAGGAAGAGCGGCTGGTGCGCTATGGCGCCAAGAAGGGTCTCGCCGCCAAGCTGAAGACGCAGAACCCTCCGCATCCGGCGCGCGCCACCTCGGTGATCCCGGTGCGCGGCATCAATTCCGACCTGCCGGTGAAGTTCGCGCCGAACGGCGGTGCGGTGCCGGGCGATCGGATCGTCGGCATCGTCACGCCGGGCGAGGGGATCACGATCTATCCGATCCAGTCGCCGGCGCTGAAGGATTTCGAAGAGGAGCCGGAGCGCTGGCTCGACGTGCGCTGGGATATCGACGAGACCATGCCGCAGCGTTTCCCGGCCCGCATCCTGGTCCATAATGTCAACGAGCCCGGCAGCCTCGCCCAGATCGCGACCGTGATCGCCGAGCACGACGGCAATATCGACAACATCCACATGTCGCGCCAATCGCCTGATTTCACGGAGCTGACCATCGATCTTGAGGTCTATGACCTCAAGCATCTCAGCGCTATCATCGCCCAGTTGCGCGCCAAGGCCGTCGTCGCTCGGGTCGAGCGCGTCAATGGGTAACGTCTCGTCGTTGCCGGGCTTGACCCGGCAACCCATCTTTCCAAAAGGATGGATGCGCGGGTCAAGCCCGCGCATGACGGGCTAGATTGCAGGTCAAAGAGATGTCCAAAACTCCGCCGCTGCGTCTCGGTATCAATGTTGATCACGTCGCCACTCTGCGCAACGCCCGGGCCGGAGCGCGGCCCGATCCGGTGCGGCTGGCGCTTGCCGCGATCGCGGCCGGCGCCGACGGCATCACCGCGCATTTGCGCGAGGATCGCCGCCACATCCGCGATGAGGACATGGCGCGGCTCAAGGCCGAGATCTCCAAGCCGTTGAATTTCGAGATGGCGGCGACCGATGACATGTTGCGGATCTCGCTCGCCACCAAGCCGCACGCGGTTTGCCTGGTGCCGGAACGGCGCCAGGAGCTCACCACCGAAGGCGGCCTCGACGTCGTCGGCCAGCACAACGCGCTGGCGCCGTTCATCGCGCGGCTGGGTGACGCCGGCATCCGCGTCTCGCTGTTCATTGCCGCCGATCCCAGGCAGATCGAGATGGCCGCGAAGCTGAAGGCGCCCGTGATCGAGATCCACACCGGCGGCTGGTGCGACGCCGTGGTCGACGGTCACAAGGACAAGGCGGAGGCCGAATGGAAGCGCATCGTCGCCGGCGCCAGGCTCGCGCAGGCGGCCGGGCTCGAGGTCCATGCCGGCCACGGGCTCGACTATGACACCGCGGAGACGATTTCCGCGCTGCCCGAAATCCGGGAGTTGAACATCGGTTATTTCATGATGGGCGAGGCACTGTTCGTCGGCATCGCCGGGACGGTGCGTGAGATGCGTGCGGCGATGGACCGCGGCCGCGCCAGGGCGCAGGGTGGCGTCAGCGCATGATCATCGGCATCGGCTCCGACCTGATCGACATCACCCGGGTGGCCAAGGTGATCGAGCGCCATGGCGAGCGATTCCTCGATCGCATCTTCACCGACGCCGAGCGCGCCAAGGCGATGCGCCGCGCCAACAACGAGAAGATGGTGGTCGCAACCTACGCCAAGCGCTTTGCCGCCAAGGAAGCTTGCTCCAAGGCGCTCGGCACCGGTATCCGGCGCGGGGTGTGGTGGAAGGACATGGGCGTCGTGAACCTGCCGGGCGGGCGGCCGTCGATGCGGCTGACCGGCGGGGCGCTGGCCCGGCTGCAGGAACTGACGCCCGAGGGCATGCAGGCGCAGATCGACCTTTCGATCACCGACGATTGGCCGTTGGCCCAGGCCTTCGTCATAATTTCGGCGGTTGCCCCCGCCAGATGATCCCGCGGTGCCGGATTCTGCCGGAAAACTTCAGCAAACTAAAAAATCATTGATATTTCAATGAATTGCGAAGTTTTGAGGCGGCGATTGATTGCGCCCCTGCGAACAACCGTCTAAAACGCCGCAGGGTTATATCGAGCGAGACGCTGATTCCGGGTTTAGGCCGGAATTTGCCCTCAAGATCAGAATCAAGGCCATTTTCCTCACGCGAAGGCCGAACGCTTCGCGCGAAGAGAACGTTCTGCCACCGCGTGGACATCAGTCCACGGGAATTGGGAAAGCAATGAGCGTGACCACCGGGACCAAATCTGAAAGCGGCTTGGGCGAGACCATCCGCGTCGTCATCCATGCTCTTCTGATCGCGCTCGTCATCCGCACCTTCCTGTTCCAGCCGTTCAACATCCCCTCCGGGTCGATGAAGGCGACGCTCCTGGTCGGCGACTACCTGTTCGTCTCGAAATATTCCTATGGCTACAGCCACTATTCGATCCCGTTCTCGCCGAACATTTTCTCGGGCCGCATCTTCGGTTCGGAGCCGAACCGCGGTGACATCGTGGTGTTTCGGCTGCCGCGGGATGACTCCACCGACTACATCAAGCGCGTCATCGGGCTGCCCGGCGACCGCATCGAGGTCAAGAGCGGGCTGCTCTACATCAACGATGAGCCGATCAAGCGGGAGCGGCTGAGCGACTTCGTCGGCGAGGATCCCTGCGGCTCGGCGGATGCGACCGCCCGCGTCAAGCGCTGGAAGGAGACGCTGCCGAACGGCGTCAGCTATGAAACGCTCGACTGCACCGACAACAGCTACATGGACAACACCATCGTCTACACCGTTCCGCCCGGGCATTTCTTCATGATGGGCGACAACCGCGACAACTCCACCGACAGCCGCTTCCTGTCGCAGGTCGGCTACGTGCCGTTCGAGAACATCATCGGGCGAGCCCAGATGATCTTCTTCTCGATCGCCGAGGGCGAGCAGGCCTGGATGATCTGGCGCTGGCCGCTTGCCGTGCGGTGGAATCGCCTATTCTCTATCGTGCGATGAACGACGATACCGCATCCATCAACGATCCTGCGCCGACCGGCGAGCCGAGCCAGACGCCTGCCGCCGACAGCACAGCCGCGCCGAAGAAGCGGCGCAGCAAGGCGGTCAAGGCCGCTGAGGAGAAGGCCGCGATCGCGGGCACCGAGGCGCGGATCGGGTACACGTTCCAGGATCCCGCGCTGCTGACCACTGCGTTCACCCACGTGTCCGCGCTGAAGCCCGCCACCCGCAACCGCGCCGACAGCTACCAGCGGCTGGAGTTCCTCGGCGACCACGTGCTCGGGCTGATCGTATCGGACATGCTGTTCCGGTCGTTCCCCAAGGCCGACGAGGGCGAATTGTCGAAGCGGCTCGCCGACCTCGTGCGCAAGGAGAGCTGCGCCGACGTCGCCAAGGCGCTCGGGCTGCTCGAGGACATCAAGCTCGGCATGGTGAAGGCGGTCGAGGGCGCCCGGCTGCGCAAGTCCGTGCTCGGCGATATCTGCGAAGCGGTGATCGGGGCGATCTTTCTCGACGGCGGCTATGATGCCGCACGCCAGTTCGTCGAGCGCAACTGGACCGAACGGATGCACAAGCTGCGCCGGCCGCTGCGCGATCCCAAGACCGTGTTGCAGGAATGGGCACAGGGCAAGGGGCTGCCGACGCCGGTCTATCGCGAGGTCGAACGCACCGGCCCGCATCACGATCCACAATTCCGCGTTGCGGTCGACCTGCCGGGCCTGGCCTCCGCCGAGGGCCTCGGCGGCAACAAGCGCGCGGCCGAGAAGGCGGCGGCATCCGCGATGATCGAGCGCGAAGGCGTCGGCACCAATGACTGACGAGGCCAAAGGGCAAGGGGACGCGACGCGCTGTGGCTTCGTCGCGCTGATCGGTGCGCCCAATGTCGGCAAGTCGACGCTGGTCAACGCGCTGGTGGGCTCCAAGGTCACGATCGTCTCGCGCAAGGTGCAGACCACGCGCGCGCTGATCCGCGGCATCGTGATCGAAGGCAACGCGCAGATCATCCTTGTCGACACGCCCGGCATCTTCGCGCCGCGGCGCCGGCTGGATCGCGCCATGGTATCGACCGCCTGGAGCGGCGCGCACGACGCCGATCTCGTCTGCGTGCTGCTCGATGCGAAGTCGGGCCTCGACGAAGAGGCCAACGCGATCCTGACCAAGCTCGAAACCGTCGCCCATCCGAAGATCCTGGTGCTCAACAAGGTCGATCTCGTTCAGCGCGAGAAGCTGCTGGCGCTGGCGCAGGCCGCCAACGAGCGGATGCGCTTCGAGCACACCTTCATGATTTCGGCGCTGTCCGGCGACGGCGTTGCGGATTTGCGCCAGACGCTGGCCAAGCTGGTGCCCGCAGGGCCGTTCCTCTATCCCGAGGACCAGATGTCGGATGCGCCGATGCGGCATCTGGCGGCCGAGATCACGCGCGAGAAGATCTACAGCCATCTGCATCAGGAACTGCCGTACCAGTCGACGGTCGAGACCGACAGCTGGACCGACCGCAAGGACAAGTCGATCCGCATCGAGCAGACGATTTTTGTCGAGCGCGAGAGCCAGCGCAAGATCGTGCTCGGCAAGGGCGGCGCCACCATCAAGTCGATCGGCGCGCAGGCGCGTGCCGAGATCGCCGAGATCATGGGCGTCCCCGTGCATCTGTTCCTGTTCGTCAAGGTGCGCGAGAACTGGGGTGACGATCCCGACCGCTACAAGGAAATGGGACTGGAATTCCCCAAGGAATAAGAGTCGACGCTTGCATGAACGTGCCCAGAAATGTGCTGTGGTTTGAGGTTCTGCTCTATATGTCGCTGACGCTGGATGCGCTGTCGGTGGCGTTCCAGGACCGCACGCCGACCGTCCTGAAGACCGAGCAGGTGATCATGGGTGAGACCCTGACGGCCGGCTGCATGATCCTGCTCCTGATGTATTTCGTCCGGCTTGCCGCGCAGCACCGCAAGAACTGGCCGCGCTGGGCGCTGCTCGCAGTGCTCGTCTTGTCGGTGATGTCCCTGCTGCAGGTCATCGGCGCAAGGGGCATGGAGATCGACAGCGCCATCGAGGTGGTGTCGTGCATCCTGACCACGGCCGGGCTGTATTATTCCTTCACCGGTGACGCGCGGGGCTGGTTCAACGCGTAGCGAATGACGCGTGCGGAAAGCTGCGTTCATCCGCGGAATCCTGCTAGACTCCGCGCATGGAATGGACCGACGAAGGCATCGTGCTGGGCGTGCGGCGGCATGGCGAATCCTCCGCCATCGTCGAGCTGTTGACGCGCGAGCACGGCCGCCATCTCGGCCTGGTGCGCGGCGGCGCCAGCTCGCGGATGCGGCCGCTGCTGCAGCCCGGCAACAGCGTCACCGCGGTGTGGCGGGCGCGGCTCGACGAGCATCTCGGCATGTATGCGCTGGAAGGCACGCGGCTGCGCGCGGCGACGCTGCTCGGCTCGTCGCATGCGGTCTATGGTGTCACGCATCTGGCGGCGCTGGCCCGGCTGCTGCCCGAGCGCGATCCGCATGAGGACATCTACGAGATGCTGCAGGGGACGCTCGACGATTTCGAGGACGCAGGCGTTGCCGCCGTGCACCTGATCCGGTTCGAGCTCGCGATGCTGACCGAGCTCGGCTTCGGGCTCGACCTGGAAAACTGCGCGGCCACCGGGGAGACGTCGGACCTGATCTATGTGTCTCCGAAATCCGGCGGCGCCGTGTCGCGCGCGGCCGGCGAGCCATGGCGCGACCGGCTGTTGCCGCTGCCGGCGTTCCTGCGCGAAGGCGAGGGCGGCGCCAACAGCTGGTCGGACCAGGACCTGCTCGACGGCTTCCAGATCACCGGCCTGTTCTTGCTCCGCCACGTGCTGGAGCCCCGCGGCCAGGGCCATTCCGACGCCCGCGACGGATTTATCAACGCCGTGACGAGGCGACGGGGCCGGAGCGCGGTTCCGTAAGGCCGATTCGGGCCTTAAATTCCCGCTGATTCGCGGCTTGCCCGATTCACCGCCAAGGTTTAACGCCTCCCCATGGGAAAACGACAGATTCCGCCGGAAGAGCCGGCCGAAATTCACGAGGTGCCGCTGCGTGATGCGCTCGAGGAGCGCTATCTCGCCTATGCGCTCTCGACCATCATGCACCGCGCGCTGCCGGACGCCCGCGACGGGCTGAAGCCGGTGCACCGGCGCATCCTCTACGGCATGGACCTGCTCGGGCTCGACCCGCGCGCCGCATTCAAGAAGTCGGCCAAGATCGTCGGCGACGTGATGGGCTCGTTCCATCCGCACGGTGACCAGGCGATCTATGACGCCATGGTGCGCCTGGCGCAGGATTTCTCCTCGCGCTATCCGCTGGTCGACGGCCAGGGCAATTTCGGCAATATCGACGGCGACAACCCGGCCGCCTACCGCTACACCGAAGCGCGCATGACCGAGGTCGCGCGCCTCTTGCTCGAAGGCATCGACGAGGACGGCGTCGAGTTTCGTCTCAACTACGACGGCCAGTCGAAAGAGCCTGTCGTGCTGCCGGGCGGCTTCCCGAACCTGCTCGCCAACGGCGCGCAGGGCATCGCGGTCGGCATGGCGACCTCGATCCCGCCGCACAACGCCGCCGAGCTCTGCGACGCCGCGCTGCATCTGATCGAGAAGCCCGACGCCAAGTCGAAGGCGCTGCTGAAATGGGTCAAGGGCCCGGACTTCCCGACCGGCGGCATCGTGGTCGATTCCAAGGAAGCGATCGTCGAGGCCTACACCACGGGGCGCGGCTCGTTCCGCACCCGTTCGCGCTGGATCCAGGAGGAGGGCGCCCGCGGCACCTGGGTGGTCGTCGTCACCGAGATCCCGTGGCTGGTGCAGAAGTCGCGGATCGTCGAGAAGATCGCCGAGCTCATCAACGAGAAGAAGCTGCCGCTGGTCGCCGACGTCCGCGACGAGTCGGCCGAGGACGTCCGGCTCGTGATCGAGCCGAAATCGCGCACCGTCGATCCGGCGCTGATGATGGAGTCGCTGTTCCGGCTGACCGAGCTGGAAAGCAAGATCTCGCTGAACCTCAACGTGCTGATCAAGGGCCGCATCCCCAAGGTGGTCGGCCTTGCCGAGTGCCTGCGCGAATGGCTCGACCATCTGCGCGACGTGCTGGTCCGCCGGACCAAATTCCGCAAGACCCAGATCGAGCACCGCCTGGAAGTGCTGGGCGGCCATCTCGTCGCCTATCTGAACCTCGACAAGGTGATCAAGATCATCCGGACCGAGGACGAGCCGAAGCCGGTCTTGATGAAGACCTTCAAGCTCACAGAGATCCAGGCCGATGCCATCCTCAACATGCGCCTGCGCAATCTGCGCCGGCTGGAGGAGATGGAGATCCGCACCGAGGACAAGGATCTTCGCAAGGAGCTGAAGGGCATCGAGGGCCTACTCGCTTCCGAGACGGAGCAGTGGGCCAAGGTCAGCGATCAGGTGCGCAAGGTCCGCGACATCTTCGGGCCCAAGACGCCGCTCGGCAAGCGCCGCACCACCTTCGCCGATGCGCCCGAGCATGACCTCGCCGCGATCGAGGAAGCGCTGGTCGAGCGCGAGCCCTGCACCGTCGTGATCTCAGAGAAGGGCTGGGTGCGGACGCTGAAGGGCCATGTCGAGGATCTCTCGGGGCTTGCCTTCAAGACCGACGACAAGCTCGAGCACTCGTTCTTCGCCGAGACCACCTCGAAGCTGTTGCTGTTCGCGACCAACGGCAAGTTCTACTCGCTCGACGTGGCAAAACTGCCGGGCGGCCGCGGCCATGGCGAACCAATCCGCATGTTCATCGACCTCGAGCAGGACGCCGCGATCATCTCGCTGTTCGTCAACAAGGGCGAGCGCAAGTTCCTGATCGCGAGCAGCGAAGGGCAGGGCTTCATCGTCAAGGAAGAGGACTGCGTCGGCAACACCCGCAAGGGCAAGCAGGTGCTCAACGTCGAAATGCCGAACGAGGCCCGCGCGATCACGACCGTGAACGGCGACACCGTCGCGGTGATCGGCACCAACCACAAGATGGTGCTGTTCGGTCTCGACCAGGTGCCGGAGATGGCGCGCGGCCGCGGCGTGCGCCTCCAGAAATACACCAGTGCGTCGCTGTCTGACGTTGCGGTGTTCGATGCCAAGGCCGGCCTGACCTGGAAGGATTCCGCCGGCCGCGAGCACAGCATGACCATGAAGGAACTGGCCGACTGGCGCGGCAACCGCGCCGACGCCGGCCGGCTCGCCCACGGCCTGCCGAAGTCGAACAAGTTCAATCGCGGCGTGGAGTAGCGGTGTTGTAGCCCGGATGAAGCGAAGCGAAATCCGGGGCCGCTTTCGCGTTTGGCAACGATCCCGGATTGCGCTGCGCTCCATCCGGGCTACGCGGTTAACTTGCGCTGTGTGATAGTATCCACATTTCAACGCGCTATAACCGTCGCCGACGACATCGGGCGACGGTTGCCATGGCGCACAATCACGACCACGACCACAGCGGTCATTCTCACGGACATGCCGGGCATTCCCATGCGGGGCACAGCCACGCGCCCGACAGTTTCGGCACGGCGTTTGCGGTCGGCGCGTCGCTGAACACCGCCTTCGTCGTCGCGGAGCTGATCTGCGGCTATTCCGCCAACTCGCTGGCACTGGTCTCCGACGCGATTCACAATCTCTCCGACGTCATCGCGCTGCTGCTGGCCTGGGGCGGGGCATGGCTCGCCGGCAGGCGGCCGACCGATACCCACACCTATGGCTACCGGCGCGCCTCGATCCTGGCGGCGCTGTTCAATGCCGGGTTGCTCCTGATCGCGGTCGGCGGCATCGCGGTCGAGGCGATCAATCGCTTGCGCGAACCGGCGGAGGTCGCAAGCTGGACCGTGGTCTGGGTCGCGGCGCTCGGTATCCTGATCAATGGCGGCACCGCGCTGCTGTTCATGCGCGGCCGCGACAGCGACCTCAATGTCCGCGGCGCCTATCTGCACATGGCGGCGGATGCCGGCGTCTCGCTCGGCGTTGTGATCGCCGCGCTCCTGATCATAGCGACCGGCTGGCAGTGGCTGGATCCGGCGATCAGCCTGGTGATCGCCGTGGTGGTGCTGCTGAGCGGCTGGGAGCTCGCCCGCGACAGCGTCAACCTCGCGCTCGACGCGGTGCCGAGGGGGATCGATCTCAAAGAGGTGAGGGACTATCTCGCCGCGCTCGAAGGCGTCACCGAGGTGCACGACCTGCACATCTGGGCGATGAGCACCAGCGAGACCGCGCTGACCGCGCATCTGGTGCGGCCCGGCGGACACGACGATGTCTTCCTGCATCACGTCTGCGCCGAGCTCTCGGAGCGGTTCAGCATCCACCACGCGACGCTGCAGGTCGAGATCAGCAGCGAGACCTGCCGGCTGGCGCCGGCGGAAATGGTCTAGCCGACGCGGCCGCCACGCACTCGCATTCAATTGATCGATCGACCCATGTCCACGTCTTCCACGGGCGGCGACGACACGGCACATTGCGACCGCGCGAATGGCTGGCGTAATCAACGGAGGGCGACGTGAAGAAGGCAATCGGTCTTGCAATGTTGTTCTTCGCCGTGGGCGCGCTGCCGCATGCGCATGCCGAGCCGGCGAAAGCAGGCGTCGAGAAGCTCTACATCCTCAACTGCGGCGAAGGCGTTGCCGGCGACATTTCACGCTGGTCGCCCGGCGTCAATGAAGGCAAGTCGATGGACTTCGTCGACAATTGCTACCTGATCAAGCATGCCCAGGGCTGGTTCCTGTGGGACACCGGGATTCCCGACGCGGTGGCGGCGATGCCGGACGGCCTTGCGCCGGCCGATCCCAAGGCGGTCACCTGGCGGCGGCCGAAGACGCTCGCCGCGCAGCTCGACCAGCTCGGCGTCAAGCCGTCGGACGTTAAGGCGATCGCCGTGTCGCACACCCATCCCGATCACATCGGCAATGTCGAGCTGTTCCCGGCCGCGATGCTGTATGTGCAGAAGGCGGAATATGAATGGCCGGGCGCCAACAACGCGCCGCGCTTCAAGGCGGAGCATCCCGTGACGAAGCTCGAAGGCGACCGCGACGTGTTCGGCGACGGCAGCGTCACCATCCTGTCGACGCCGGGCCATACGCCCGGTCACCAGTCACTGCTGGTGAAGCTGCCGAAGACCGGTGCGATCGTGCTGACCGGCGATGCCGTTCACTTCAGGGATAATTGGGACAATCGGCGCGCGCCGAGCATGAACGCCAGCAAGGAGCAGACGCTGGCCTCGATGCAGAAGATCGCCGACACGCTGACGAAAGAGAAGGCGCAGCTCTGGATCAACCACGACAAGGCGCAGCGCGACGGGCTGAAGCTGTCGCCGGACTTCTACGATTGAGCGGCCTTGGCGGCGTTCGCTTTCGACCAGTTTCGAAAAATATGCGCGGTCTGATCATCCATCGGGAAGAAGCTTTCGATGCGCAGCTCCTGCAGCGTGACGTCCTGGGGCGTCCCCAGCGTCGCGATCGTGGTGAACAGTTGCAGGCTGACGTCGCCCTTGCGGAATAGCATCGGCAGCACCGGCCCGGATGTCGGCCCCGGCGGCGCGGCCAATGCGGCCTCGACACCGTCATAAGCCAGCAGGCGCTTGAGCAATTCCGCCGTCGCGGTGGTGCCGTCGGCGGCGGCGTCGGCCTCGACGCTGCGGAGGAAGTAGCCGGCGACCTCGGTCCAGTTGGTGAGATAGGGGCGCAACACACCGGGCGCGACCAGCGCATCGGCAAGATTGACCGCCGTGCCTGATACCAGCGGCCTGACCAGGAATTCCACCAATTGCCCGGCGCCTGAATTGGCGAGCAGCAGATTCCAGTGCCGGTCGACCACGACCGCCGGGAAGGGCTCCTGCTGTGCCAATATGAAATCGAGCGCGTAGCGGATCTGGGCGAGCTCCGGCGCGGCGAGGTCGGTTTGCCGCCAGACCGGCGCGAAGCCGGCCGCGACCAAGAGCGCGTTCTGCTGGCGCAACGGCACGTCGAGCGCCGCGGCAAGCCGGATCACCATGTCGCGGCTCGGTGCGGCGCGGCCGAGCTCGAGGAAGCTGAGATGGCGCTGGGAAATATCCGCGCGCCCGGCGAGTTCGAGTTGCGAGTGCCCCTTGCGTTGCCGCCACCAGCGCAGGCTGGCTGCAAAATCGCGCTGCTGCGACATGGGTACCTGCCAAATACCTGCCAAGTAGTTGCCGGAATGATCTCGACGGGCAAGATGCCACAAGCGAATGCAAAACGCATGGGGATCGGCATGGGCGAGTGGATCGGCGTTGCGATTGCCTTGGTCTCGAGCTGCCTCGGCGGCACGGCGGCGGCGATCACGCGTTATCTGGCAGGCAATGCCGACCCGATCACGCTGGCGATCCTGCGCTGGGCAATCGGCTTTCTCTGCGTGCTGCCCGCCGCGGTCCTGCTCGGGGCGAAGTGGCCGCGGCGCGAGGACTTGCCGGCGGTCGCGACGCTCGGCGTTGCCTTCTTCGGCGTGTTCTTCGTGCTTTATAATCTCGCGATGTCCTACACGACTGCGGCACGCGCCAGCCTGGCGCTGGCGACCTTGCCGCTCTCCACCATGGTGGTCGGCGCCTTGCTCGGCATCGAGCCGCTGACGATGCGCAAATCGATCGGGGTCTCGATTGCGGTGCTCGGCGTGGCGGCGGCGCTGGCATCCGGGCTGGCGGCGGCGCCAGTGGGCGCATGGCGCGGCGAACTGATCATGGCCGCCGCGGTGCTCTGCATGGCCTTCTACAACGTGCTGTCGCGGCCGTTCATCCGTCGCTCCAGCGCGCTCGGTTTCCTTGCCGTCGGCATGGGCGCCGGCGCGGCGGCGCTGGTGGTGGTGGGCTCCTTCACCGGCAGCCTGGCGACGCTGCGCGAGTTCGGCCCGTCGCAATGGATCGCGGGGTTTTATCTCGGCATAGCCGGCGGTGCGCTGGCCTTCATCCTGTGGGTGCTGGCGCTCGAGCGGGCCTCGCCGACCCGCGTTGCCAACACCATGACGGTCAATCCGATCGCCGCCGGGCTGCTTGCGAAGCAATTGGTCGGCGAGCCGATCACGGCCAATCTGGTCGTCGGCCTGATCGCGGTCTTCGCAGGGATCTGGATCGCAACGTCGGAAACCAAATCGGTCTGATCAGCCGCGCGGGGCGGCAGGCGCGGTCGCTGGCGGGGCAGGCGAGTGCTTCGGCTTCAGCGTGCCGGCATAGAACGACAGGACGAACACCAGGATAAGGCCGACAAGATAGACCCCATAGGATTGCGGCGGGGTGATCGCCCATTGCATGAGGCGTCGGATCGGGTTTGGCGGGCCAGCGTCGTTGTCCATGCGCTGTTGTGCGCGAGCGGCCGGACAAAAGGAAGCGGAATCGGCGCTCTTCGGCGGCCGTGTTCCGCGCGAAATGGTGAGGCGGGCGGCCTTGCAATGCCGCATTGGCGTTCGCATCTGTCACGCGACGACCAACCCTTCCTCCCGCACCAATTGCCCGGCATAATCCAGCTTATGGAACTGACGCCCCGTTTGCGCCTCATGAATTGGTTGGTCCGCCAGGGTCTGACGGGCCTGCCGGAAAACGACCTGCTGCGCGGTTTCTGCGAGCGCTGCCGGGCCGCCGGCATGCCGCTGTCGCGGGCGATCGTCTTCATCGATACGCTGCATCCGATCTTCGAGGGACGCGGTTTCCGCTGGAACGACGGCGAGAGCAACGAGGCCGACATCTTCGAATACGGCTCGACCAGCACCGGCGAGGCCAGCCAGACCTGGCGGCGGTCGGCCTTCTATCACATGCTCGAAAACGGCCATGACGAGATAGTGATCGATCTCGCCGACACCTCGCACGATTTCTCGATGATCGGCGAGCTGGCCGAAAAGGGCCACAAGCATTTCGCCGCCTTCGTGCATCGCTTCGGCGAGGCCGGCACGATCGGCGAGATGGACTGCTTCTACTCCTACTACACCACCCGCCGTTCGGACGGGTTCGACGAGAACCACATGGCGGCGCTGCGCGACCTGGTGCCGGTGCTCGGGCTCGCGATCAAGTCGGCCGCCCAGGTCGAGATCGCTCGCACGCTCGGACGGGTCTATCTCGGCCGTGACACCGCGGAGCAGGTGCTGCGCGGACGCATGCAGCGCGGCATCACCGAGAAGATCAAGGCCGTGCTGTGGTACTCCGACGTGCGCGGCTCCACCGCGATCAGCGAACGCATCGGCCCGGACGAGATCATTCCGTTCCTCAACGACTATGCGCAGGCCTCGATCGACGCGATCCATGACGCCGGCGGCGAGGTGCTGAAGCTGATCGGCGACGGCGTGCTGGCGATGTTCACCGGCGAGAACGTGGCAGGCGCCAAGCGGGCCGCGCTGCGGGCCGAGCACAGATTCCGGCATAACATCCGCGTGCTGAACGATCGCCGTGAGAACGAGGGCCGGCCGACCACCACGGCCTATGTCGGGCTCCATGTCGGCCAGGTCTTCTACGGCAATATCGGCAGCGAGGACCGGCTGGATTTCACGGTGGTCGGACCGGCCGTCAACGAGGTCAGCCGGATCGCATCGATGTGCGCCTCGGTCGATCGGGAATTGCTGACCTCGACCGATTTCCGCACCGGGCTCGACGCCGCCGGCCGCAACTATCTGGTCTCCACCGGCCGCTTCGTGCTGCGCGGCATCGGCCATGCACAGGATCTCTATACGCTGGATCCGGCTGTCGCCGCCGACGAGGTGGTCGGCGGCAAATACGAGCGGTATCTAGCGAGCTAGACCTTCCCGTCATTGCGAGGAGCTCGCGACAAAATTGCAGAGCAATTTTGCGCTGAAGCGACGAAGCAATCCATCCCTCCGCAAGTGGAGACATGGATTGCTTCGCTTCGCTCGCAATGACGTGGGTGGAGAGTCCGTTCAGCACCGCGCGGGTTCGCCGACCATGTCGGGCTGGCGCGTCAGCGCCACCGCGGGCGACATCAGGATCACTAGCGCCTGGGCGGCGAAGATCGCGGCCGCGAGATAGAGGCAGGCTTCGGCGCCGTAGAGGCCGCCGACGATGGCGCCGAGCGCGGAGCCGAGCGGGCGCGCGCCGTAACTCATGATGTTGATCGCCGAGACGCGCCCGAGCAGCGAGGGCGGCGTCACCGACTGCCGCAGCGTGGTGGTCGAGATCACCCACAGGATCGGGCCGACGCCGAGCAGGAAGAAGCTGAGGCCGGCGAGCAGCGGCGTCGCAAACCAGGTCGTCAGCGCCATCACGGCCGCGGCGACGAAGCCGGTAACCGGGCCGAGCCCGATCACGGTGCCGAACGCCAGCCGCTTCATCACGCGGGTCGCGAACAGCGCGCCGACCACCATGCCGACGCCGTACATCGCAAGCGTGGTGCCGACGCCGGTGGCGCTGAGCCCGAGATGGCGCACCGCATAGGGCACGAACACGGCGAGCAGCAGGAACGACGCGGTGTTGAAGATGAACTGGGTGATGAACACCGGCCGCAGCAAGGCGTGGTGCATCACGAAGGCGGCGCCTTCCTTGATGTCCTGCAACGGATGGCGGCGCGGGGCAGGCTGCCGCGCCGGCTCGTAGATGCCGGCGAGCAGCACGACCGCGATGGCCGACAATGCCGCGGCGAAGCCGAATGCGGGCGCGGCACCGACCCAGCCGACCAGCACGCCGCCGAGCGCGGGGCCGCTGGCGAACGCGACGGTACGCGCGAGCTCGATGCGGGCGTTCGCCGCCGGCAATTGCTGTGACGTCACCAGCGAAGGGACCAGCGCCGGCGCAGCGACGCTATAGGCGACCGTGCCGCAGACCGCGATGAAGCCGAGCAGCGCGAGCAGCGGCAGCGTCATCAGGCCAAGCCACAATAGCAGCAGGATCGCGGCAAGCGCGGCCGCGCGCAGCGCTTCGGAGCCCGCCATCACCCAGCGCCGGGACACGCGGTCGGCGAGCAGGCCGGCGGGGATCGCAAACAGGATGAAGGGCAGCGTCAGCGCGGTCTGCAACAGGCCGGTCTGGCCTTCGCCGACGCCGAGCAGCAGCACGGCGACGATCGGCGCAGCCGCAAGCGCAATCTGTTCGGCCGATTGCGCGGCAAGGTTGGACCAGGCCAGGCGGTTGAAGGTGGCCGGCAGGCGAGGCGTATCGGCGGACATGACGGAATCCTTGATCATTCGACTGCCCATAGTGTGTGGTTGGAAGAGGCCCGATCCCACCCGTTTCCCGATAACGCCAAAAGCAGAAGCCCGCCGAAGGGGATCGGCGGGCTCTTCCAGAGTCAGACTTGGCTGAAAGCCGTCACTGCGGTTTGGGAGCAGGCGCCAGTTGGCCCGTAATGGTGCCGACCAGCGCGGTTGGCGCGCTTTCGATGCCCACCGTCGGTGTTTCGGCGACCTCGGCCTTGCGCTGCGCCAGCGCGCTGGTCAGGCTGGTGAGTGCGTCGGAGCCGGCGGGGAAGCCGGCCTCCGAGAGGATCTTGTCGATCATCGGCTTGAATGCGGAGACCGACAGCAGCTGCGCGGCGAGGCCGTCGCCGAGCCCGAGGCCGCCATTGCCGTTGGCGTGGCCGTTGGCGCCGCCACGGCCGAGCATGCTGCCGGTGTCGAAGATCCGGATGTCGGAAATCTTCTCGATCGGCTTCACCGCCTCGGCGAGCGCGCTCGGGATCACGTTGATCCGCGCGAGGTTGAGATCGTAGGCGATCATGTCGGCGCTCAGTCTGTTGCGCGCCTCCGCCTTCATCGTCGCGACCTCGGCTTCGGCCTGGCCGAGCGCCTTGACGCCGGCAGCGCGGGTGGTGGCAGCCGCCGCATCGGCCTTGGCGAGCACGTTGGTGGCTTCCGCCTTGTTGGCGGCGGCCTGGCGTTCCGCCTCGGCCATCACCGTGATCGGCATCGCGTCGGTCTCGGCCGCCTTGCGCGCCGCGATCACGTTGATGATCTTGTCGCGCTCGGCGATCTCGGTGGCGCGGGCGGTGGTGACCTTTTCCTCGGCGGCGATCGCGACCGCACGCGCGGTCTCGGCGATGGTCTGGGCCTCCGACTGCTCCTTGCTCTTGGCCGCGACCGCGATCGCGCTTTCCTGCGCGACGATCTGAAGGTCGCGCTCCATCTCGGTGTTGCGGCGCTTGACCGCGAGATCGGCCTCGATCTTGCGCGTGTCGCGGGCCTGGTTGGCCTCGGTCTGCTTGTTGGCGACCGCGAGCTCCTGCTGGATGCGGTATTCGGCCTCGTTCTGCAGCGCGGTCTGTTCGACCTGCGCCGTCTGCGCGCGCATCGCGGCGGTCTTGTTGGCGATGTCGCGCTGCTGGGCGAGCTCGGCCTCGCGCTTGGTGCTTTCGATCGTCAGCGTGGTCTGCCGCGCCACCAGATCCTGCTGGGCGATGTTGACCTCGGTGGTGCGGACGATCTGGTTGCGCTCCTGCTCACGCTCCTTGGTGATCTTGGTCAGCGTGGTGAGACCATGCGCATCGAAGAAATTGCTCGGGTTGAAGTGCTTGATGTCGCTCTGGTCGAGCTTCGTCAGCGACACCGATTCAAGCTCGAGACCGTTGTTCTGGATGTCGGCGCCGACCGCGTCCTGCACCGCCTTGACGAAGGTGGCGCGCTGCTCCTGCAATTCCTCGAGGTTCATGGTCGCGGCGACCGAGCGCAGGCCGTCGACGAACTTGGCCTCGACCAGCTCGCGCAGCTCGGCCGCGTCATTGGTGCGGTTGCCGAGCGTCTGCGCCGCGAGCGCGATCGACGACGCGTCGGGTTTGACGCGCAGATAGAACTCGGCGCCGATGTCGACGCGCATGCGGTCCTTGGTGATCAGCGAGTCCGGGCCGCCGCGCGCGACCTCGAGCCGTAGCGTTTTCAGGTTCACCGCCGCGGTGGAGTGGAAGATCGGCAGCACGAGCGAGCCGCCGTCGAGCACCACCTTCTGGCCGCCGAGGCCGGTGCGGACATAGGCCTCATCGCGCGTCGAGCGCTTGTAGAGCTTTGCGAACAGGAGACCGATAACGAGGATGACGATGACGCCAATAACGACGGGTACAGCAAGTTCCCACATGTGTTATGCCCTGTTGGAAGATCGTTGTTATTCGACGAGGTCGGCTGGAGCGGCAATCGCGATGAAGCCCTTGGCGTCGTGATCGACCAGCAGCACGCTGGCGCCGACCGGCAATGCCTCGGACTCCGCGCTGGCACGCGCCGACACGGTGTGCCAGTTGCCGAAGACATCCTTGAGACGGACCCGGCCGGGCAGGCCCTGATCGAGCGGGCCGACCGACACGGTTGCGACCTTGCCGACAAAGTCGCTGTCGTTGACCGCATAGCTCTCGTCGCGCGGAATGATGCGGGCGAGGCCGCGGCTGGTATTTCTGATCACGGGGATGCTGCCTGCGGCAGCAACCACCGCGGCAAGCGAGACCGGGATGGCGGTGCCTGTGGCGTGCGCCAGTCCCTGAAGCAGGAAGCCTCCGATCGAGAAGATGCCGAGGATCAGGATGATCAGGATCAGGAGGGGAAGCCGTCCGGCGTTGATCCAGAGAAACAGGCCACTGAGAGCATTGTGGCTCTCGGCCTCGACCGCGAAATCCTCGCCGATGAGTTCGCTGATCGAAAGTCCGACCATGGTGCTGAGCAGTTCGATACCGCCAAGTGCCACCATGATCGCAGCCGCGACCGCGAAGGGCCGCACGTCGGGGGCGAGCAGAATGTCGCCAACTGCACTCATTTTTCTGACTTGATCCTTTCAAGCCGCGCCGCGATTTCCTTTTCGCGATGCAGGCGATCGAGTTCGTCAAGCTCCTTGTCGCCGAGCACGCTGGAGGCGGGAACGCCGGTGACCCGGGCGATCGCCGCCATGGCGCGCTCAGCACTCAATGTATTGGTCGTCGATGGACCCCGGCTGGTTTCGTCCTGGGCCTCGCGGATCAGGCTTTGTTCGAGATCGGCCAAGCGCGTCTCCGCCTCGCGGCGCGCGCCGAGCATGGCCTGCAGCGCCTTGGTCTGCTCGTCGATTTCGAGCTCGATGAAATCCATCGCGCGTTCCAGCGCGATCACCTGCGACTCCAGATCAATTTGCCGTGCGACGCCGGCACGCGCGAGATCCTCGCGATTTTCCGCAAGTGCGAGACGAATCTTCTCGTTCAGATTGGTCGTTTCGGTATCCAGTTCTTCGCGCCGCTTCTTCAGGCGGAATTCTTCGGCGCGTGACTTGCCGAGGGCGTAGCGCGCCTCGTCGGCGCCGGCGTCGATCTCGCGGATCGCCTGTTTGACCAGCGCGACCTTGTTGTTGTTCTCGACATTGTCGATGGTCTGGCTCGCGATGGCGGCAAGAAGCCGGCCCATGCGCGCAAGGATACCTTCGTGAAGCATGGTCTTCTCCTCCGGTTGTGCTGATGTCGATTTGACGGCGATGTGGATTTCGTAGCCGCGTCCATCCGAGATCAAATGCGCCGGGAAGGGGCTTTCCCAGCCCGAGACATATCCCGGCACATCGAACGGCACCAAGACGCGTCCGCTGACAGTGCTAATGGTCAGTGAAGTTGGGCCCTTGATCGCAAACAACTTGTCGTCGAGCGGTATCCGGCGGACGGCGGCGCCTGCAATGTAATTGGCGCGGTCGCGCAGGCCGAGCGTCACCAGCCGTGCGGGCAGGCCGGTCTCCTTGCGGATCTTCTCGTAGGCCTGGGCGTGCAGCGAGACGAGGTTGGCGCCGACGGGGGCGACCTCGGCGAGGATCGCCATCATCCGGTCATAGGCCGCAAAGGTCGCCTCGATTGCCTCGATGCCTGAAGGGTCAGGGGCGAGGGCGTAGCGCAGCGTTGCGGTCGGCGTCTCGACGGGCAGTTTGATCATGCATCTAACGTAAAGCACTTCCTCAGTACTTTACAAGCAGGGCGGCTGGTATCATTTTCGTGAGCCTAGATGCAGTTGCAAATGAGTTGCAATAACGGGAGAGATCAGCCATCTTCGTCGGATGGATGCTCGGACCCCTGAACTGTCTTCCGTTTCCGTTCCCAATGCCGTGCCAGGCGGCTGGCGGGGCGATGCCGGACATGTGCGCAGCCTGCCGGAGGTGAACGCGACCGTCGCGGTGCCGTCAGGCGGCCTTTGGTGGCGGCGGCTGCTGGCCTTCGCCGGGCCGGGCTATCTGGTTTCGGTCGGCTATATGGACCCCGGCAACTGGGCCACCGACCTCGCGGGCGGATCGAAGTTTGGCTACACGCTGCTGTCGGTCATCCTGCTCTCCAACCTGATGGCGATCCTGCTGCAGGCGCTCGCCGCACGGCTCGGCATCGCCACCGACCGCGATCTCGCCCAGGCCTGCCGCGCGACCTATTCGAGCCCGGTGAACCTGCTGCTGTGGCTCGCCTGCGAGGCCGCGATCATCGCCTGCGACCTCGCCGAGGTGATCGGCACCGCGATCGCGCTCAAGCTGCTGTTCGGCATTCCGCTGATCGGCGGCGCGCTGCTGGCGGCGCTCGATGCGTTCCTGCTGCTGCTCCTGATGAACCGCGGCTTCCGCTTCCTCGAGGCCTTCGTGATCGCGCTCTTGATCGTCATCGCGGTCTGCTTCGTCGTCCAGATCGCGGCCGCCGCGCCGCCGGTTGCCGCCGTGATCCGCGGCTTTGTGCCGTCGCGCGAGATCGTCACCAATCCGGAGATGCTGTACATCGCGATCGGCATCATCGGCGCGACCGTGATGCCGCATAACCTCTATCTGCACTCCTCGATCGTGCAGACCCGCGCCTATCCGCGCACCGAGGAGGGGCGGCGCGACGCGATCAAATGGGCGACCACCGATTCCACCATTGCGCTGATGCTGGCGCTGTTCGTCAATGCCGCGATCCTGGTGCTGGCGGCCGCGACTTTCCACAAGAGCGGCCATTCCGACGTCGCCGAGATCGACCAGGCGTTCGAGCTGCTGTCGCCGCTGCTCGGCCTCGGCATCGCCTCGACGCTGTTTGCCGTGGCGCTGCTCGCCTCCGGCCTCAACTCGACGGTAACGGCGACGCTGGCGGGCCAGATCGTGATGCAGGGCTTTCTCGATCTGCGGCTCCCCGACTGGCTGCAGCGGCTGGTGACCCGCGGCATCGCGATCGTCCCGGTCATCGTGGTCGCCGCGCTCTATGGCGAGAGCGGCACGGCGCAGCTGCTGGTGTTCAGCCAGGTCGTGCTGTCGATGCAGCTGCCGTTCGCGGTGATCCCGCTGGTGCGCTTCGTGTCCGACAAGCGCAAGATGGGCGCGTTCGCGATTTCGCGCCCCGTCGCGGTGGCCGCGTGGATCGTCGCAGGGTTGATCGTGATCCTGAACGTGAAGCTGCTGATCGATACGTTCTTCGGCAGCTAGCATGATCCGGAAAAGTGCGAAGAGGTTTTCCGAAAAGATCATGCTTAAACAAGAATCTAAAGCGCGATGATGATTCAACCTCATCTCATCGCGCTTTAGCAGAATCGACCGTCGCTCAAGGTCGGTGCGCTCGGGATCGTGGGTCTCGTAGGCGCCGCGGCCTCTCCACGTCATTGCGAGCGAAGCGAAGCAATCCATCGCGCCACATGCGGAGATATGGATTGCTTCGTCGCTATGCTCCTCGCAATGACGCGGATGGGTTCGGGGCCTTAGTCCTGCGGCTCGGCGAGCACCTCGCCTGACGCGTCGACGCGCAGCCAGCCCGACGGCGCGAGCCGCTGCTGCGGCAGGAAGCGGCCCTTGTAGTCCATCTTCTTGGAGCCCTCGATCCAGTACCCGAGATAGACGTAGGGCAGGCCCTGCCGGCGGGCGCGGGCGATGTGATCGAGGATCATGAAGGTACCGAGCGAGCGGGCCTCCAGCCCGGGCTCGAAGAACGAATAAACCATCGACAGCCCGTCGCTGAGCACGTCGGTCAGCGCCACTGCCATCAGCTCGTCGCCGCGGCCGGTGATGGCGCTGTCGGCGTTG
Source organism: Bradyrhizobium sp. BRP56 (assembly GCF_020194035.1). Classification (NCBI taxonomy): domain Bacteria; kingdom Pseudomonadati; phylum Pseudomonadota; class Alphaproteobacteria; order Hyphomicrobiales; family Nitrobacteraceae; genus Bradyrhizobium; species Bradyrhizobium sp. BRP56. The sequence continues at coordinate 120,479 of NZ_JADYVV010000002.1, forward strand.
CGCTTGCGATACTCGATGATCCGGGTCTCGACATGGCTGTCCTCGACCATCATCGCGTAGTCCAGCACGGTCATGTCGGCCATGCCGCCGTTGCGGTGGCGGCGGTCGAGATAGGCCCGGAACACCGAATATTGCTCCGAGGTCGGCACCGCGGTGCGCTGCTCGCCGATGATGTCGGCGTTGCGGGCCAGCACCTTGCGGAAGTTGCGGGAGGGGCGGAATTCGTTGGCGATCACCCGGACCGAGACGCAGGCCCGGCACTGGTCGCAGGCCGGGCGGTAGGCGATCGACTGGCTGCGGCGGAAGCCGCCATGGGTCAGCAAGTCGTTGAGATCGCCCGCTTTGTCGCCGACCAGGTGCGTGAAAACCTTCCGCTCATGTCGGCCCGGCAAATACGGGCAGGGCGATGGCGCCGTCAAATAGAACTGGGGAGTATCACGCGAATGCTGGGTCACGTCAGATCGTCGGGCTCCACAAATAATACAGGCAGCCGAGTTAACATCGCCCCCCTGAGGCTAACGGTCAATTGGTTTAGGCGGGCCTAATAGGAGGTCCGCGCGGCCGGGGCGACCGGGGTCCGGACCGAGCTGTTGATAATGACGGTTCCGAGGATGATGTCGTGCAGCAGCCGGCGGCGGCCGTTGAGCAGCCCGATCAGGAGCACCAGCGGCGACAGGAACGAGATCGTCACCCAGAACAGCACCGCATGGGTGGCGCCGAGCACGAAATAGCCGCGCGCGCCGTACCAGGTCCGCAGTTCCAGATCCATCATGCGCATGCCGATGGTGGCCGAGTGCTGCCCCCCGATCGAGGCGCCGTAATAGACGATCGCCCAGACGATCGAGGCAGGCGAGACCAGCCAGAACAATGCCCAGCCGAGACCGAGCGTGACGAGGCCGAACACGATGAAAATCACCGCCAGGATCACTGGCACCGACAGCACGAACAGGTCGATCAGGAATGCAAACACGCGTCGCGTCAGCACGCCGCGGAACAGGTCCGGCTGCATCATTGGGTCGAACGCATGCGGAGGAACGCCGCCGTCGTTGCGCCAGGCCTCATTGCGCCAGGTGCCGCCGTCATTGCCGTAGGACATGACCAACCTCCGATGAAAGTCCCGCGCAGGAGATGGGAACAGGAGGCGCGTTCGCCAAGCCTGCGCGAACATTAACTAGCCGAAATAATCCGGCGATTCGGGGGCTGGATCGAGCGGTTCTATCTTCGCGCCGTCATTGCGAGCGGCGCGAAGCAATCCACTTGTCGCAATAACGGGCGACGGCTGTCAGCTCTCCGCCTTGATCTTCTCGGCGGCCTTCGGCGCGAAATAGGTGAGGATGCCGTCGGCGCCGGCGCGCTTGAAGCCGACCAGGCTCTCCATCATCGCGCGCTCGCCGTCGATCCAGCCATTGGCGGCGGCGCCCGCGATCATCGCGTACTCGCCGGACACCTGGTACACGAAGGTCGGCATCGCGAAATGGTCCTTCACGCGGCGGACGATGTCGAGATAGGGCATGCCGGGCTTCACCATCACCATGTCGGCGCCCTCGGCGATGTCGAGCTCGACCTCGCGCAGCGCCTCGTCGGAATTGGCGCTGTCCATCTGGTAGGTGCGCTTGTCGCCGGTCAGCGTCTTGGCCGAGCCGATCGCGTCGCGGAACGGGCCGTAGAAGGCGGACGCGTATTTCGCCGCATAGGACATGATCTGCACGTCGCCGAAGCCGTTGTCGTCGAGCGCCTCGCGGATCGCACCGATCCGGCCGTCCATCATGTCCGACGGCGCGATCACGTCGCAGCCGGCCTCGGCCTGGGTCAGCGCCTGCTTCACCAGCACCGCGACGGTCTCGTCATTGAGGATCCTGCCGCCCTCGATCAGCCCGTCATGGCCATGGCTGGTGAAGGGATCGAGCGCGACGTCGCACAGCACGCCGATGTCGGGAAACTCCTGCTTGATCGCGCGCACCGCCTGGCAGACCAGATTGTCGGGATTGAGCGCCTCCGAGCCCTGCTCGTCGCGCAGCGACGGCTCGGTGAACGGGAACAGCGCGATGCAGGGGATGTTGAGCTTTGCCGCGCGCTCGGCGTCGCGGACGATCTGGTCGACGGTGAGCCGGTCGACGCCGGGCATCGAGGCCACCGGCGTGCGGGTGTTGTTGCCATCAACCACGAACATCGGCCAGATCAGGTCGTTGGTGGTCAGCACGTTCTCGCGCACCAGGCGGCGGGCCCATTCCGACTTGCGGTTGCGCCGCATCCGGATCGTGAGGTCGAGCGAGGGGGAGGCGAGGGCGTCAGTCTGGCGCCGGGGCGCATCGCGCAGTTCGATCGGGCGCCCGAATTTGATCGCCATGTCTTCTTCTCCTCGACGGACGGCTGGTCTGGACCTGATAAGGTCTGGACCTGATATAAGTCCGGTTCTAGCACCTGTCAGGGCCGCCGTCATTGTGCCGCTATTGCATCCGTGGCGCCCTTGATTTGCCGCAACGGCAATTGATTTTGCGTCCCCGGCGGGCCAAGACTGCGCCCATGAACCCCATTTTGCAGCCGCTCTGCGGCGATTCGGATGTCTGACACCTCTGCACGCGATCAGGCGCGGGACAATGCCATCTCGGTGAGCGCGATCTCGTCCGACCGGATCGAGCCGGACGACAATGCGTGGACGCGGCGCCTCGTCATCTTCCTGCGCATCATGGCCGTCGTCTCGGTCGCCAAGGGCCTCTATCACTGGGCCCAGGTGACCGGCTTCGTCGGCGGCGAGGAGGAGGCCTTCGAGAACCAGTCGATGGCCTGGCAGACCGCCACGATCTATTTCGCCGTCATCGAGCTCGTCGCCGCCGTCGGGCTCTGGCTCGCGACGCCCTGGGGCGCCGTGGTGTGGCTGACCACTGTGGTGTCGATGGCGGTCATCGAGCTGATGTTTCCCGGCATCTATGGCGGCAGCCTCACCGTGGTCGGGCTCGAGGCGCTGATGCTCGCCGCGTATCTCGCGCTGGCCTGGATGTCGGCGCGCGAACGCCCGCCATAGGCCGGCGTGCAGCGATGGCCGGATGCACTGTTGCCCCGTGGCGACAGCGCCACGAATAGCCGGCCGCGGCCGGCAATATTTGGCAGCCGTGCGCGCAACGAGAAGACAGCATTGCTGGTTCTGATAGGTGGGTGCCGACAGATCGCATCCGTTTGAGACACTCCCTTGCGGGACCGTCTCTACGGGACCTGCCGTCGGGGCCCATTTCACCGGACCTCGGCGCGTGTGCCGGCCGGCTTTGCGCGGGCCGACGGCGGAACCGGTCTGGCTCTCCGCAACAGATCTGCACCGCTTGCGCGCATCGCGTGCACGTCCCGCCGCCGCACTCCGATAAAATTTTCAAAGAATTTTCCGGTAACCGATCGGTCACCGTAAAGGGTTCCCTCATACCCGTTACGCCACCGTTTCGAATTCAGACGATGCTGTTTCCGAATGTGACAGGGCAGGCAGACGAAGCGTGAACAAGGGTCCGCCACCGTCAATGAAAAGTTGCGAAAAGCCTTTGATCCATGGGCTTAATCCACGATTCACTGTCTTAAATTCATGATCTCTTTATTCTCTTATTTAAGCGGATATTCAAACGGCCCCCTTACGTTGGACCTATCAGGCGGGACACAAGTTTCGTCGAATAAAGTCGATAAAAACGACAAACAGGGGAAGTGTCATGATGAAAGCCGTTGCGACAACGGCGGCGGATGCCGCCGATCGCGCTACCGGTCAAGCTCCGGTGCAGCCGCTCTATCTCGAAGCCCTGACTTTGGTGGAGCGGCTGCATCGCCGGCTCCTCGACGTCATCAAGGACGAATTCGATCGTCGTGGCCGCGCCGACATCAACTCGGTGCAGGCGCTGCTCCTGTACAACATCGGCGACAAGGAGTTGACCGCCGGCGAGCTGCGCACCCGCGGCTACTATCTCGGCTCCAACGTCTCCTACAATCTGAAGAAGCTCGTCGAGCTCGGCTTCCTCGATCATCAGCGCTCGCGCGTCGATCGCCGCTCGGTCCGTATCCGTCTGACCCCGCAGGGCCAGGAAGTCCGCAAGATCGTCGACGCGCTCTATCAGAAGCACGTCAAGACGGTGGAGCAGGTCGGCGGCATCTCGAACGAGGAGTTCGCGAGCCTCAACAAGTCGCTGCATCGCCTCGAGCGCTTCTGGACCGACCAGATCCTGTATCGCCTCTGAGCCTTCCCGTTTTCGCCTGATGGCCAAGCCGGCCGCGCGAGAAGACCGGCAGCCTTCCTTCAGTCCAGCCTTGCTCCAGTCCAACCTTGCTCCAGTCAACGCATCGGTCATGCCCGGCCGATGCGTTTTTCATGCTGCACCTGCGAAAATAAATGGGCCCCGGCGAGGAACCAAGGCGTTCCCTGCGGCTTATCCGTTAGCCAACGGAGAGGCAGGGATATGTTGCTCGAACGCGGGATTGAGGTGCTGAATGTCGAGGTCGTCGGTGACGCCTACGCGATCGCCTCGAACTATCTGCGCAAATCCGGCGCCATCCCCGACAATTTCGCCACCAATGAGCGCCTGCTCGGCATCATCGTGAAGCTGTTCCAGCGTGGTGAGATGAATCGCCTCCGCCTCGCCAACAAGGCGATCGCGAAGTTCGAGGCCGAGACGCTGGTGGTCGCCTGAGCGTCAACCCGGAGACTTCAATGGAAGCCGCTATCGATCGGATCATGCAGACGTATGATCTGCTGCTCAACCGCACGCCCGCTGCGAGCGAGGAAGCGCGGGCGAAGGTCACAGAGTACGTGCAGACGCTGTTCGACGCCGGCGAGCGCGATCCGCATCGGTTGACGGTGTGCGGGCTGACCTATCTGCGCCAGCTCGACGGTAGTACCGACCACGTGAAGGCCGGCTATACCGGGCTGTAGCGGCGCGCCTGGCTTCGCGGTCTGATTCCGCGTCGTCGGCAAGGCTTCCTCGGCGGCGATTTGCTTTGCTCGCAACGACGCGATGACGGTGCGGGTTCCTCACGCACGATCGTCGTCCTGAAGCAGGACCTATAACCACCGCATTTGGCGATGAGCGGGATCGCGGCCCCAGCGTCGCGCAACAATTGAGATTTGGGGTAATGGGTCCTGGCTTTCGCCAGGACGACACTGAGTTTGTCGCACCTCAAAACTGAAATGGAGCAACCGAAACCGCCAACTTTCCGTCGCTCGATTTCTGCACGGTGAATTCGACTTCCTTGGAAGCCTTGATGTCCCCCACAGAAACCGAGATGCCGCCGCTGCATTGCAATGTTCGCTTGTCCTCACTTGCCGACGTCGTGACGATCTTTTCACCGAGGAGGTATTGTGGCTTTGCGTTTTCGGCAGTGGGCTTCGCCGTCGATTCCCTGGCGGCGAAATTGACAAGCGGATTGCGGTGATCGTTGGAGATGGTCTGGAGCACGGCCTTCCGGGTTTCGATTGAATCGCACTCGAGTTGATCGCCGCAACCACCCAGAACAACCAGAACCGGGAACCCTAAAAACCAAAGCAGTCGCGACGGCATGCCGATTGACTTGTGTGGGATGGATGGTTTCCGACAACCGACCCAACGGAGCATGGTTCCTGCGCTCGCGCTCGGCGCGGCCGCTCCGGCTGCGGCTTGCGATCTTGCTAACCGGCCGGCCACTATCGAAGGGAACGCTGATCTTGCTGCTCCGTTGGTCCTCGATTGCTTGCGAGGAGCCGATCATGCGCACAACCGTCCTATTCGCTGTCCTGGCGTTCGTCCTGGCGTTCGGCGTTGCAGGACTGGCAAGTGTGAGCCCAGCCAGCGCCCGGGATTATCGCTGGTGCGTGCAGGGGCGCGGCGTCGGCTATCCCGGCGATTGCATGTACCAAACCCGCGCCCAGTGTCTCGCGTCAGCTTCCGGAAGGAACGTGACCTGCGGGATCAATCCTCGTGCCGCATATGGTCAGCAGCGGCGGGGATATCGCGACCGCTATTGATTGTCGCGCCGATGGCGCGCGCGAGGCGGTTGGGGAAGGGCGCACCCTAAGGGTGATGCGGTTAGCCGGGGCCGCTTTTTGAGCCTGCCGTTTTGAAACCTCTCCTGCCCTATGGATAGGTGTGGCCTTTCTGAGCAACGCGCACAGCCAGTGGCGTGCGGGGAAGATCCCCAAACTCGGACGAGTCGTAGTCTCGGCCTTCAGGTGTCACGATGTGGATGTCGTAACACTGCGACCGTGAAAGCTCTTTTGCCTTGCGTAGAGCTGCTTCGGCCGTGCCACGACGGTGCACGATCTCTCCAATCTTGCACTTAGCTTTTACGGTGAAGCTCATCTTTCTTCTTTTTCTTGTTTCGTTTGACGACCTCGGCCTGAGCCCGGAACGCTTGGGCGAGGCTCTTCATTTGCTCGGCCGCGAATTCGTCAGCCGTCCGCACCGCCGCCTGCTCGGCGGTCTTGGCCTGCTTCTTCAGGTCCTTGGCCATGCCCATGCCCTGTAACGTCCATGCCGTTTCGCCAGTTCCATCCGTCTGATCTCATGGACGCGAAGCTGGCAGGAACTTTTTAGGCTTCCCGGGCTTTTTGATTTTGCTTTTGGGGCAGCCAAACGTCAGCGTTGGAGAGAGGAGCCATGAAGCGACGACGCCGGGTTAGGCAGATTTTGCCCCTTGAAAAACGCCTTGCCCAAGAAGCCGAACGGCTACGTCAACGGGCCAAGAACCTTCCTCCCTGTCGAGAGCGAGAGACCCTGTTGAGGCAGGCGCGGCATGACGAAACCACCGCCAATTTGGCGGCGTGGCTACTGTCTCAAGGTCCGCGGGCACCCATCTAGGAGGACGCTCAATGCATACAAACCACCACCATATCGACGGTGTGGAGATTGCCTTTGTCAGCGCTGCGACCGTGTCGCTTGTGGCTCTCATCGCCTCCATGGCCTGGCTTTTGCTAGGGTGAAATTCCGAACCAGGGCTCCGATCCGAGACCTTCGATCGGGATCGTTAGGCGGAACCCATGGAATGAAAGATCTTCTCCAGCGTGACCAATGAGCCAAAGATTGCGCCGGTCACAGCGAGGAAGACAGCGAAAGAGTAGATCAGATACATAAGGCAACGTCTCCCGGATGCGTACCAAGCCTCCGGATAACGGACGCGTCCTTTGATGGTTCGAAGGCACGCGGGTGGCTTTGCGGCCTTCGCGCGAGGCGAGCGGCGGGCATCACGAGCGGATTTGCTCTCCCGCCGCCCTGAATCGCTCACGCCGCGCGTGACGACCGATCGGAATCGTCGAGCAACCGGCCTAGTATCCGGCGTTCTTCCTCGATCCTCCGTCGATAGCGTTCGCGCTCTTGTTCCGAGGTCGCGCTATCCAGCAGGAATTGATAGTGACCGATGACTTTTTCGCTGCCTCTTATGAGCAGTTGTTGCAGCCCATTCATGGCTTGATCTCCTCGCAAGCTGCGCGATCGAACGAGGAGGGAAGGGATGGAATGTCGGCCGCGAGGCCTTGCATTGCCGTGGTTTCTTCGGACAGCCGTCTTTCGATGAATTCGCGCTCGAGGTCGGAGAGCTGGGTCTGCAGCAATCGCCGATACCGATGAATATTGTTGCGATGAGCGCGCAACTGTTCAAGCCGGTGGTCGAACAGTTCTGAGCTCCGGCGCCTTGCCTGTCCAAATCTTGACCGCCAGCGTCCCTCGAGGCGGTCGATGACCTGCTTCGGTAGCCTGATGTCTGTCATCTCGCGCTCCTATGCAGCCAGGCAGCGGTCGACGGAGCGCAGGCGGGCAGGCCGGCCGCCTGGCGGATGGTGCGGATCGCTGTCGAGCGCGCGAAGCGCTTCGAGGATGTCGCTGACAGGAACGGGCGCTTTGAGCCCCTTGGGTGCGCGCAAAGCGGGATTGGACGCTACAGCGCTGGCGTCCGAGGCCCAGGATGCCAGGAGAGCGCGTTTCTCGGCCAGGCTCAGGCGAGAATCCCGCACCACATCGTGCGGGACCTCATATTGGTGGTGATCGCCAATCGGCAGATGAAAGCCAATAACGTTATGAGCAGGCGCGGTCGTCGGCCGCATGGATACCTCCGTTCGAAAGACGAGTTGCTGAGAAGAGTGAGAAGACGAAGCCGCGACCTGTTCGTCGGACGCGGCTTCGCCGGTTCAATCAGGCGGCGACGTTTTCGAGCTGTCGGGGCGCCGTGTTCGATGCCGCGTTGATCGCGATGCGTCGCGGCTTCATCGCCTCCGGCACTTCGCGCGCCAGCTCGATCCTGAGAAGCCCGTTGTCGAACGCCGCGCTCTTGACCTCGACGTAGTCGGCCAGGCTGAACTGGCGCTTGAATCTGCGCGTCGAGATGCCCTGATAGATGTATTCGCGCTCGGCCTTCTCGACCTTGACGCCTTCGACAGTCAGAACGTTCTGCTCTGCCGTGACGGAAATCTCATCCGGCGCAAAACCGGCGATCGCGAGCACGATCTGATAGCTGTCTTCGGACAGCCGTTCGATGTTGTAGGGCGGGTAGTGATCTTCGCCGGCCCGGTGGGCTGCTTCGGCAAGATCAAAGAGCCGGTCGAATCCGATGGTCGACCGGAACAGGGGAGAGAAGTCGTATGTGCGCATAGCCAAATCCTCCATAGAGCAAGATGGATATGAACGGCACCGGACACGACCGGTGCCCGTCTCGCCTGGCCCCGAGGGGCGACCAGGCCCCAGCCTCCGCGTTGGGGGCTGGCGCGAAAGAAATTAAAAACCGGAGATATCGTGTCAAGAACCCGGCCGAAAAATTTTTGCGATTGCCGCGTCAGAACTGCCACCTGCGGCCGCGCCGTTTGAATGCCTGCGATCAGCCCGCCTCGAGGGAGGCGTGTTGCAGACAGGACATCGCCGTGGAAAATCGGATCGCCGATTTACATAAGCTAATGCTGGAACCGCGCGGTTCTTGATGGATGGGGGAGCCTGCCTCCAATAGCTCAGCCCCGGATCAGGCAAACGGCCCCAGCACCGGCCTCCAGGCCCCCAAAGGTGCTGGGGCCATTTCGTGGTTTGGCGCGTTACCTGATGCGTATCGGGCGAGCTTCGACCGCGCCACCATCAAGTGAGTGATCTGCCGCAGCGTCCCGTCTGCCCTCAGTGAGCAGACGGGACGTCGGTGTTACTTGTTCTCCGGCTTCCACGTCGTGCTGGCGCGATCGTATTTGAAACCGGGCGCGGCCTTCAGGCTGTCCTTGGTCTCGTCGAGCGTAAGCCACCACTTGTCGTCCTTCTTTTGAGACTTGACGGCTGTGAACGGCACGATCACGTCCTTCTCGCCGGCGCCGAGGAAGCCGCCGACACCGACGACGAGACCGGTCACCTTGCCGGACTTGTCGACAAGCACGTCGTCGATCGTCCCGATCTTGGATTCCTTCGGGTCGTAGACATTCTGCTTGTAGTAGTTGGTGATGGTCGAACTGTCCGCCGGCGCGGCGGGCATGGTGGTTGCTGCATGCGCGGCGGTAGCGAACGCCGCAGCCATGATGCAGCCGATAGCCAACTTCTTCATAAGAGGTCTCCTTGCTTCAGTGCATATGGCCGATCAGGTAGATGCCGCCGCCGATGACGATGATCGCCGGCACAGCCCAGAGAATGATGACTGGCATGCGATCGCCTTCTAGTTCGAGGTGCAGACCTTGACGCTCTTCATGCCGGTCTCGGCCTCGGAGCGCGTCTTGTAGACAGTGCCCGACGGGCTGACGACGGTGGTCGTCGTGTCGACCGGCTTCTTGTCGACGATCGTGCACTTCTTCGTCTTCACGTCCTGCACGACGTAGAATTCATCCGCTGCAAATGCCGGCGTGACGAAAGCGGCAAGCAAAGATGCCGCGACAATGGTCTTAAACTTCATGTTCTCTCCTCCAATAGCCGTACCAATCGGCGGAGGTGGAACGGGAGAAAATGGCGAAGGTTCCTAGGACAGGCTTGCGTTGGCGAGGCGCTCCGAATCAAAGCAAGCGAAAAATGATCGGAGATGGTGCGGCGATTTGCAGCACTGGCGAGCCGCGCCCTCCGGCTTGCCGAAGGCTGTGGCGAATGGTCGCTAGGGATACGCAGACGCGAGATCGGCGAGCGATTCCTGACCCGAAGGGACCGCGCTGTCCGAATGGCGATGCGGTCACGTGACCGGATGCAGCCGGCGATCGGCAGGCTGTTTCCGAAAATTCAGGAGGAAGCCTCATGATCCCGTCCCACATGCGCCTGGTCGGCGCGGTCGTCGCGCTGTTGCTTGGGGCGAGCGGTCCGGCGCCCGCGCAGCAGCTCGAGCTCAAGCTGATGGCGCCGGCGGCGCCCGGCGGCGGCTGGGATCAGACCGCGCGCTCGATGCAGCAGGCGCTGGTCGCCTCCGGTGTCGCACGCAGCGTCCAAGTCACCAACGTTCCCGGCGCCGGCGGCAGCGTCGGCATTGCGCAGTTCGTCAACGGCGCCAAGGGCGACGGCAACCAGATGATGGTGAACGGCTTCGTCATGGTGGGCGCACTCGCCATGAACAAGTCGCCGGTGACGCTGGATCAGGTGACGCCGATTGCGCGCCTCACCGAGGAGACCCAGGTCATCGTGGTGCCGGCGAACTCGCCGATCAAGACGACGCAGGATCTCGCCACCGCGGTGAAGGCCGATATCGCCAAGGTGACCTTTGCCGGCGGCTCGGCCGGTGGCGTCGACCACGTGATGGCGGCGCTGTTCGCGGGCACGGTCGGCGCCGATGCCAAGAAGATCAACTACATTCCGTTCTCGGGCGGCGGCGAGTCGCTCGCAGCCATTCTCGGCGGCAAGGTCACGGCCGGCATTTCCGGCCTCAGCGAATATGAAGGCCAGATCAAGGCCGGCAAGTTGCGCGCGCTCGGCGTCACGTCGGCGAACCGATTGCCGGGCGTCGATATCCCGACCTTCAAGGAGCAGGGCATCGATCTCGTGCTGGCCAATTGGCGCTCGGTGGTCGCACCGCCCGGCATCACGCCGGAGCAGCGCAAGGTGCTGAGCGATGCGGTCGAGAAGATGGTGAAGTCCGATTCCTGGAAGGAGATCCTGAAGCAGAAGGGCTGGGACGACGCCTATCTCGGTGGCGACGCCTTCGCGGATTTCCTGAAGAAGGAGATCACGCGCGTGACCGAGGTGCTGAAGTCCGTCGGCCTCGTGAAGTCATGACGCCGGACGCGGCGTCTGAAAACCTCCCGCCCGCGCCGGCGCGGCGGGTCGATCGCGCCGGCGTGGTCATCGCGGCCGCGCTTGCCGGGCTTGCCGCGGTGCTGGTGTGGGACGCCAGCAAGCTGCCGTCCACCACGATGTACGGCATGGGGCCGGAGGCGATGCCGGTCGTCATCGCAATCGGCCTTGTCATCCTCGCGGTCGGCAATCTGATCGACGCGCTGCGCGGCAACCTGCCGCCGCGCGAGAGCATGGATCCGAAACCGGTGTGGCTGATCATCGGCGGCCTGGCGCTCCTGATCGCCGTCATCGGCCTTGGCGGCGGCTTCATCCTCGCGACCTCGGCGCTGTTCGTCACCACGTCGGCGGCGTTCGGCCGCCGCGCCGTCCTCGCCGACACCGCCATCGCGCTGGTGATCACGACGCTGATTTATCTCGCGTTCGACAAGCTGTTGACGCTGAGCCTTCCCGCCGGCCCGCTGGAGCGACTGCTGTGATGGACACCTTCGCCGCGCTGGCGCACGGCATGGCGGTCGCCATGCAGCCGATGAACCTGCTCTACGCCCTGATCGGCGTGTTCCTGGGCACCGCGGTCGGCGTGTTGCCGGGCATCGGACCGGCGCTGACGGTCGCGCTGCTGCTGCCGGTGACCTACAAGCTCGATCCCGGCGGCTCGCTGATCATGTTCGCCGGCATCTATTATGGCGGCATGTATGGCGGATCGACCACCGCGATCCTGATCAATACGCCGGGCGAGAGCGCGTCGATGGCGACCGCGCTCGAGGGCAACAAGATGGCCAAGGCCGGCCGCGGCGGCCCGGCGCTGGCGACCTCGGCGATCGGCTCGTTCGTGGCCGGCACCATCGCCACCATCGGCCTCGCATTCCTCGCGCCATGGCTGGTCGATTTCGCCGTGCGCTTCGGGCCGGAGGATTACTTCGCGCTGATGTGCGTCGCCTTCGTCACGGTGTCGGCGACCTTCGGCGACTCGCCGGTCCGCGGCCTCACCAGCCTGTTCATCGGCCTCACGCTCGGGCTGGTCGGCATCGACAAGCTGACCGGTCAGGCGCGGCTTGCCTTCGGCATCCCCGAACTGCTCGACGGCGTCGAGGTGACGACGCTCGCGGTCGGCCTGTTCGCGGTCGGGGAGGCGCTCTATGTCGCCTCGCGCCGTCATCACGCCGAGGAGAAGCTCGAGCCGGTGCGCGGCTCGTTGTGGATGACGCGGGAGGACTGGCGGCGGTCGTGGAGGCCGTGGCTGCGCGGCACGCTGTTCGGTTTTCCGATCGGGGCGCTGCCGGCCGGCGGGGCGGAGATCCCGACATTCCTGTCCTATTCCACCGAGCGGCGCCTCACCAAACATCCCGAGGAGTTCGGCAAGGGCGCGATCGAAGGCGTCGCAGGGCCGGAAGCGGCGAACAACGCGTCCGCCGCCGGCACGCTGGTGCCACTTTTGACGCTCGGGCTGCCGACCTCGGCAACGGCTGCAATGATGCTGGCGGGCTTCCAGCAATACGGCCTCAACCCGGGGCCGCTGTTGTTCGCGGAGCGGCCCGACCTGGTGTGGGGCCTGATCGCGAGCCTGTTCATCGCCAACGGCATGCTGCTGGTGCTCAATCTGCCGCTAGTCGGCCTTTGGGTGCGGCTGCTGGCGATCCCGCAGCCCTGGCTCTATGCCGGCATCCTGGTGTTCGCCACCATGGGCACGATCGCGGCGAAGCCGTCGGTCGTCGAGCTGTCGATGCTGGCGGCGTTCGGCGTCATGGGCTTTCTGATGCGCCGGTTCGACTTCCCGATCGCGCCCGTCGTGATCGGGCTGATCCTCGGGCCGATCGCCGAAAGCCAGTTGCGCCGCGCGCTGGCGATCAGCCTCGGCGATCCCATGGTGCTGCTGCAAAGCCCGATGTCGGCGACGCTGCTTGGCATCGCGCTGATCGCGCTGCTGGCGCCGTTCGTGCTCAAGGGGCTGGGGCGATTCAAGGCGAACGAGGATTAGGGCGCGACCAGACCGTAAAAGGCCCGCTCCGGGGCTCGCATTTCGGAGCGGGCCAGTCTGGGCACGGCAAATATCGCCGCGACGCGAAACCTAGCGCGACAAGCTGACACCACCCTGACGACAGCGAAAAAAGAGAGGCGGCCGAATGCCGCCTCTCGGTCACATGATTTTCCGTGAACTGATAGTTCAGCTCACCATTTGTAGGCGAGGCTCGCCGTGATGCGGCGGCGATCGCCGTAGTAGCAGGAGCTGATGGTCGCGCAGCTCGCGACATAAATCTTGTCAGTGACGTTCACGACGTTGAGCGCCGCGCGCCAGTTGTTGTCCCATTCGTAATGCAAGGCGAGGTCGCCAAGCACGACCCCCGGGACGCGTGCGGTGTTCGCGGTGTCGGCAAAGGACGAGCCGACATAGCGCACGCCGCCGCCGAAGCCGAAGCCCGTGAGCGGGCCGTCGCGGAAGGTGTAGTCGGTCCACACCGATGCGAGCTGCTGCGGCGCGTTGGTCGGCACGGTGCCGATCAGCGCGGGATTGAGGTCCTTGCTGACGAACAGCTCGTAATTGGTGTAGCTCGCCACCAACTTGAAATCGCGCGTGATGTTCGCGACCGCCTCGAGCTCGACGCCGCGCGAGGTGACTTCGCCGTTCTGGGTCTGGAACAGCGGGTTGCTGGGATCGGTGGTCAGCGCGTTCTTGCGCTTGAGGTCGAAATACGCGACGCCGAACCGTGCGTTGAGCCCGACCGGCTCGTATTTGACGCCGACCTCGGTCTGCTCGGAGGTTTCCGGCAGCAGCAATTGGCCGGACGCGGTGGTGCCGATGACCGGATTGTAGCCCGTCATGTAGGAGACGTAGGGCGCAACGCCGCTGTCGAAATTGTAGATCGCGCCGACACGGCCGGAGAACTTGCTGTCGTCGCGGCCCTGGGACGCGCCGATCCGGTTGTTGTTGGTGAGATCGACCCAGTCCTGGCGTCCGGACAGCACAACCGTCAGGCGGTCGAGCTTGACCTGATCCTGCAGATAGAGGCCGGCCATGCCCTGGGCGAGATAGCCGTTCTGATAGAGCGGGCCGCTGTACGGCAGGTTGGTGCCGTAGACCGGATTGAGCACGTTGAGATTGGTGCCCATGCCAAAACCCTGGCGGTCGTCGATGCCGTAATATTTCAGATCGACGCCGACCAATGCGGTGTGCTGCAGCGCGCCGGTGGTGAAGCGGTATTCGAGCTGATTGTCGAGGTTGAGCTGGGTGGCGATGCCGCGGGTGTAGAAATTGCCGCGGGTGATGTCGGCGGCGGCCGGCGTCGTCGCGTAGCCGAGCCCATAGAGGCCGGCATAATAGACATCGACATGCGCCATGCGCGCGTTCTGGCGGAAATCGACGCTGTCGGTCACGCTCTTCTGGAACTGGTAGCCGACCATCTGCTGGTCGCGGCGAAACTGGTCGGCGCTGGGATCGCCGACGAACAGGCTGGTCGGAATCCGGCCGAACGGCGCGTTGGTGACGGTGCCGACATAGGGCAGGAAGTTCAGCGCGCGGGTGTTGCTGTGCGAGGCCATGCCGAACACGGTGAGGCTGGTGTCGGCATCGGGCCGCCAGGTCACCGACGGGGCAAAGAAGAAGTTGTTGTCGTAGACATAGTCGGTCTGAGTGCCGCCGCCCTGGGCCTGGCCGACCAGGCGGTACTGCACCTGGCCATTGCCGGGCTGCGCCGTCGCGCCGCCGATGTCGAACTGGGTATAGGCGTTGCCGAAATTGTTGACGCCGGTCTCGATGTAGCGAATGGGCTCGGCCTGCGGCAGCTTGCTCACCGCGTTGACGAGGCCGCCCGGCGCCGAGCCGCCATACAGGATGCCGGACGGACCGCGCAGCACCTCGACACGTTCGAGATTGAAGGGCTGCAGCTTCCAGCTCGCATAGGAGGTGTAGAACAGCTGCAGGCCGTCGAGGAACAGCGACTCGTTCTGCGCGGGGAAGCCGCGGATCATGAACCAGTCGTTGCGGAAATCGGCGCCATAGGTGCCGCCGATGACGCCCGGCGTGTAGCGCAGCACCTCGTCGAACTTGCTGACGATCTTCTGGTCGCGGATCTGCTCGGCGCTGATGACCGACACCGATTGCGGCGTCTGGATGATCGGCGTGCTGGTCTTGGTGCCGCTGGCGCTCAGCCGCGCCAGATAGCCGGTGACCGGGCCGTTGGCACGTTCGTGCCCGCCGCCGGCGCCCGCGGGCTGCTGAGCGGTCTGTGGCTGCGCGCCCACCGGGGCGGCCGTCGTGCGGCGCGAGGCGCTGCGTGCGCGCGTGGTCCGTTGCGAGGGCTGCTGCGACCGCACCGCCTGCCGCTGCGGCGCCTCGACTGTCACGGACGGCAATTGCGTCTGGGCGAAGACATCGTCCGCACCAACAACCGAAAACACCACGACAGCCGAAGCAGCAAACCGCTGCGGCCGAGTCCACCTGCACGACATTTATTCCACGCTCCGTAAAAAAATCTTGAGCGAGTCGTTATCACGGTGATTTTCGCGAGCAGCCTGCACGGGGTTAGAAGCTGTCGAAGTTGCACGCTAAGCTCGGCTGTGTGACCGGGAGACAACGGCGTATGACGCGCAATTGCACGCATCGCGTGAGAGCCTTGAATCGATCCAGTGTTGAACGATTCAAAAATCGAACGATTCAAAAATTGTCTCGTCATCTCGTGAGTCGATGCATCGCGATCGCGCGCGACATGATCAAGCCAGTCCGATGTCGCGCGGTTGCGCGAGCAACGCGTTGAAACCTCGAGGCGATGGTTGTCTTGTCCGCGGCCCCGAGCGGTCGGGAAGGGGTTGTCACGTTCCATTTGGCGGCTGCCACAGCCGTGCTGGCCGCGCGGCGGGAACCGGGCGGCGGGGGCGGCCGTCCGGCCGGCTGGCAATCCCCGCCGTCCCCACCATATCTGGCATAATTGACCGCCAGGGACCGCAACCGCTTGGCCATTTTGGGGCGATGTGATAACGCTCTGAAACCAGCTTCGACCGCCACTCGTGACCGTCCGCACCCTGCCTAAAGGCTTGCGGCGGTGGAGATATTTCGCCGATGACCTCATCCAGCAAGACCGCTTCCGCGCCCGATTCCTTCTTCACCGCGACCCTCGCCCAGGCCGATCCCGAGATCGCCGCCGCGATCAAGGGCGAGCTCGGCCGGCAGCGTCATGAGATCGAGCTGATCGCCTCCGAAAACATCGTCAGCCGCGCCGTGCTGGAGGCGCAGGGCTCGGTGATGACCAACAAATACGCGGAGGGTTATCCGGGCGCGCGCTACTACGGCGGTTGCGAGTGGGTCGACGTTGCCGAGACGCTGGCGATCGAGCGCGCCAAGAAGCTGTTCGGCGCCGGCTTCGCCAACGTCCAGCCGAACTCCGGCAGCCAGATGAACCAGGCGGCGTTTCTGGCGCTGCTGCAACCCGGCGACACCTTCATGGGCCTCGACCTCGCGGCCGGCGGCCACCTCACCCATGGTTCGCCGGTCAACATGTCCGGCAAGTGGTTCAAGGCCGCGCACTACACCGTGCGCCGCGAGGACCAGATCATCGACATGGACGAGGTCCAGAAGCAGGCCGAGCAGGTCAAGCCGAAGCTGATCATCGCCGGCGGCTCGGCCTATTCGCGCGCCTGGGACTTCAAGCGCTTCCGCGAGATCGCGGATTCCGTCGGCGCGTATCTGCTGGTCGACATGGCGCATTTCGCGGGCCTCGTGGCCGGCGGCGTGCATGCCTCGCCGGTGCCGCACGCCCACGTCACCACCACGACGACGCACAAGTCGCTGCGCGGCCCGCGCGGCGGCCTGATCCTCACCAATGACGAGACGCTGGCCAAGAAGCTGAACTCGGCGATCTTCCCGGGCCTGCAGGGCGGTCCGCTGATGCACGTCATCGCCGCCAAGGCGGTGGCGTTCGCCGAAGCGCTGCGGCCGGATTTCAAGGTCTACGCCAAGAACGTGGTCGAGAACGCCAAGGCGCTGGCGGAGACGTTGCGCGGCCATGGCCTCGACATCGTCTCCGGCGGCACCGACAACCATCTGATGCTGGTCGACCTCAGGCCGAAGGGCCTGAAGGGCAACATCTCCGAGAAGGCGCTGGTGCGCGCCGCCATCACCTGCAACAAGAACGGCATCCCGTTCGATCCCGAAAAGCCGTTCGTCACCTCCGGCCTGCGGCTCGGCACGCCGGCGGCGACCACGCGCGGCTTCGG
Organism: Bradyrhizobium sp. BRP56; assembly: GCF_020194035.1. NCBI lineage: Bacteria > Pseudomonadati > Pseudomonadota > Alphaproteobacteria > Hyphomicrobiales > Nitrobacteraceae > Bradyrhizobium > Bradyrhizobium sp. BRP56. The sequence continues at coordinate 137,845 of NZ_JADYVV010000002.1, forward strand.
CGTCGCCGAGTTCAAGCAGGTCGGCGGCATGATCGCCGAAGTGCTGAACGCGCTGGCGCAGTCGCCGGACGGCAAGGCGCCGCTGGTCGAGGCCGCGATCAAGGAGCGCGTCAAGGCGCTGACCGATCGCTTCCCGATCTATCAGTAAAAGGTCGCTGCAAGAGGTCCCGTCGGATGCGCTGCCCGAGCTGCAATTCTCTCGACACGCAGGTCAAGGACTCGCGTCCGACCGAGGACTCCGCGGTCATTCGCAGGCGTCGCGTCTGCATGGCCTGCAACTTCCGTTTCACGACCTTCGAGCGGGTGCAGCTGCGCGAGCTGACCGTCATCAAGCGCAACGGCCGCCGCGTGCCGTTCGACCGCGACAAGCTGGTACGCTCGCTGCAGATCTCCTTGCGCAAGCGCCCGGTGGAATCCGAGCGGGTGGAGAAGATGGTGTCCACCATCGTGCGCGAGCTCGAAAGCGGCGGCGAGGCCGAGGTCTCCTCGGAGGCGATCGGCGAGATCGTGATGGAGCATCTGCGCCAGCTCGACGACGTCGCTTATGTGCGCTTCGCCTCGGTCTACCGCAATTTCCGCGAGGCCAAGGACTTCGAGGCCGTGCTCGACGAATTGACCGGCGAAGAGGACCCGCGGCTCGCGACGCTACGCAAATGATCTTCCGCATTCTGGAAGACCAGTTCGCGCAGAAGGCCAAAGAGGCCAAGGAGGCGGCAAAGGCGGCCGATCTGCGCCTCATGCAGCTGGCGCTGGCGCTTGGCCGGCGCGGGCTCGGGCGCACCTGGCCCAATCCGGCGGTCGGCGCCGTCATCGTCAAGGACGGCGTGATCGTCGGCCGCGGCTGGACGCAAGCAGGCGGCCGGCCGCATGCCGAGGTCGAGGCACTCAGGCGCGCCGGCGATGCCGCGCGCGGCGCCACGCTCTACGTGACGCTCGAACCCTGCTCGCATTTCGGCCGCTCGCCGCCCTGTGCGGATGCCGTGGTTGCGGCCGGGCTCGCCCGCGTCGTCTCGGCGATCGAGGATCCCAATCCGGAAGTCGCGGGGCAGGGGCACGCCAAGCTGCGCGCCGCCGGCATCGCGGTCGATGTCGGGCTGTGCGCGGAAGAGGCCGCGCGCGACCATGCCGGGCACTTCCGCCGTATCAGGGACAAGCGCCCGCATGTGATCCTCAAGCTCGCGGTGTCCGCCGACGACAAGATCGCTGCCAGCGGCCATAGGCCGGTTACGATCACCGGAGAGGCCGCGTGGACCCGCGTGCATCTGCTGCGCGCGCAGAGCGATGCGATCCTGGTCGGCATCGGCACGGTCAAGGCCGACGATCCGCTTTTGACCTGCCGGCTGCCCGGCATGGCGGCGCGCTCGCCGGTGCGCCTGGTGCTGGACCGCGCGCTGCGGATCTCTGGCGACAGCCGCCTGGTGCATTCGGCGCGCGAGACGCCGCTCTGGGTGCTGACCTCTGACATGGCGGAGGCGCCTGCCGCGGTGAAGCTAGGTGCCGCCGGCGCGCAGGTGATCCGCGTCGCCGCCGGCGCGTCCCAAGGGCTCGATCTGCCGTCCGTCCTGCATGCGCTGGCGGAGAAGGGGATCTCGCGCCTGCTGGTCGAGGGCGGATCGCGCGTGGCAAATTCTTTCGTGGCAGCCGGCCTTGTCGACGAGATCTGGCTGTTGCGCGGGCCTGATGCGATCGGTGCCGACGGCGTTCCCGCGCTGGACGCAATGCCGCTCGACGCAATCACGCAGTCGCCCGCCTTCCGGCTTCGTGCTAGCGAAGCCTTGGCCAAAGATGTTTTGACTATCTACGATCGATCCTAGGTCGTCATGCCCGGGCTTGACCCGGGCATCCACGTCTTGGTCGCCAGCAGTGAAGTAAGTCGTGGATGGCCGGGTCAAGCCCGGCCATGACGAAGAGTAAGAGGTTTGTTGTGTTCACGGGAATTGTCACCGATATCGGTGAGATCACCAGCCTGAAGCAGGTGGCGCAGGGGCAGCTGCACCGGATGCGGATTGCCTGCGACTACGACCAGACCACGATCACCGACGGCGCCTCGATCGCCTGCAATGGCGTCTGCCTCACCGTCGTCGCCTCCGGCACCGCCGATGGCAAGACCTGGTTCGATGTCGATGCGGCGGCCGAGACGCTCGGCATGACCACCGCCAAGCATTGGGGGCAGGGCGGCCGGCTCAATCTCGAGCGCGCGCTCAAGATCGGCGACGAACTCGGCGGTCACATCGTGGCCGGGCATGCCGACGGCATCGCCACCATCGTCAAGCGCGACGATCTGCCCGACATGGCGCGCTTCGAGCTGCGAACCAGCCGCGAACTGGCGCGTTTCATCGCGGCGAAGGGATCGGTCACGCTGGACGGAGTGTCGCTGACCGTGAATACGGTCGACGACGTCAGCTTTTCGGTGCTGATCATCCCGCACACGCTTTCCGTGACGACCCTGAGCGGCTGGAAGGCCGGCAGCGAGGTCAATATCGAGGTCGATCTGATGGCCCGCTACGCGGCGCGGCTGTCGGAGATGAAATGACGGCATAGCCGTCAAGCGGCAGTCATTCCGGGGCGATGCGAAGCATCGAACCCGGAATCTCGAGATTCCCCGGTGCACTATTGTGCACCTGCGGTCTGGTCCTTCGGACCATCCCGGAATGACAGTGCCTGAGGCATTCGTGCTTGGCTTCAGTCGTCGGGGCGACTACAAACTCGCGAAACGTTGACATCCAACGTTGTCGGTGAATGTCAACAATATGAAATGGATACGTAGATGGCTGACGCGCGGCGCGCACCCCTGAAGGACCAGACCGACATTACCGGCGCACGCGTGCTGATCGTCGAGGCGCGGTTCTATGACGACATCCAGGATGCGCTGCTGGAAGGCGCGCTGGCCGAGATCAAGGCCGCGGGGGCGACGCACGACGTGATCACGGTGCCGGGCGCGCTGGAGATTCCGGCGGCGATTGCGATCGCGATCGATGCGGCTGAAGCGAACGGCAAGCCGTATGACGCGGCGATCGCGCTCGGCTGCGTGGTGCGCGGCGACACCATCCATTTCGAGATCGTCTCGCAGGAGTCCTCGCGCGGATTGATGGATTTGGCCATCAGCCGGAAATTCCCGCTCGGCAACGGCATCCTCACCGTCAACACCGAGGCGCAGGCCTGGGCGCGGGCGCGCGCCAGCGAACTCAACAAGGGCGGCGACGCGGCGCGTGCGGCGCTGGCGATGCTGCGGATCAAACGCCGCCTGGCAAAGGCTTGACCATGGCTGACAACAAGAAGCCCGCGAAAGCCCCCGACAGAAAAGCCAACCGCCGCGGCGCGGCACGGCTCGCGGCGGTGCAGGCGCTCTATCAGATGGACATTGGCGGCGCCGGCATCAACGACATCTTCGCCGAGTTCGAGAGCCACTGGCTCGGCAACGAGGTCGAGGGCGAGAAATATTTGCCGGCGGAAGCCGCGTTCTTCCGCGACGTGGTCTCCGGCGTGGTGCGCGACCAGGCCAAGCTCGATCCTTTGATCGACGAGGCGCTGTCGAAGGGCTGGCCGCTGAAGCGGATCGACGCCATCCTGCGCGCGGTGCTGCGGGCAGGCTCCTACGAGTTGGAGCATCGCAAGGACGTGCCGGGCCGCGTGGTGGTCTCCGAATATGTCGACGTCGCGCACGCCTTCGTCGAGAAGGACGAAACCGGCATGGTCAACGCCGTGCTCGACCAGATCGCGCGCCAGTTCCGCGGCGACGAGTTTGTGCGGAGCTAGGTGCCGCGATGCCGCCCACCTCCGTAGCCGTCACCCTGAGGTGCCGTAGCGAAGCGGAGGCCTCGAAGGGCGACGGCGTGGCGCTACGGTCGCATCGGGGCCGTGCATCCTTCGAGGCTCGCTTCGCTCGCACCTCAGGATGACGGGTTGATGACCCAAGCAAGCAAACATACCTCCGGCGAAGACTCCCTGATCGCGCGCTATTTCAAGCCGCTCGCGACCGATCCGGGGGCGTTCGGGCTCGACGACGACGCCGCCGCGCTGAGGGCGGACGGCGAAGACATCGTGGTTACCACGGACGCCATCGTCGAGGGCGTGCATTTCCTCCGCGATGATCCGCCCGACACGCTGGCGCGCAAGGCGCTGCGGGTGAACCTCTCCGACATCGCCGCCAAGGGCGCGGTGCCGGCCGGCTTCGTGCTGACGTTGGCGCTGCGCGGCGCCGAGGAGGCCTGGCTGAAGCCGTTTGCCCGGGCGCTCGGCGAGGACGCCGCGCATTTCGGCTGCCCGCTGCTCGGTGGCGACACGGTCTCGACGCCGGGGCCGTTGATGATCTCGATCACTGCGTTCGGCCGGGTGCCGCAGGGTACGATGGTGCATCGCGCAGGGGCGCAGGCGGGCGACCGTGTGTTCGTCACCGGCACGATCGGAGACGCCGCGCTCGGCCTCGATGTGCTCCGGGGTGGCCCGGTCGCCGCGGCTCTGGCGGACGATGTCGTCGGGCGGGATTTTCTTGCCGCCCGTTACCGTGTTCCGCAGCCGCGCAACGCCTTGGCCACGGCCGTCCGCACCCACGCCAGCGCCGCGATGGATGTGTCCGACGGGCTTGCCGGCGATCTGACCAAGCTTTGCGCAGCCAGTGGTGTGGCGGGCGTGATCAACGTGCCGAGCATCCCGTTGTCGTCCGCGGCCGCAGGGCTGCTCGCGCGCAAGGCGATCGGTATCGAGACCTTGGTGGCCGGCGGTGATGATTACGAGCTCTTGTGCGCGGTCCCGAGCGATCATGTCGACGCGTTTCTGCGCGACGCACGGCAGGCAAAGGTCGCGGTGACCGCAATCGGCGGCCTGATCGCAGGCTTGTCGCCACCAAGCTTCCTTGACGGGCAGGGGCGGGAACTGAAGCTGAAGCGGCTGTCTTACAGCCATTTCTAGAGCGTTTTCGAGCGAAGCGGGCACCGGTTCGCATTAAGAAAACGCGTTGGAACGGAAGCAGCGCTAGACTTCCCGCGCCTGATCGCGCCGATTTTCCTTCTAAATAGCTGCCGATATCGGCGTTTTCGGCCACAGGTGGCGTTGCACAGCGGTAACGATTTTGGCAAGGTCGCGCCCGATTTGAGGCAATCCGTTTTTGGGGAGGATTGTCCTCGCAAAATAAGCGCCTGCCGCCCCCTAGCGGCACAAGAAGGCGCGGGGGTTACATCAAGGATCTGAGGCAACATGACAGCTTTATGGTTGATTGTGCTCTGCGGGGCGCTTTCCATCGTCTACGCGATCTGGGCGACGCAGTCGGTCTTGAACGCGGATGCGGGCAATGCCCGCATGCAGGAAATCGCGGCCGCGGTGCGCGAGGGCGCACAGGCCTATCTGCGGCGGCAGTACACTACGATCGGCATGGTCGGTATCGTGATCTTCGTGGTGCTGGCCTACTTCCTGGGCCTGCTCGTGGCGATCGGCTTTGCGATCGGCGCCATCTTGTCGGGGGCTGCTGGCTTCATCGGCATGAACGTCTCGGTGCGCGCCAACGTCCGCACCGCGCAGGCGGCAACCACCTCGCTCGCCGGCGGCCTCGAGCTCGCCTTCAAGGCGGGCGCGATCACCGGCATGCTGGTTGCCGGTCTCGCACTGCTCGGCGTCACCATCTACTTCATGGTGCTAGTCAAGTTCATGGGTCTGGAAGCGAGCAGCCGCACCGTGGTCGACGCCATGGTGGCGCTCGGCTTCGGCGCCTCACTGATCTCGATCTTCGCCCGTCTCGGCGGCGGCATCTTCACCAAGGGTGCGGACGTCGGCGGCGACCTCGTCGGCAAGGTCGAGGCCGGCATTCCCGAGGACGATCCGCGTAACCCGGCCACCATCGCCGACAACGTCGGCGACAATGTCGGCGACTGCGCCGGCATGGCGGCGGACCTGTTCGAGACCTATGCGGTGACCGCGGTCGCCACCATGGTGCTCGCGGCGATCTTCTTCGCCAAGACGCCGATCCTGGTGAACATGATGACGCTGCCGCTCGCGATCGGCGGCATCTGCATCATCACCTCGATCATCGGCACCTTCTTCGTCAAGCTCGGTGCCAGCCAGTCCATCATGGGCGCCCTCTACAAGGGCCTGATCGCCACCGGCATCCTGTCGCTGGTCGGCGTCGCGCTCGTGATCAATTGGCTGGTCGGCTTCGGCAAGCTCGACGGCGTCGACTACACCGGCATGGCGCTGTTCTGGTGCGGCGTGGTCGGTCTCGTCGTCACCGGCCTGATCATCTGGATCACCGAATATTACACCGGCACCGACTATCGCCCGGTGAAGTCGATCGCCTCGGCCTCGGTAACCGGTCACGGCACCAACGTGATCCAGGGCCTCGCGGTCTCGATGGAAGCGACCGCGCTGCCCGCGATCGTGATCATCGCCGGCATCCTCGTCACCTACAGCCTTGCCGGCCTGTTCGGCATCGCGATCGCGACCGCCACCATGCTGGCGCTGGCCGGCATGATCGTCGCGCTCGACGCCTTCGGCCCGGTCACGGACAACGCCGGCGGCATCGCCGAGATGGCGGGGCTGCCGAAGGAGGTGCGCAAGTCGACCGACGCGCTCGACGCGGTCGGCAACACCACCAAGGCGGTGACCAAAGGCTACGCGATCGGCTCCGCCGGTCTCGGTGCGCTGGTGCTGTTTGCGGCCTATAATCAGGACCTCAAATTCTTCATCAGCGACTCCAACGCCCATGCCTACTTCAAGGGCGTCAACCCGGACTTCTCCCTGAACAATCCTTACGTCGTGGTCGGCCTGCTGTTCGGCGGCCTGCTGCCGTATCTGTTTGGTGCGATGGGTATGACCGCGGTCGGTCGCGCCGCCGGTGCGATCGTCGAGGAAGTGCGCCGTCAGTTCCGCGAGAAGCCCGGCATCATGCAGGGCACCGACAAGCCGGACTACGGCAAGGCGGTCGACCTGCTGACCCGGGCGGCGATCAAGGAGATGATCATCCCGTCGCTGCTGCCGGTGCTGTCGCCGATCGTGGTCTACTTCCTGATCTACGCGATCGCGGGCGGCGGCGCAGCCGGCAAGTCGGCGGCATTCTCCGCGGTCGGTGCCATGCTGCTCGGCGTCATCGTCACCGGTCTGTTTGTCGCGATCTCGATGACCTCGGGCGGCGGCGCATGGGACAACGCCAAGAAGTACATCGAGGACGGCCACTACGGCGGCAAGGGCTCTGACGCCCACAAGTCCGCAGTGACCGGCGATACCGTCGGCGATCCCTACAAGGACACGGCGGGCCCGGCGGTGAACCCGATGATCAAGATCACCAACATCGTGGCGCTGCTGCTGCTGGCGATCCTGGCGCACTGAGCGGCGGACACGACTGAAACGAAGCCCCGCGGTGAAAGCCGCGGGGTTTTATTTTTGAACCAGACGCGAACAACACGGAGATCAATCGATGTCGCTCTCATCCGCACGGAACTACGCGCTCCGCGCCTCCAAATCGCAGGATCAGAAGGAGGCCATCGAGCTGCTCTCGAAGGCGATCATGGAACTGGCGATGTCGATTGAAGCGACCGACGCCAAGGTCAAGAAGATCAACAAGTCGTCGTAGCCGCACCGTGCTGCGGACTGGGACAGAATCGTAGGGTGGATTAGCGAAGCGTAATTCACCGACAGGTCTAACCGCGGCGGCGGATTACGCCCTCCGCCTTCGCTCGTTGAGCTGCGGCGGACGCGGTTGGCTAATCCGCCCTACAGCTCAGCAGTCGTCATCCCCGCGCAAAGGCTTCGCCTTTGTCGCTGGAGGTGCGAGCCTTGCGGCGCAATTGCGCCGCTGGGCGAGCCTCGAAGGATGGAGGCGGTGCATGCGGCCATCCTTCGAGACGCCGCGCAAGCGCGGCTCCTCCAGCGACAAAGGCGAAGCCTTTGCGCGGGGATGACGCCGAGTACGCGGCGCGAGCCTTGTTCGGAGGCTATTTCACCTCCATCTGCAAGCCTTCCTTCTCGATGATCGCCGCGAACTTCTTCGTCTCGGCATCGACGAAATCGGAGAATTGCTGGGGCGTGCCGTAGTCGGCGCGCGCACCCATGCCGGCGATGTTCTTCTTGACGTCGTCGCGCTCCAGCATCGCCTTGACCTGGCGGTTCAGCTCGTCGAGCACCGGGGTAGGCGCGGTCTTCGGCAGGAACACGCCGAACCAGGACGAGACGTCGAACTTTGCCAGTTCCGGCGCGCCCTCCCGCATCGTCGGCAGGTTCGGTGCAGAATCGCTGCGCTCCGGCGTGGTGACACAGAGGCCATTCAGCTTGCCGTCCTGCACCTGCGGCAGCGACGGATAGAGATTGTCGAACAGGATCTGGATGTCGCCGGCGAGCCCGGCCTGCAATGCGGGACCGGCGCCGCGGAACGGCACGTGCGTCATCTTCAGCCCGGTGAGCTGCAGGAACCAGGCGCCGGTAAGGTGAGGGCTCTGCCCGGTGCCGGACGAGCCGTAGGTGAGTTTGTCCGGATTCTTCTTCAGGAAGGCGATCAATTCGGGGATCGACTTGAGGCCGGTCGACGGATGCGCCGACACGATGTTCGGAATCCGGATCATGTTGGAGACCGGCTGCAACTGGTCGGCCTTGTAGGTCAGGTTGCGGAAGATGCTGTAGGCGATCGCGTTCGGGCCGGGATTGCCGATCAGGATGGTGTGGCCGTCGCCCTTGGCGCGCGTGACCTCGGATGTGCCGATGGTGCCGCCGGCGCCGGAGCGATTCTCCACTACCACCGACTGGCCCCAGAGCGGCTGCAAATGCGCGGCGAGCAGCCGCCCCATCACGTCGGTCGAGCCGCCGGCCGCCGCCGGCACGATGATGCGGACCGTCTCGGTCGGCCGCCAGTCACCGGCGCCGAGGCTCGCGCGCGGCAGGATCGCCGCGGCCGTCAATGCGGCCGTGCCCGACAATACCGTACGACGGGAAAATCTCTTGGCTCTCATGCGTTTACCCCCTGCTCAGGCTCTTGTTTGCGAGCAAACTAGGGGACCGCTTGCCCCTCGGGCAAGCGACAACTTGGCGCAGCGGCTTATGCTCTGGACTCCAGTTTGACGCGTTTTCTCACGCGAACCGGAGTCCACTTCGCTCTAGTTGAAGCTCAGCAGCTTGAAGAGCGGTGTCAGGTAGGACATTTCCTGGCCCGACGTCGGCGTGGACCGGCTGACGAAGTCGAAGATCTTGCCGTCCTTCAGGCCGTAATTGGCCAGTCGGCGCACCTGCCGGTTCTTGTCGAAATAGACCGCGATCACGCGCTGGTCGATCACCCGCTGATTCATGAAGGCGACCGGGCGGGAAGTCCGTTGCGAGATGTAATAAAACACCTCGCCGTCCAGCGTTGCGACCGTCGAGGGCGTGCCGAGCACGATGAGCACCTGGTCCTGGCTCGCGCCGATCGGGATCTGCTCGAGCGCTCCCTCGGGCAGGATGTAGCCCTTCTGGAATTGTTCGCCGGCGCAGCCGCCGAGTGCGGCGCAGACGAGGCCAATCGCCGCGACGGCGCGCAGACGCGAAAAGAACCCGCGCGCGGAAGCGGCGCGAGACTGTCGTGAAAGAGTTTGGTTCATCGGCGGAACTGATCCGTCCCCTTGCATCGGCCGAGGCATTGACGTACCGGGCAGCTCAATGGATTGCAATCATGCCGAGCTCCAATGGGCGACCTCTCAACAGGCGACCCTTTGGGGACCGGCAGCCGGAACCCGTCATGCTTTGGCCGTTCAATCACTTCAGAAGACCCCGGGTGCCCGCGCGCAGCACCATTGAGACCATCTATGGCATGATCGTGACGCAGGCGCGAGAACCGTTGTTTTACCGTGACTTGGGCGTTCCGGACACGGTTAACGGCCGTTTTGACCTGCTTCTGATGCATCTGTGGCTGGTGCTGCGGCGACTGAAATCCGTCGAGGGCGGCGTCGCGCTGTCCCAGGCCCTGTTTGATCATTTCTGCATCGATATGGACGACAATCTGCGCGAAATGGGCGTCGGCGACCTCACGGTGCCGAAGCGCATGCAGGCGTTCGGTGAAGCCTTCTACGGCCGTACCGCAGCCTATGATTTGGCGCTGACCGACAGCGAGGCGGCCTTGGCCGAGTCGTTCTGCAAGAACATCCTCAACGGTCAGAACATCGACAAGGCCCGCGAGCTCGCCGCCTATGCCAGGGAGGCGATCGAAGAGCTGGCGCGCGCCGATCTCGCGGCGTTGGCCAAGGGCGCGTGGCGCTTACCGGTACCACAGGCTGCGGGGACGGCGGCATGAGCGGCGGCACCACGGGGCAGCCCGATGCACGGCGCGACCGCGACCCCTGGCGGGTTCTCGTCAATGTCGCGCAGATTCCGGAGACCGGCCTGCATCGCGAGATCGCAGCCGACGAGGCGGCGCGCAAGGCGATGGCCGAAGTTGCCGAGTTGAGGGAGGTCGTCTCCGCGCGTGCAGAGTTCGACCTGCAGCCCAAGCGCGACGGCAGCTACCACGTCACCGGCAGAGTTAAGGCCAGGGTCGGGCAGACCTGCGTAGTGACGCTCGATCCGATCGAGAACGAGATCGATGAGCCGATCGATGTGGTGTTCGCGCCGCCCGAGCAGATCCCGCAAATGGCCGACCTGGTCGACGACGCCGACGACAGCGATGAGGAAACGCCGGACCCGCCGGAGCCGATCGTCGGCGGCTTCATCGACATCGGCCGGCTTGCCACCGATGCGCTGTTTCTCGGCATAGACCCGTATCCGCGCAAGGTGGATGCGGTCTTTGAACAGAAGGCTGAAGCCCCTGACCCGGAAAATCATCCTTTCGCGGCGCTGAAGGCGCTGAAGGAAAAGCCGGACGGCAAGAAGCCGAAGGGAAGTTGAGGGCGCCTGGCGCCACATTTGCGGGGATGGCTTGCCTGCAAGCTTGCGCGAGCACTGTTCCTAGTTACTTCAAATACGTGTCGCAATACATTGAAATACAATGTATTTCTGGTATGTTCTGATGTGTTGCGTGACGGTTCGGCAGCTGCCTCATTTGCGGTCAAGAGGTTGTGTCGGACCGAGGACACGCTATTGTCGCGGCCCGGCCGGGACGCGAGTTGGTGTTTCGCCGCGCGCCGTTAACGGCGGTGACTTCAAGCTCGCGGTCCTCGTCTGAAGGGCTGCGGGAAAGCAGGCTTCCGGGACGTTCATGCCTCAAAAGGTTCGAATAGCGCTTGACGCCATGGGGGGCGATGTCGGCGCTGCCGTCGTCATTCCCGGCGCTGCTATCTCGCTGAGCCGTCATCCCGACAGCGAATTCCTGCTGATCGGGGACCGGGCCCAGATCGAGCCGGAGCTCGCCAAGCATCCGGCGCTGAAGGCGGTATCGAAAGTGATCCATACCGACGTCGCCGTGAAGAACGATGAGAAGCCGAGCCAGGCGTTGCGGCGGACCCGGCGGGCGTCATCGATGTGGCTCGCGATCGACGCCGTGAAGCATGGCGAGGCCGATGTCGCGGTCTCCGCCGGCAACAGCGGCGCGCTGATGGCGATGGGCAGCATCAATCTGCGGACGCTGCCGGGCGTCGACCGCCCGGCGCTCGCCGGAGTTTGGCCGACTCTGCGCGGTGACTCCGTGGTGCTCGACCTTGGTGCCACGATCGGCGGCGACGCCCATCATCTCGCGACACTGGCGGTGATGGGGAGCGCGATGGCCAGCGTGCTGTTCAACATCGAACGGCCCACCGTCGGCCTCCTCAACATCGGAGAGGAGGAGGTCAAGGGCCATGAGGAAATCCGCGAGGCCGCCGAAATGCTGCGCGCCCTATCTGACATCAACTATATCGGCTTCGTCGAAGGGGACGGCATCGGCAAGGGGCGTGCCGACGTAATCGTGTCCGAAGGATTCAGCGGCAATATCGCGCTCAAGACCGCCGAAGGCACTGCCCGCCAGATGTTCGACCTGTTGCGCGAGGCGATCGGTTCGAGCTGGATCTCGCGCATCGGCTATCTGCTGGCCCGCGGTGCATTCCGGAAGCTGCGCGACAAGCTCGATCCCAACAAGTCGAATGGCGGCCTGCTGCTCGGCCTGAAGGGCGTGGTGGTCAAGAGCCATGGCGGCGTCAACACGGAAGGCTTTGCTTACGCGGTCGATGTTGGCTATGAGATGGCCCACTACGATCTCCTCACCAAGATCAATCAGATGCTTAATCGCGACGGCAGTGCGCTGGTGCAGGCGCAGACCGCGCAGGAGGCTGTCTCGTGACCGCGATACGTTCGGTAGTGCTCGGCTGCGGCTCTTATTTGCCGGAGCGGGTTTTGACCAATGCCGAACTGGCCAGCCGGATCGACACGTCGGACGAATGGATCGTGCAGCGCACCGGCATCAGCGAGCGCCACATCGCGGCCGACGACGAATTCACCTCGCATCTGGCGATCAAGGCGGCGCAGGCCGCGCTCGCCCACGCGCAAGTCGATGCGCAGTCGATCGACCTGATCGTGCTCGCGACCTCGACGCCGGACAACACCTTTCCCGCCACCGCGGTCGCCGTCCAGCACGCGCTCGGCATCAACCATGGCGTCGCCTTCGACCTGCAGGCGGTCTGCTCCGGCTTCGTTTTCGCGCTGGCCACCGCCGATAATTTCCTGCGCGCCGGCACCCACAAGCGGGCGCTGGTGATCGGTGCCGAAACCTTCTCACGCATCCTCGACTGGAACGACCGCGGCACCTGCGTGCTGTTCGGCGACGGCGCCGGCGCGGTCGTGCTGGAGGCGCAGCAGCAGTCCGGCACCACCAGCGACCGCGGCGTGTTGACGACGCATCTGCGCTCCGACGGCCGCCACAAGGCGAAGCTGTTCGTCGATGGCGGGCCCGGCTCGACCAGGACGGTCGGATACCTCCGGATGGAGGGCCGCGAGGTGTTCAAGCACGCCGTCGGCATGATCACCGACGTGATCGTCGACGCCTTCAACGCCACCGGCTTTACCGCCGAGGACATCACCTGGTTCATCCCGCACCAGGCCAACAAGCGAATCATCGATGCGTCGGCGCATAAGCTTCATATTGCGCCGCAGAAAGTGGTCCTGACGGTCGACAAGCACGGCAACACGTCGGCGGCCTCGATCCCGCTCGCGCTGTCGGTTGCCGTGAAGGACGGGCGCGTCAAGAAGGGCGATCTGGTGCTGTTCGAGGCGATGGGCGGCGGCTTTACCTGGGGCTCGGCGCTCGTGCGCTGGTAGCGCATCGCCAAACAGTATCGACAGGTTGCCGGTATCTTTCCTACGCCTGGATGCTGGTCGCTGTTGACCATTGCGCGCTAAGCTTTTAATTTCAGTCAAGAAATTGTTCGCCGAGAGTGCGGGGCAGGCGATGACCACGGGAACCGGAAAAACAGTTACGCGCGTCGATTTGTGTGAGGCGGTCTACCAAAAGGTGGGTCTGTCGCGCACGGAATCGTCGGCATTTGTCGAGTTGGTGCTGAAGGAGATCACCGATTGCCTGGAAAAAGGCGAGACGGTGAAGCTGTCCTCGTTCGGCTCCTTCATGGTGCGCAAGAAGGGCCAGCGTATCGGCCGTAATCCGAAGACCGGCACCGAGGTGCCGATTTCGCCGCGGCGGGTGATGGTGTTCAAGCCGTCGGCGATCCTGAAGCAGCGGATCAATGGCCATGTCGTCACCAATGGCGACGGCAGCAAGGCCGACTAGAGCGTTTTCAAGCGAAGTGGATACCCGGTTCGCGTGAAGAAAGCGCGGCAAACCTAGAATCCGGAGCCCCGTTCCGATTCAATCGGAACGGAAACGCTCCAGGCATTGAGCTCAAAGGAGCGGGCATTTGGACAAGGCGCCGGATGCGTTCCGTACCATCAGCGAGGTCGCTGATGAACTCGATATTCCCCAGCATGTGCTGAGATTCTGGGAAACGCGCTTCGCGCAGATCAAGCCGATGAAGCGCAGCGGCGGACGCCGCTATTATCGCCCCGACGACGTCGACCTGCTCAAGGGCATCCGCCGGCTGCTGTACGGCGAGGGCTACACCATCCGCGGTGTGCAGCGGATCCTGAAGGAGCACGGCATCAAATCGGTGCAGGGCATCGCCGACCAGACCGCGGCGGTCTCGTTCGGCGCGGTCGAGGAAGCCGTCGGCAACAGCATGGCCGAGCCCGACGACCTCGAGAGCAGCGACGGGCTCGATTTCGACGGCGAGGAGGGTGATGGCGACGAGAAGGGGATCGACTACCGATTCGTCGATCCGGACGAGGATCCGATCCTGTCGACCTACAAGGCGCACGCCCAGCCGGGCAAGGCGCCCGCCGCGCCGCCGGTTCGTCCCTCCGTTCCGTCAGTCGATCGGGAGCGGCTCGAACGCGTGCTGCAGGAGCTGGTCGCCTGCCGACAGATGATCGACGCGGCGATGAAGGACGGCTGAGGGGGAACCGGTGCCCGGATTGCAGTCGTCAGAAGCCTGCTTTGCCTTGCGCGAACGCAGGATCGCAGCTAATGGAACGGCATCGGAGCGTGGCGCAGCCCGGTTAGCGCACTAGTCTGGGAGACTAGGGGTCGGAGGTTCAAATCCTCTCGCTCCGACCATTTTCTCAAAATTCGTTCGGTGATGGTTTGAAGCGGACGCGCATCGCGCGCCGCCGGCTTGCGATTGGTTGCCGATGCTGCTCGCCAGTCGCGGAAAGCTGTGCGCGGAAGCCAGCACGCTGTCGTTAATATCGAGCAAACGCTCGTTGAAGAGGCAGCACCTAGCCGATCGCATCGGCGGCCGTCGTGTCGATGAACAAGCGTTCATGGAACGTCACTGATTTCAGGCGGTTAGTTGCGGGGCGCATTTTGGAGGACAAAATGAAGCACGCAATCATCGTCCTGTCCGCGGCATGCCTGATGGCTTCCACTCCGGTTGCTTTTGCACAGGGCGTTTCGAGCAAATCACCTGGACACGAGATGCAAAAGAAGGGCTCCAAGAAGGGCAGTCCCGGCGCTTCGGGCTATGCACCCGGGCGCGAGATGCAGGCACGAGGATCGAAAGCCGGGAGCCCAGGGGCCTCTGGCTACGCCCCTGGTCAGACGACGGGGTCGGGCAGCGGGATGACCGGAGGCAGCTCGACCAGGTCCAGATAGTTACACTGCAAGATTGGCTTCTCGGGGCCCCGGCCGTCAGCGCCGGGGGCTCCTTTTCCATGGCCCGTTCACGGATCGACCGCGGCTTGGCCCGTTTCATGCTTTCCATTGAGGGCAAAATGGGGGGCCAACGTGATTGCTGAACACTTCCTGGTCTGGGCTGCACTGCTGAGCGTTCTCGCCTTCCTGGCGTTCCAGTCGCCGGGGCGCGGACACCGATAAGTCTCCGCATCGTACGCTTCGCAAGGTGAGCGGCGCGACCGTGCCGGTTGCCAGTCGTCCCGTCCGCTGCAGAGCCGGTCGCCTCAGGCCTCGGCCTCCATCGCAACAATCAGGCAGGCCTTTTCCAGGCGGTTGGTGAGCATCGAAAGCTTGGCCGTGAACTCGGCCAGCTCAGCCTCGCTGAACTCCTCGAACACGGTTTTCTTGAACGCCTTGTGCTGTTCGGCGAGGCCCGCGAGGTGTTTTTTGGTCTTGTCGGTCAGCGACAGCCGGACCACGCGCGCATCGGCCGGGGAGGGCGCGCGCCGCAGCAGCTCCTTCTGCTCGAGCAGCTTGGATTGCGTGGTCACGAACGACGGATCGACGTGCAGCAGTTTCGACACCACGTTGATCGGCACGCCGTCATCCTTGTCGAGATCCGAGATCGCGATGAGAATCATCCATTGCGGACCGCTGACGCCAAGCGACTTGCCCCAGAACTGACGGACGCGCTCCAGATGCGAGTTGATGGCCGAAATCTCGAGCGTGAACCGCTTGATGATGTCGAGATGTTCGATGGCGCGCTGGCGCGTCGAATCCTTCCTTGTCACTGACACAGCTTCCTCTTCCCTCGGGCGCCGACTCAGCTTTGTGCTGATTTATTTCTTGTTTTCTGCGCTGCAGTAGGTTTTTTCCCGCAAGCCGCCAACGAACGCAAGTGAACGTAAAGTAATTATGATGGTCGTGTGACGGTTGGACTATTTGGGGTGTGACAAGTTTTCTCAGGTAAGCAAAGGGCTTACAGGCAGCGTTGCCGACGAGACACAGTGTGGCCGCATTCGCATTCCTGACTTTATAAACTATTTTGATTGGCGAACTCGCCAATGCATATTGAACCCGGCGGTAGGGGAATCTCGATCGTCCCGTTGCGGTGATCGTTCAAGTCCGTCGCACACCACAGATTGATCTGAGGGTGCGGGGTTTGGGGAAAACGGTCTTGGACAATGCGGGAGGATCACGGGGCGCTCGCGGCCTCGGACTCTCCGCATATGAGCAACTTGGAGGTTTAATATGAATTTGAAGAGCCTTATCCTGGGCTCGACGGCTGCGCTGGTCGCGGTCGGCGGGGCACAGGCGGCCGATCTTCCCGTCAAGGCCAAAGCGGTCGAGTACGTGAAGGTTTGCTCGCTTTACGGTCCGGGCTTCTACTACATCCCCGGCACCGACACCTGCATCAAGCTGGGCGGCTATGTGCGTGCTGACGTCGTGGTGAACGGCAACAGCGTGTACGGCGCGAACTACAACGGCGCCAGCGGTGCCAACAACCGTTTCACGAACGGCTACACCTGGCGTTCGCGTGAAGACTTCAACATCGATACGCGCACCGCGACCGAATACGGCGTGGTCCGCACCTATTTCGATGCGGTGTTCACCTGGACCTCCGACACCTATGCCGGTCAGGGCAACGGCTCGACCGTGTACTCGGCGATCGGCTCGTCTTCCGCGCCGAACAACGCCGGTTCGGGCAACGTGGCTGCCGGTACGGTCGGCGTCTACTACGCCTTCATCCAGTTCGCCGGCTTCACGATGGGTAAGGCGGTTTCGCAGTTCGCTGCCCCCTGGAACGGTTATCCGGGCAACAACTACGACGCACTCGTCGGTGGCGTGAACACCACCAACGGCATCAACCAGTTCACCTACACCGCGCAGTTCGGCAACGGCGTGTCGCTGGCTCTGTCGGCGCAGGACCAGGTTGCCTACATGCAGGCTGGCGTGAACAACCTCAGCGTCGGTGGTGCTTACGGCTCCAGCGACTACGCCGGCACGATCGCTCCGGACTTCGTCGCTTCGCTCAAGGTCGACCAGGCTTGGGGTATCTTCCAGGCGTCGGTCGCCGCGCATGACAACCACGCTGCCTACTACGGCGGCACCGAGTTGACCGGTCATCCCGACGACAAGTGGGGTTGGGCTGGTGCGTTGGCCCTGTCGATCAAGAACATCCCGACCGGACCCGGCGACACCATCAACATCCAGGGCGTCTACACCGACGGTGCGACCCGTTACAACATCCAGGAACTGGCCAGCCAGGCCGGCGCGATCGCCATCTTCGGCGGTTCGAGCCTGCCGGGCGTCTATGGCAGCGTTGGCTTCGGTACGGCACCCGACACGGTGTTCGGCCCCGGCGGTCAGCAGCAGTCCATCAAGACCTGGGGTATGCGCGGTGCGTACACCCACAACTGGGATCCCTACTGGAACACCAGCTTGTACGGTGCGTTCGCCGCTGTTTCGTACAACGATGCGGCTAAGTCGCTCATCTGCGGCGTTGGTGGCGTCGGTGGTTCGTTCCGTGCCGCATTCGCTGGCGGCGCTGGCGTGACTGCCTGCAACCCCGACTACAACATCGCGCAGATCGGCGTGATCACCCGTTGGACCCCGGTCAAGAACCTGACCTTCTCGGCCGACGTGACCTACTCGCACCTCGATCAGAAGTATGCCGGCATCATCACCACGTCGTCGACTGCTATCGGCAAGCCGACCGCGACCTACGAGCTGAAGGATCAGGACACTGTCCAGATGCTCTTCCGCGCTCAGCGCAACTGGTAATTCCGGTTGATCTGATCACGATCCAACAGAACCCCGGCAGGCAACTGCCGGGGTTTTTCTTTGCGAAAGATTCTAAGGAGAGCTGCGCTGCGTCAATTCGGTCCACGCGAACGACGAAGACGAGCCATGCGATTCATTCGCCGCAGACTTATTTACTTACCTGATCTACTAAACTATATACGCCACGGCCAACACATTGAATGATGGCTCTTAGCTAGCTGCTAAGCCTCCCAAACCTCCGGCAATGCCCTGCCGGAGGTTTTTGATTCAAGGGCCGAGCCGGCGTTGACGATGGTGGCGCGCGCCCCCCGCGCAAGCTGCGGTTGGCGATCGGGTTGCCGTCGCCTTCGATTCGACGTCGTCAGGATTTGACGGAATCGATCCGCAGTGCATTCTCGCCATTCATGGGACGCTTCAAGAATAGCCGCCTGGCGCGCATGAGCAGCGGCCACTATTGCCTGATCCGGGATCTCGGGCTGGTAAAGGGCGGCAAGGGATTGCGGCACCATGAGGTGATCATCGATTTCTCGTGGCGCGGCCTGCTCAAGCTGGCCCTGAGCGCGGGTGCAGGCGTCCTGCGGCGGCGCGCGTCCGTGCGCATCGAGACAGCCGAATAGCGTGGGCCGCGTCATGACGCGGCTTGGCCTGTGGCCAGGATGCGCGCGATCATCGCGCAAGACTCACGCGCTTCGCGAACGAGCATTCGAATTCGGGCGATGTGATTCCAACATTGCAGAGCTTCGCCGATGACGTCGCACGCTGCGTCACGCCGCGCGCTGCGCTGTGCGCCGATTGCGATCAACGTGGTCCATCTGCGCAGGTGCCGTCGCGCTGCTTCGCTGGTGCTACCTCGGCGGCAGCGGCGGCGGTGGAAATTCCGGCCGCGATCGCCATCAGCGTTGTCGCGACCAATCTGTTCAGGATGTGCACGATCATGGTCTCCGATTGTCGATGTCGGATTGTTCGCAACGCGGAATGATTTCGTTACGCGGCCACCGTCTCAACCTGCTGCAGGCGGCTCACTTGCGCGTGAGAAGGCGCCGTTGCTGGGCGACAATTCGGTGATGTAAGGTGCCGCAGCCAAGCGGTTGGGGCTGCGATCCGCGCTCCGGCCGAAACAAAGAAGAACCAGGGCAAGAAAAATAAGGGAAGGAACGGATCTCACATGAAGGATTTTGCCGGAAAGATTGCCGTCATCACCGGTGGCGGAACGGGCATGGGGCGCGAGCTGGCACGGCAGCTCGTTGCCGAGGGCTGCAACGTCGCGATGTGCGACGTCTCGGCCGAGGCGATGGCCGAGACCAAGCGGCTCTGCGAGGTCGAGAAGCTGCCGCAGGGCCTGCGCATCACGACCCACATTGCCGACGTCTCGATCGAGGATCACTACAAGCGCTTCCGGGATGAGCTGATCGAGCAGCAGGCGACCGACAAGATCCACCTGCTGTTCAATAACGCCGGCATCGGTGGTGGCGGCAGCCTGTTCTCCAACACGCGCGAGCAGTGGGAGCGCACCTTCAACATCTGCTGGGGCGGCGTCTATCTCGGCGTCCGCACCTTCCTGCCGCTGTTGGTGAAGGCCGACGAGGCGCACATCGTCAACACCTCGAGCGTCAATGGCTTCTGGGCCTCGGTCGGCATGGGCGTATCGCACACCGCCTACAGCGCCGCGAAATTTGCCGTGAAGGGATTCACCGAGGCGATGATCAACGATCTCCGCCTCAACGCGCCGCATGTGAAGTGCTCGGTCGTGATGCCCGGCCACATCGGCACCTCGATCGTGTCGAACTCGCGCAAGGTCCAGAACGGCTCCGACCAGCTCAACGCTGACGAGCTCAAGCAGGCCCGCCAGCGCCTGCAAGGGCAGGGCATCGACGTCGCCAAGATGTCGGACGCCGACATCCAGCAGCTCGCGCTCGATCGTGCCCGCATCTTCCACGATGAGGCGCCGACTTCGGCCGCGGCCGCCGCCAGGATCATCCTCGCCGGCGTGAAGGCCGAACGCTGGCGCATCCTGGTCGGCGACGATGCGCATCTGCTCGACGAGCGCGTGCGCAAGACGCCGGAACAGGCCTACTCGCCGGAGTTCTACCAGAACATCGTAGCGGCGACCGGCTGGAAGGTCGGCTGAACGGCCGTCCCGCATCGCGTGCGGGACGGCTTCACTCAAGCGCTATCCGCGCATCGCGCGTTGGCGCGATCCCGCTTGATAGGCGAGGCGGTAATGTCCTGAGCAGTAGGGCATGCCGCCGAGCGGTGTGTTGCCGCAGAAGCAGAAATCATCGGCGCCCGGGGTGCTGATCGGCCAGCGGCAGCGCTGCTCGCTCAGTTCGAACAGCGAGCAGCTGTTGGCGCTGACGATCGGTGCGTCGTCGGCCTCTTGTTGGTAGACCGCCTGGAGCAACCGGAGCTGCTGTTTCGCGGTCGCCCGTTGCGCGGCGTGGGCGGCCGATTTCTTGCGCCGCGCTCGGCGTTCGTCCGGCGTCGTGCGCGTGAGGTTCAGCCGCGACAGCTTGCCGATCACCGCATTGCGGCTGACGCCGATATTGACGGCGATGTCGCGGCAGGAGAGGCCGGCTTCAAAGTAGATCTTGAGTTGGTCGACGCGCTCCGGCGTCCAGGTCTCTTGGATGGCAATCATCTGACGGTTCCACGTTCTGTGTTGAACCGCCGCGCCGGCACACGCGCCCTTAGTTCTTGAGCATGATCTTTTCGGAAAACCGGTTTCCACTTTTCCGGATCATGCTCTCAGGGCGTGCGGCCGTTGTCGCGGATTGCAAGCAACCCGTCCTTGATGGCGAGCCGAATGCCTTCCTCGATCAATGTCCGTGCGACGCCCGGGACGCTCGTGCCGTGGGTGCCCTGTCGCACCAGCTTCTCGAGGTATCCGATGGTCGAGAGCGCCAGCGTGACCGGGACGCGGTCGGTTTCGGCCTTTTCCGTAGCCATGGTGAAACGCTTAACCCCGAACGCCTGTACTGAAAAGTATCTATTTAGAGTCTATTTAGGAATGAGGCAGTTCGTCAAGCCGTGGGCGGCAAGAAGCAGCCAGCCGCCCCAAGCGCGCTGGAAGCGAGTTCCAGCGCGCGCACGCATCGAATTATTAAGATAGATGAACGTGTTAGGGCCGTAACTCGACCTTGACCGGGAACTTCTTGAGAAGCCGCTCAGCCTTCTCGGCCTTGTCCGGAGGCGCGCTCACGCTCAGGTACAGCCCGCGGGACGGATCGGTGATCGCGTCGACACTGACCTCGCCGGACAATCCTTCCAGCGCCAGCAGCTCGCGCGCGGCCTCGCCGGCGGCGATCTCGCGCAGCTTCGGCTTGAAGATCTTGCCGACCGGAGTCACCGGCATCTCCGGAATCACCGACACCACACGCGGGCGCGCCGGCGGCTCCAGGATGTTGTCCTGCACGAAGGCAGCGAGCGCGTTCGGATCGATATGGGTACCGGGCTGCGCCGAGACGAACAGCATCGGCACCTCGCCGGCGTAGGTGTCGGGACGTCCGACGGCCGCGGCAAGCGCCACGCCCGGAAACGCCAGCGCGGCGTCCTCGATCGCGCGCGGATCGATGTTGTGGCCGCCGCGAATGATGACATCCTTGGCGCGGCCCATGATGTAGACGAAGCCGTCAGCATCGATCCGGCAGATGTCGCCGGTGCGCAGCCAGCCGTCGCGGAACGCCTCCTCGGTCTGCTTCTTGTCGACATAGCCGGCGAACACCTGCGGGCCCCTGGTCAGCAGTTCGCCGACCGGCGAAGGCCACGGTCCCGTGTGGAGCTTGCCGCCGTCGAGGATCGCGAGTTCGACCAGCGGATTGCGGGTGCCGACGCTCTCGGCGCGCGGCTTCACACCGTGCACATCGTGAGTGATGGCACCGGCGAGCTCGGTCATGCCGTAGAGCTGCTGGATGCAGGGGCCGCCCCAGGTCGCAAGATAACGCCGCTCGATCTCCGGCGGGCAGATCGAGGCGCCGGTGGCGGTGACGCGCAGGGTCGAGATGTCGCTGTCCGCGACCGGGATATCGGCGAGGGCGCCGAGTATCGTCGGCACGTTGCCGGCGATGTTGATGCGGTACTTCTCGATGATCTGCCAGAAGTGCCGGACCAGCGCCGGATCGCGCGCGCCGGCGGGGCCGGGGATGACCATCGTCGTGCCGGCCGCCAGGGAATTGGCGGTGGTGCAGAACAGGCCGCCGACATGGAACAGCGGCATCGTGATCATCGCGCGCTCGCCGCGATGGAAATCGAGCGCCATCCGCGAGGATACGGTGGAGGCGACCATCGCGCGGTTGGTGAGCCGCGCCACCTTGGGATGGCCGGTAGTGCCGCCGGTCGGGAGCATCACGGCGACGCGGTCGGCCTCGCTCATGTCCTTGGACTTGCCGTAGTCGTCGCGCCAGGCGGGATCAGGCCGCAGCACCTCACCGTCGAAGGCGATGCTGCCGTCGAGCGGCACGATCACAATGTGCTTCAGGGACGGCACCTCGCGCTGCAGGCCCTCGACCCTCTCATAGAGCCCGCCTGGCATGCCCGGCGGCGGCGCCAGCAACAGCTTCGCGTTGATCGCATTGAGCTGGGCGACGATCGCTTCGCGCGTGAACAGCAAATTGAGCGGCTCGGCGACGCCGCAGGCGGCTGCGCCGAAGATCGCGACGACGGTCGCGGGGCACGCCGGGAGCAGGACAGCCACCGCGTCGTCCTTGCCGATGCCGTGCTTACGGAAATAGGTTTCAGCGGCCTTGATGCAGCCCATCAAGTGATCGTTCGAGATCACGACCGGGTTGGGATCGAGCGGCGAGCGCAGATAGATCGCGGCTTCAGCGTCCGGCGCGCCCTGCGGGCCGCGGGCAATGAGGTCGAGGATGCGCGGGCATGCCGCGAGCGTCTCCTGCATCTCCCTGTCGCGCGCAGCCTCGTCGGCCGGCGAAAGCCTGTCCTTCAGCATATCCGTCCCCGTCCATTCTTGTTCGTTGGGACGGGGATTGTATCGAGCCGTGCTCGCGGAACACAAGTGCGGCTTATCGACCGCCTGTCAGCCGTGGACCACGGATTTGGCGATCATGCAGTGGATGCCCTTGGAGCCGTTGACCGTCTGCGTCACGCGCAGGTCGGCGGCCAGGCTGCACAGCGTGTAGGCGTCCTCACGCGACAGGTTGCGCTTCTCGCCGAGCAGCACGATCATGTCGCGCAGCGCCCGCACCACGCACTGGTCGAGATCGGGATCCATCGCCATGGTCATGTAATGGTCCGCAGTCTCTGCGCGCGGATAGGCGAGCTTGATATCCTTGCGCAGTGTGAGGCGGAAGCGGCCCGTCAGCGCGGTCTCGATCGCGGTGACGCAGACCTCGCCGTCGCCCTGCACGCCATGGCCGTCGCCGCAGGAGAACAGCGCGCCCGGAACGAACACCGGCAGATAGAGCTTGGCGCCGGCGCCGAGCTCCTTGTTGTCGAGATTGCCGCCCATCGCGCGCGGGATCAGCGAGGAGATGCGGCCCCAGGCCGGTGGCGGCGACACGCCCATCACGCCGAAGAACGGCTTGAGCGGCAGATCGAGCCCCCAGGGCATGCGGCCGACCATGCGCCCGCGATCGAGCGGGATGTTGAGGACGCGTGTCTCGTGGAAATCGTCGGGCAGGGTGCCGGACAATGGCTTGATCAGATTGTAACCCCAGTCCTGTCGCGGCTGAACGTCGAGAATATCGACCTCGAGCACGTCGCCGGGTTCGGCGCCGGCAACGGCGATCGGGCCGGTCAGAATGTGTCCGGGTACCATCCGCTCGCACTTCGCATGGATGTCGTCGAGCTCCGGCGGAACAAAGAATTTGCCGCGGTCGGGCACCACGTCCGGGCCGCCGCTGACAGTCTCGATCGTGATCTCGTCGCCGCTCGCGACGGCCAGAACCGGTTTCAGCTTGGCTTCAAAGAAGCCCCAATGGCAGGTTTCAGGGCTCGACTTCAGATGATGATGGGTCATGTGGCGGCTTTTGATTGGTTTCCCAGCAGCGTATGACGCTGTAGCAGAACTTCGCAGGGGCTTCTCTTGTTTTTTGTGCTCTCCAAGACGCTCGGCATCATGCTGTTGCCGATCAACTTCCTGATCGGTATCGGCGTGATCGGCACCGTGCTGCTGTTGACGCGGTTTGCGCGCCTGGGCTGCAGGTTGATGGTGGCCGCGCTGCTGCTGCTTGCGATCTGCGGCTTCTCGCCGCTCGGCAATGTCCTGATCTCCACATTGGAGCAGCGCTTCCCGCCATGGGACGCCTCGCGCGGCGTGCCGGACGGCATCATCGTGCTCGGCGGCTCGATCGATGCCGATCTGTCGGTTGCGCATGGCACGCCGGTGGTGCGCAGCGCGGCCGATCGCGTCATCGCGGCGGCGGCGCTCGCGCGCAGATATCCGAACGCGCGCCTCGTGTTCACCGGCGGCAGCGCGAACCTGATCTCGAACGATGCGCGCGAAGCCGACTATGCCGCCGAGATGTTCGACGAGTTCGGCATTGCCAGGTCGCGATTGATCATCGAGCGCCGCTCCCGCAACACGGTGGAGAACGCCGAGTTCTCCAGGGCACTGGTCGATCCCAAGCCGGGCGAGCGCTGGCTGCTCGTCACCTCGGCCTACCACATGCCGCGCTCGGTCGGGCTGTTCCGCAAGGCGGGATTCAATGTCGAGGCCTATCCGGTTGATTGGCGCGTCGGCAATGTCTTCAGCTTCGGGACACTTGCGATCGAGGGCCTGTCACGCACCGATCTCGGCATGCGGGAGTGGATCGGGCTTCTGGCCTATCATCTGGCCGGCAAAACCGATGATTTGCTGCCGGGGCCGGCCGCGCGCTGAGGCGTAGGCACTTGTCGCCTCCAACGGCGAATCCTAACATCGACGCAACAGGCGGCGCCAAGCCGCCGATCACGGGAGTTTTCGCCATGCAACAGCAGACACCGCCGGAACAGTTCGACCTCGGCGCAATCGTCACCGATCTGAACAATCTGCTGCGGCTGAAGACCACGGTGATCGGCATCAAGATGTTCGCGCGCGCCGAGGAGATGGAGGCGATCCCGAAGATTCGCCGTCCGTCGGCGGTCCACACCACGGACCAGATCGTCAGCATGGCCTCGCGGCTCGGCTGGACCGTCGGCATCACCGGCGACGATCTGGTCGGCGCGCAATGCCGCGCCGTGATCGGGCTCGCGCCGCAGGATGAGAAATGGCTTGCCGGCGAGAACTATGTCGGCGTCTGGCACGGCACTGCCGAAGACGCGCGCAAGCGCCAGGAGGCGCTCGACGTGGTGCCGTACGGTCAGTATCAGGCGATGGCGGTCAGCCCGCTGACCAGCGGACGGCTCAACCCGCCCGACATCTGCCTGGTCTATGCGACGCCGGGACAGATGATCATCCTGATCAACGGGCTGCAGTACACCGGCTACAAGAAGTTCGAATGGGGCGTGGTCGGCGAGACCGCCTGCGCGGATTCGTGGGGGCGGGCGCTGAAGACCGGCGAGCCGAGCCTGTCGCTGCCATGCTTCGCCGAGCGCCGCTATGGCGGCGTGCCCGACGAGGAAATGCTGATGGCGCTGCCGCCGGCCTATCTGGTGAAGGCGATCGCCGGGATGAAGCAGCTCGCCAAGAACGGTTTGCGCTACCCGATCGCACCCTACGGCATCCAGGCCGACGTGCGCGCCGGCATGGGCGTCTCGTACAAGAAATAGCCGATTGCGTCGCCGCGCCCGCGATGACAAAAGGGCGCCCAATTCGCTGCGCAGGGAGCCTGATCCATGTCCTCGTCGAAACTCGACATCGTCGTCTACGGTGCGACCGGCTTCACCGGCCAGCTCGTCGCCGAATATCTCGCGGCGCATTATCGTAACGGCAGCCTGACATGGGCGATGGCCGGGCGCAGCAAGGACAAGCTCGCCTCGGTTCGCGACGCGATCGGCGCGCCCGCCGACACGCCGCTGATCGTCGCCGATGCCGGCGATGCCGCCTCGCTGAAGGCGATGCTGGCGCAAACCAAGTCTGTCATCTCGACGGTCGGACCGTATCAGCTCTATGGCAACGAGCTGATCGCGGCCTGCGTGGAAAGCGGCACCGACTATTTCGATCTCTGCGGCGAGCCGATCTGGATGCGGCAGATGATCGACAAATACGAAGCCGCCGCGAAGGCCAGCGGCGCGCGCATCGTGTTCTCCTGCGGTTTCGACTCGGTGCCGTTCGAACTGGGCGCGTTCTTCGTGCAGGAGGAAGCGAGGCGCGTGTTCGGCGCGCCGGCGCCGCGCATCAAGGGCCGCGTGCGCGACATGCGCGGCACGCTGTCCGGCGGCACCGCGGCGAGCGCCAAGGCGACCTTCGATGCGGTCGCCAAGGACCTCAGCCTGGTTGCGATCCTCAACAACCCGTTCGCGCTGACGCCGGGCTTCGAGGGTCCGAAGCAGCCGCGCGGCAGCAAGCCGGGCTACGACGAGGATCTGCACTCCTGGACCGCGCCGTTCATGATGGCGCTGATCAATACACGCAACGTCCACCGCTCCAACATGCTGATGGGCTTTCCCTACGGACGGGACTTCGTCTACGACGAGATGGTCCTGACCGGTCCGGGCGAGAAGGGCGAGGCCAACGCCAAGAAGGTGATGGCGTTGAATTCCGAGAAGACCGGCCCAAGCGCGCCGAAGCCGGGCGAGGGGCCGTCAAAGGAAGAGCGCGAGAACGGCCGCTACGATCTGCTTTATCTCGCGGTCGCGCCCGACGGCCGTATGGTCCGCGCCGGCATCAAGGGCGATCGCGATCCCGGCTACGGCTCGACCTCGAAGATGATCTCGGAATGCGCGATCTGCCTGTTGCGCGATACGCCCGACGTCGCCGCCGGCTTCTGGACGCCGGGAGCGGCGATGCAGCACAAGCTGATCAAGCGCCTGGTCGATCACGCCGGGCTGACGTTCGAGGTCGAGAAGTAACTTCGCTTACCTCGCCCCGCTTGCGGGGAGAGGTCGGATCGCATCGTCAGATGCGATCCGGGTGAGGGGGTACAGGTCCGTCCAATCGCATTGTTCGTGGAGAGAGCCCCGCACCCCAACCCTCTAAGAGCGAGCTTCGCTCGTCTCGACCCCGTGAAGGACGGGGAGAGGGAGAGGTGCTACGCCGCCGCGCGCGGATTATATGCGTACATGAAGTCCATGCCCTTGGACGATACCGGCAGCAGCAGCTTCAGCATGTGATCGCGGAGCCAGGCGCCGGTCGGGCTGAACTCGCGCTTGCTGTTGCCGTTGCGGCGGGCGATCGCCACGATCTTCTCGGCGCGCGGGCGCCGCTCGTGCTCGAAGGCCTGGAACGTCATGCCGAGCTCCTGGCCGTCGCGCATCAGGATGCCGAGCCGCAGCGCGTCTTCCAGCGCCAGCGATGCGCCCTGGCCGGCATGCGGGCTCGTCGCGTGCGCGGCGTCGCCGATCAACAGCGTGCGCTTGCGCGACCAGGTCGGCAGCGTCGCGACGTCGAGCGTGTCGGTGACCACGATATTCTCGGCGGCTTCGATGATCTCGGGGATCGGCGCGTGCCAGCCGGCGTGGAAATCGCGCAGATGCTGCTTGATCGCGTCCTGGCTCTGCAGCCGGTAGGCCGCAGCGGTCATGCTGTGCGACGGCTGCGTGCTCCACCACATCGCGCCCGTGTCCGGATCGGGGCTGCACATCCCATAGCCGAAGAAGCCGCTCTGCCCGAACGTGGTCGCCACCCTCTGGCCGATCGGCAGCTTCTCGATCACCGCGCGGGGCACGAATCCGCCGAAGCCGATCAGCCCGGTGTCGAACGGCGTCGGACCGTCAGGGATCACGTGGCGCCGCACCGCAGAGTGCACGCCGTCGGCACCGATCACGAAATCGCCCTCGGCGGTGGTGCCGTCGTTGAAATAGGCGATCACGGGCTGGTCGCCGCGGTCTTCGATCTTCACCAGTTTCTTCTCGAAGAACACCGAGACGTTGGAGGCCCAGGCCTTGTCGATCAGCGTCTCGTTCAACGTCGCGCGGCACATGTTCACCGCGGGCTGGCCGAAGCGCTGCTGCATGTTCTGGTTGAGCGAGCCGAGCTTCTTGCCGCCCTGCGAATAGAAGTCGAAGGACTCCGCGATCGAGCCGTTGCGGATCAACTCGTCGGCGAGGCCGAGCTCCGCCAGCACGTGCATGCCGTTCGGCGCGATCTGCAGCCCGCCGCCGATCCCGGTGGAGTAGGGCCAGGCTTCATAGAGCTCGGTCTCGATTCCGGCGCGGGTCAGGAACATCGCGGTGACAGGGCCTGCGATGCCGGCGCCGATGATCAGAGCTTTACGGGGACGTGAGGTCATGCCTTGCTCCATGCATCCGTGTGTGATAGGAAAGGTCAGTTGCTAATTATCTTAGTTTATAAGATATTAGGCGAGTAAGATATAGGAGCCGATTTGTCAAGCACGACGTCGCGCGAAGCGCTGATGCAGGAACTCGAGGAGGCGATGCGCCGGTCATCCGCGCAGGGCGTGATGTACGGCCAAGCCGTTGCAAACATGGCCGGAATCTCCAATTCCGACATGGAATGCATGGACATCCTGCATCTGGAGGGGCGGGTGACCGCGGGGCGTCTTGCCGAGGTCACCGGGCTGACCACCGGCGCGATCACCGGCGTGGTCGATCGTCTGGAGAAGGCGGGTTACGTGCGCCGCGAGCGGGACGAGAGCGACCGCCGCAAGGTCTTCATCTCGGTGGTGGAGGAAAAAGCGGCGGAGATCGGCAAGTTCTACGTGCCGATGCAGGAGGCGATGCTCAAGCTGTGGAGCAGCTACACCGACGACGAGCTGCGCTTGCTGCTGCGCTTCGCTAATGACGGCTACAAGGGCGTGCTGGAAGCGACCGGAGCATTGAAGGCGGTGATCGACATGCCGCCGGAGCAGCGCGCCAGTCTCAAGATGCCGCCGAAGACTCGTCGATGATCCGTGCCGACGTCGCGCGGTAGTGCTCGGCTGCCGCATACATGCCCCACACCGTGCCCAGCATCATCCAGAAGTGCCGCCAGTGGTCGGTATCGATGATGAAGCTCTCGCCGACGAAGCCGAGGAACGCCGAGAAGACCGCGAGATAGCCGCGCTGCCACGGCACCCGCATGTAGATGTAGCGGAAGCCGATGATCGCGGTGACGAACACCAGCGCTGGATAGCAGATCCCCGAGATCCAGCCGCCCGACATGAAGGCGTTGAGATAGGAATTGTGGGTGTCCTCGGGGAAGTAAGTGTGGAATTGCAGCGGCCCGATGCCGAACGGCAGCTCCAGCGCCATCTGGGCGCCGAGGATGTGGCGGCCGAACCGGCCGAAGCGGCCTTCGTCATAGCTCTGGTCGAAGCTCGCGCGCTGCTTGAACATGTCGGCGACTGAGCCGATCGAGAGCAGCACCGCGATCAGCGCCACGGCCAGGATCGCGGCGATCAGCGTCATCACGATGATGCGCGAGCGCTGCGCCTGCGAGCGGCTGGTGAACACCATCAGCGCCAGCATGAAGGCCGCGGTGATGACGAGGCCGCCCCAGGCGGCGCGGGAGAACGACAGCAGGATCGCAAGCGAAATGATGCCGAAGGCGATGGCGTTGCGGAACGCCTTGCCGAAGCGGTCGGAGACGACGCTCTGCAGCGTGAACAGCGCCGGCAGGATCAGGAAGGCGCCGAGTACGTTCGGGTCCTTGAAGGTGCCGCGGGCGCGGTCATACAGCGTCAGCAGGTCGTAGCCGCCGGGCACCAGACGGAAGTAGCCGGCAATGCCGGCGAGCGAAGCGATCATCGCGCCGACGATCAGGCCGCGGCGCAGCATGTCGAGGCGGGCTTCGGTGTCCTCCGACATCACCATCGCGAAGAAGATGACGGTGATGGCCATGTACCAGGAGGTCAGGATCCAGTTCACCACCTCCGGCTTGTCGAGGAACGGCACCGCACCGATGCTGTAGCCGACATTGAGCACGATCAATGTGAACAGCAGCGGCATGAACACCAGCTGCATGCGCAGGCCCGTGGCGAAGAACAGCACGCAGGCGGTCAGCGTGACGAGCTCATACGGGCTCGGCTCGATGAACACGATGGCGCCGGACGCGCCGGCCAGCCACACCAGCGCCCGCTGCAGCGCCAGCACGCCCGTTGGTGCTGATGTCAGCGAATGGGACGTCCCGGCTGTCGCCGCATAGGCCATCGGATACTCACGCAACTTGGTACAAGCACTCAACACATTGCTTCGTCATTGCGAGGAGCGAAGCGAGGAAGCAATCCATCTATCCCCGAGCCGCGATATGGATTGCTTCGCTGCGCTCGCAACGACGTCAGTAAGTCTCAACCTTCAGTACGCGTTCTCGCTTTTGGTCAGCAGAGAGAACGGGGTCTTGAGCAGGATGTAGAGGTCGAACAGCACCGACCAGTTCTCGATGTAATAGAGGTCGTATTCGACGCGCTTCTGGATCTTCTCGTCAGTGTCGACCTCGCCGCGCCAGCCGTTGATCTGCGCCCAGCCGGTGATGCCGGGCTTGACGCGGTGGCGGGCGAAGTAGCCGTCGACCGCCTCGTCGAACAGGCGGTTCTCCAGCTTGCTCTGCACGGCGTGCGGCCGCGGGCCGACCAGCGACAGATTGCCCTTCAGCACGACGTTGAACAGTTGCGGCAATTCGTCGAGCGAGGTCTTGCGGATGAAGCGGCCGACGCGGGTGACGCGCGGATCGTTCTTGGTCACCACCTTGGAAGCGGTGGGGTCGGCCTGGTGATGGTAGAGCGAGCGGAATTTGTAGACGTCGATCCGCTCGTTGTTGAAGCCGAAGCGCTTCTGGCGGAACAGCACCGGGCCGGGGCTGTCGAGTTTCACCGCGAGCGCCACCAGTCCCAACACCGGCAGCGCCGCAAGCAAGGCCAGACCGCCGACCACGCGGTCGAACAGCCATTTCAGCACCAGATCCCAGTCGGTGATCGGCGCCTCGAACATATCGAGCGTCGGCACCTTGCCGATATAGGAATAGGAACGGGGGTGGAAGCGCAGCTTGTTGGTATGGGCCGACAGGCGGATGTCGACCGGCAGCACCCAGAGCTTCTTCAGCATTTCCAGGATGCGGGTCTCCGCCGAGATTGGCAGCGCGAACAGCACGAGGTCGACGCGGGTGCGGCGGGCGAATTCGACGATGTCATCGATCTTGCCGAGTTTCGGTGCGCCGGCGCAGGTATTGGTGGCGCGATCGTCATTGCGGTCGTCGAACACGCCGAGCAGATGGATGTCGGAATCATCCTCGGCGTTCAGCGCCTCGATCAGCTGCTCGCCATTGTGGTCGGCTCCGACGATGATGGTGCGGCGGTCGAGCCGGCCGTCATGCGCCCAGGCGCGCACCATCGATCGCAGCAGCAGCCGTTCGGCGATCAGCACCGCAAGGCCGACGCAGAAGAACGACGACAGCCAGACCCGCGAGACCTCGCCGCCGAGCTTGACCAGGAAGGAGATGCCGATGAACAGCAGGAACACGACGGCCCATGACGAGATCATGCGCGTCATCTGGCGAAGCTGGCCGCGGAAGATCTGCACCTGGTAAATGTCGGCGGCCTGGAAGCAGACCACGGCGGCAGCCGACATGCCGAGGATCGATGCGATGTACCCCCAGTGAATGCTGCCGCCGGCGAGCGGCCGGACATAGGCGAGATAGAGCCCGACGCCGACGAGGCTGAGCAGTACGAAGTCGGCGAGGCGAACCACGCCGGCGATCACGACCGGCGAGTAGGCGCCGCGAACCTTCTGGTTGGTAACGGCGAGCGCGGCCGGCGAGAGGCGCCGGCGCCGTTCGATCTGCGGCTGAGCGGCCGTCGCAGACGCAGCGGCATCCAGCATCGAGCGTGCGTTAAACGGTTCCACGAGTCCACGTCCATTCCTGCGCATGCAGATGGGCATCCGCGCGCAGCACGAAAATTCCCCCGGGCGTGACTTAAGGGGACAAATCGGAAGAAACGGTTACGTGTGCAAGAAGTGGTTAACGTTTGGCAAATGCGTCGCGATAGCCGGCCAGTACACCCTCGACCATCGCGCTTTGCGAGAAATGTTCCGAAATCCGCTCGCGCAGTCTCTCGGCGCGCGCCGCGGTCGCGGCGGGATCGTCGAGCGCGGCCTTGATCGCGTCGGCCATCGCTCCGGCATTGCTCGGCGCGAACAGGGCGTCGGTGTGGGTATCGAAGATCTCGGGGATGCCGCCGACATCGGCGGCGATCATCGGAACGCCGGCCGCGCCCGCCTCGATCACTACATAAGGCATCGAATCGCCGCGCGAGGGCACCACGAGCAGGCTGCCCTTCGAGAAGCCGTAGCGCGCCTTGACGTGACCGATGAAGCGGACGGCCTCACCGAGCGACAGCCGCGTCACCTGCTCCTTGAGGCGCTCGAATTCCTCGCCGTCACCGCCGAGCGTCAACGTCACCGGCTTGCCCTCGGCGCGCAGCTTCGCTACCGCGTCGATCAGGAGATCGGCGCCCTTGATGCGCCGGAACTCGCCGACATAGGCCACGTCGGTGGCATCGTCGGCGCCGGGGACCGGTTCGAATTCCTCCGCGGTGACGCCGTTGAACACGCAGCGCACGAGGCCTGCCGGCTTGCCGACGGTGCGCTGATAGGTGTCGCGGGCAAACGCGCTCTCGAACAGGAACAGGTCGGTGCTGTTCATCAGGGTGCGCTCGAGCTGGCTGTAGAAGCGGCCCTTCCAGGTGTCGAGCGGATAGTGCAGCGAGCCGCCATGCGGCGTGTAGACCCGGATCACCTTGCTCGACCGCCGCCGCAGCCGGACATAGGCGCCGGCCTTGGCGCCGTGGCCGTGGACGACATCGGGTTTCAGCTTGCGGATCAGGCCGGCGATGTGGGCCCAGACCATGAAATCGGCGAAGCGCGGCTCGCGGCGTATTGCCACGCGGTGGACGCCGAGCTTGAGCCGCGGCTCGATCTCGGCAAGCGCCGCGTCGGCCCGCGCGCCGCCGGTCAAGCTGTCGGCGACGATGCCGACATGGTGGCCGCGTTCGATCTGGCCGTTGGCGACGTCGAGGATGTGACGAATGATGCCGCCGACCGGGGCGCGCACCACGTGCAGGATGCGGAGGGGCGATTGCTGGGTTTGATCCTGCGCCATCGATCAGAACCAGCGCTCGCCGACGAACACGGTGTCACCCGGGCCGATCGGCGTGCCCAGCGGAGCGACGAAGCGGCCCGCGCCGGATGCATCGGTATGGGTGAGGGTGACCTCGTCGCGCCTGGCGCGCGGCGAGAAACCGCCGGCGATCGCGACCGCGCTTTCGACCGTCATGTTGGGCACATAGGGATATTGGCCGGGGGCCTGGACTTCGCCGAGGATGAAGAAAGGCCGGTAGGCCTCGATCTCGACCGCCACCGACGGCTCGCGGATGAAGCCGTTGCGCAGCCGTGCGGTGATTTCGGCGGCAAGCCGGGCAGGGGTGCGGCCGCGCGCCGGCACCGAGCCGATCAGCGGCATGGTGATCGCGCCCGCGGCGTCGATCGCATAGGCGTTGGTCAGCCCTTCCTGGCCATAGACCACAACGCGGAGCTTGTCGCCGGGGCCGAGATTATAGCCCTCGCGCGTCGGCGCGGGATCGGCATAGGCCACGGGCGCAGCATATGCCATCGAATCGAGGCCGGGGTCACCGGCGACCGGCGACGTCCGGCCCATGCAGCCCGACAGCGCGAGCGCAGCGACCAGACAAATAAGGGGAGCGCGCAGATCGCGCATGCAAGGAATCCCGCGACAATATCGGCTCCGATTAACGGCACCCATGGTTAACAAAGAATGACGGGGCGGGTGGTGGCGGCCATGCCCGTCAACCCCACCGATTAACCCAGCGGCAACCTTAATGGACTGTAATCGCCCCATTGAGATGGAGTCGCGGTGTCCGCGGGGGTTCGTTATGCGTTTTGCATTCTGGCGTAGAGGCAAGGATAAGGCCGTCGTGCAACGGGCGTTGCCGAAGTCTGCGCCCGTCGCCGACGAAGCTGTCGTGAAGCCGGCTGCGCCCAAGCCTGCTCCTGACAAGCCTGCGCCCGACAAGCCGGCGCGTCCGGCGGAGGCGGCCGATCTCGACCTGCACGTGCTCGGCCGCGCGCTGGCGCGCAAGCGCGGCTGGATCATCGTGCCGACGGTGCTGGTGTTCGCGTTGTCGCTTGCCGCGGTCAACGTCGTGACGCCGCGCTACAAGTCGGAAGCGCGAATCCTGATCGACAATCGCGAGAACGCCTTCCTGCGTCCGAACGGCGAGCGCGACCTGGAGCGTACCTCGCTCGACGCCGAAGCGGTGACGAGCCAGGTGCAGCTGTTGCTGTCGCGCGATCTCGCGCGCGACATCATCAAGAAGAACAAGCTGGCCGAACGTCCGGAGTTCGATCCGGTGCTGCGGGGCTTTTCGCCGCTGAAGTCGCTGCTGGCGCTGTTCGGCATCGGCCGTGACCCGTTCAGCCTGACGCCTGAAGAGCGGGTGCTTGATTCCTATTACGAGCGCTTCCAGGCTTTTGCGGTCGACAAGTCGCGCGTCATGGTGATCGAGTTCCAGTCCGAGGATCCCGAGCTTGCGGCGCGCGTCGCCAACTCGATTGCAGACGGCTATCTCGTGCTGCAGCAGGCCGCGCGACAGGACCAGGCCAAATCCGCCAGCGCATGGCTGCTCGGCGAGATCGACAAGCTGCGCACCAAGGTCGCGGACGCGGATTCCCGCGTCGAGGAATTCCGCTCGAAGTCGAGCCTGTTCGTCGGCACCAACAACATCCCGCTGTCGAACCAGCAGATGGGTGAGCTGAACACGCAGCTCAACAATGCCCGCGCGCTGAAGGCGGATGCCGAGACCAAGGCGCGGCTGATCCGGGAGATGCTTCAGGGCGGCAAGCCGATCGAGGCTTCCGAGGTCCTCAATTCCGAGCTGATCCGCCGGCTCGCCGAACAGCGCGGCACGCTGCGCGCACAGCTTGCCGAGCAGTCGTCGACGCTGCTCGACAACCATCCGCGCATCAAGGAACTGAAGGCGCAGATCGCCGATCTCGACCGGCAATTGCGCGAGGAAGCCGGCAAGGTTTCGCGCTCGCTGGACAATGACGCCCGCGTCGCCGATGGCCGAGTCATGGCGTTGCAGGCGAGCCTGGACCAGTCGAAGAGGCAAGCATCGTCTAGCAATAGCCAGGACGTGCAACTGCGCGGGCTGGAGCGTGAAGCCAAGGCGCAGCGCGACCTGCTGGAGGCCTACCTCGCCAAGTATCGCGAGGCGACGGCGCGCGAGAACATCGAGGCCGCGCCGACCGACGGTCGCATCATCTCGCGCGCCTCGGTTTCGAATACGCCGGCCTATCCGAAGAAGCTGCCGATCGTGCTGATCGCGACGCTGGCGACGCTGCTGCTGTCGTCCGGCATCATCATCACCGGCGAGCTGCTGCGCATCTCCGCGCCTGGTGCGGTTGGCCGCGCCTTCGCGCCGGCGGCTGCCGTGATCAGGCGCCGCGAGCCGGTCATGGATGCCGCAACCGTGGACCAGCCCGCGCCGGCGCTGTCGCCCGAACCCGCGCTCGCATCGCCGGTCGCGCGGAAGCCGGCGGTGGAGCCCGAACTGCCGCTGGAGCCTGCGGCTGCCTATGAACCTCCGCCGCAGCCTGAGTCCGCCCAGACCGCCGACGAGATCGATGAGCTCGCCGAGCGCCTCGTCGCCGCCGGTCCCGCCGCCCACAAGGTCACCGTGCTCGGCCCGGCCGCGGCCGATAGCGTTACGCTGACCGCCCTGACGCTGGCGCGTCTGATGGCGCGCCAGGCTAAGGTCGTCGTCGTCGATCTCGTCGCGTCCTCGCCGGTGCTGACGTCGGCGACCGTCGATCCGGCGGCGCCCGGCCTTGCCGAGCTGATGCAGGGCGAGGCGACGTTCGCGCAGATCATCACCAAGGATCGACAGTCGCGTGTTCAGATCGTCAGCGCCGGGCGTCCGGGCTTCGATCGCTCGCATCTGCAATCGCCGCGGCTCGCCCTTGCGATCGATGCGCTGCTCAGGGTCTACGACCACGTGCTGCTCGACGCCGGTTCGGCCGTCGACCTGCCGGCCGAACTGCTGACCGCGAAGGCGCAGGCGGTCGTCGTGCCCGACGCCGCCATGGCGCAGGATACCCGCCACTCGATGGTCGAGCAACTCAGGGCGGTCGGCTTCGCCGAAGTGACGATGCTGAGCAAGCCCTGCGCGGCGTCGGAAGCGGTCGCGAGGGGCCCGCGGGTGGTGGCCGCCTGAGCGCCACCATCAGCCCATCGGGGTAAATCCGGTCGCCCGCACGATCCCTTTCCAGCGATCGGATTCGGTGGCGAGCAGTTGCGCAAAGTCATTCATCGCGATTGCGTCGACGTCGACCGACAGTTTGGCCATGCCGGACTTGACCTCGTCGGTGCGCAATGACGCCTGGATCGCGCCGTTGAGTTGCGCGACGATTGCCGCGGGCGTCTTCGCCGGCAGGAAGATGCCGAACCAGGTCACGTCCTGAAGCCCGGGGTAACCGGCTTCCGCCACCGTCGGCACATCGGGGAGGGATTTGAGACGGCTGGGACCGGTTGTCGCCAGAGCGCGAAGCGGTCCGGACTGGACCTGACCCAGCAGGCTGTCGATCGGCATCACCGCCGACGCGATCTCGCCCTTCAGGAGATCCTGGACCGCCCCTCTGCCTTGATAGGGCACGTGGAGATGGTCGAAGCCCGCGGTTCGGCCGAGCATCGCGCCGATGAAATGCAGCGTGGTGCCGACGCCCGGCGTGCCGTAGGTCGCCTGTGTCGGGTTGGCGCGGCACCAGGCGACGAAGTCGGCGAGGCTCCCGACGTCGTTCGGGACTTTCGGGCCGACCGCCAGCAGCGTCGCGAATGAGCCGACGGTCGATACCGGCGTGGAGTCCTGCGGTGCGTATGTCAGCGACTTGTAGGTGTGCGGAAACAGCGCGATGAACCCAAGCGGCGCGAGCAGCATGACCGATCCATCGGCCTCGGCGTTCTTGACGGCCTCGATCGCAATCCGGCCGCTCGCACCGGGCCGGGTCTCAACGACGATGGAATCGACATAATCCTGCATCCGCCCGGCGATGAGCCTTGCGACGGCGTCCGGCAATCCGGGCGTGTAGCCGGTCAGGATATGGGCGGTCTTCAGGCGGAGCTGCGCGCCGACTGGCCGGACCAGGCCTGCGGCGGCGAGCGCGGCACCGGCCGCTGACGCGGTCAGGACGTCGCGACGGGTCAACATGCATGCCTCCAAGGTCATGGAGTCGCGCCGTCCGGGGCGCGACGATCTGCGTCATCGCACGCGGAGGATGCGTGAGGCGGGGATAAACGTCCAATGCTAGTGTCTGAGGCGTCCATAACCGTTTTGGTAAGGATCGCTGATGCAGGACATCGAGCGTGCCCGACGCCGGATCAAGCTGCGCGACCTGCACATCCTGCTCGTCATCGCGCAGCGCGGCACCATGGCGAAAGCTGCCGCAGAGCTCGCGGTGTCGCAACCGGCGATTTCGCGGGCGGTCAGCGACATGGAGCACGCGCTCGGCCTTCGGCTGTTCGATCGTTGCCGTAACGGCATCGAACTGACGGCCTATGGCCATGCTCTGGTGCGACGCGGGGTCTCGATCTTCGACGAGCTTACCCAGGGCTTGCAGGAGCTCGAGTTTCTGGCCGATCCGAGCCTTGGAGAGTTGCGCATCGGCAGCACGGAGAGCATCGCAGCGGGCTTGCTTCCGGTGGCGATCGACCGCTTCACGCGGCAGCATCCCGGCATCCGCATCAATGTCGCGCAGACCGTTCTCAGCGATCTGCGCTACCGCGAACTGCGCGAGCGCAACATCGATCTGTTGCTCGGATGGACGCCGACACCGTTTGACGAGACGGACCTGGCGGTCGAGCCCTTGCTCGATGATCGGCGCGTCGTGGTCGCGGGAAGGCGAAGCAAATGGGCGCGCGCATCCAGGCTCGAATTGGCCGACCTCGCACACGAGCGCTGGGTGTTGCCTCCGCCGGACACCTTTCCGGGTTCCGCGGTGGCGGAGACGTTTCGCGAATTCGGAATGCAGATGCCAAGCGCGCCGATCACGACGCTGTCGCTTCATTTGTGCTGCCGGCTCGCCGCAACCGGCCGCTTCATCACCGTGCTGCCGGGCTCGGTCGCGCGGTTTGCCGGCGGCCTGAAGGTGCTTCCGGTTCAGCTTCCGCGCGCGGCCGCCGTCTCGGCCGCGATCGTCACGTTGAAAGGCCGCACCTTAGGTCCGACCGCCGAGATCTTCATCGCCTGCATCCGCGAGGTTGCCAAGGCGGCCGCAAGCAAGGCGGCCGCCGGCAAATGACGAACATTGCAGGCGCGATTCCCTTCTGGTGCAGGCGCCCGATGCCTAGTGCGCCATCATCGGCTCGCGCGCGGTTCGCTCGAGCACCGGATCGATCCGCAGCCTGATCGTGACCAGCGCGCCGATCAGTCCCATCACGGCGAGCAGCAGTAGCCCTGCGGTAAAGCTGCCGGTCAGGTCCTTCAGATAGCCGACGGCGAATGGGCCGGCAAAGCCTGACAGGTTGCCGAGCGAGTTGATCGCGGCAATGCCTGCCGCCGCCGAGGCGCCGGTCAGGATGCCGGCCGGCATCGGCCAGAACATCGGCGGCACCGCCGACACGCCGATCTGCGCAAGGCAGAGCAGGGCGACGATCAGCACCGGATTCGACATCAGCCCGGCAAGGCCGATGCCGACGGCGGCGAGCGTCAGCGCGCCGGCGACATGGTATCGCCGCTCGCCGGTCTTGTCGGAATGGCGGCCGAGCAGCACCATGCCGACCGCGCCGAACACGAAGGGCAGGGCCGCGATCAAGCCGGTCTGGGTGTCGGTGACGCCAAACGCCTTGATGATGGTGGGCAGGAAGAATGCGACGCCGTAGCTTGCCGCGTTGAGGCAGAAATACACGAAGGCGCAGGCAAGGACCCGCGAGTCGGTGAGCGACTGCAGAACGGAAATATGCTCCACGGCCTCGGTTTGCTGTCGCTCGCGCTCAAGCGTGGTCTGGATCCACTTGACCTCGTCCGGCTGCAGCC
This sequence comes from Bradyrhizobium sp. BRP56, assembly GCF_020194035.1. Taxonomy (NCBI): domain Bacteria; kingdom Pseudomonadati; phylum Pseudomonadota; class Alphaproteobacteria; order Hyphomicrobiales; family Nitrobacteraceae; genus Bradyrhizobium; species Bradyrhizobium sp. BRP56. The sequence continues at coordinate 176,776 of NZ_JADYVV010000002.1, forward strand.
AGCTTGCCTGGCGCGGAAAATCCGGCAGGAAGGTCAGGACAGCGAAGCCGACCAGGACCGACGGCAATGCCTCGCAGACGAACAGCCACTGCCATCCGGTCAGGCCGGCGCCCGACAGGTTGAGCAGCAATCCCGAGATCGGCGCCCCGATGATGCTCGAGATCGGGATCGCCAGCATGAACAGGCTGATGACGCGCGCGCGGTACACCGACGGGAACCAGAGCGTCAGATAGAAGATGATGCCCGGGAAGAAGCCGGCTTCGCAGGCGCCGAGCAGGAGGCGCAGGAAGTAGAAGATCCATTCGCTCGACAGGCCGCTCGCCGCGGACATCTGCGGGATGAAGGCAAATGCGGCCGAGACGATGCCCCAGCTGATCATGATGCGGGCAATCCAGCGCCGCGCACCGAACCGCTCCAGCAGGATGTTGGAGGGCACCTCGAAGAAGAAGTAGCCGATGAAGAACAGGCCGGCGCCAAGCCCGTAGGCGGCCTCGCTGAGGCCGAGCGCCGCGTTCATGTGCAGCTTGGCGAAGCCGACATTGACGCGATCGAGATAGGCCACGAAGTAACACAGGATGAGGAACGGAATCAGCCGCCGCATCATCTTTCCGATCGCGCGCTTCTCGACATCGTCGCTCATCGTTCCCATCCCTTCCTGTTTTTCGATTCGGGCAGACGATCACTGCGCTGTTCGGGGCGGCACCCTGGCGCACCCGCAGCGGTTCGTCGCGTTGCTCTTGCAAGTCTTCTTCATTGTTGTGTAATCGACTGCCGCGTGACTAATGGCATTTGGGAATGGAGCCACGGCGAAACTGTCATGATGCACCGCGGTATAAGCGCGGGAACCCTGGAGCGTTTTCCAGCGAAGTGGCTGCTCGTTCGCGCCAAGAAAACGCCTCAAAGCAGAATCTGGAGCCCCGTTCCGGCTTGATCGGAACGGAAAAGGCTCTTGCCGGGCAGGATGGTGGCGGGCCGTGATCAATAATCTGAAACTGCGCCAGCTGCGCCTGCTGGTCGCTCTCGACAATGAGCGCAAGTTGCAGCTCGCCGCCGAGCGGTTGAACATCACCCAATCCGCGGCATCGAAGATGCTCGCCGAAATCGAGGCGCTGGCGCGGGTTCCCTTGTTCGAGCGCACGGCGCGCGGCGTCGAACCGACGGCATATGGGTCGATCCTGATCCGTGGCGGCAAGAGCGTGCTGGCCGATCTCGACCAGGTCACCGACGAGTTCGCGGGCTACAAATCCGGTGAGCTCGGCACCGTCTCCGTGGGAACAGTCGCCAAGCCCAGCATCGATCTCGTCGTCGACGTGATCCAGTATCTCGGCGAGAAGCTGCATCGGGTGAACATCTCGCTCGATGTCAGCACCAGCCCGCCATTGATCACGCGACTGCTGGCGCTCGAGTTCGATTTCGTCGTCGCCAGGATTCCCGCCGGCATCGACCCCCGGCAATTCGACTATTACGAGATCGGCGCGGAGGAGGCGGTGCTGCTCGTTCGCGCGGAGCATCCGTTGGCCGGCCGCGAGACGGTCGAGCTGGAGGACATGGTCGACCAGCAATGGATCTGCCAGCCGCGCGAATCCTTCATGCGCCAGGCGCTTGAGAGGCTGTTCATGAGCCGCGGCGTGACGCCGCCGCGTCGGGTCATCAACACCGAGTCGTTTTTCGCCTCGGTCGGGATTGCCGCGGGCATCGACGCGATCGTGCCGGTCCCCATGCTGGTGTTCGATCTGGTCGATCCGCAGCGGTTCAAGGTGCTGCGCCTGCGCGACAGGCTGTTGTTGGAGAATTACGGCCTGATCAAGTTGCGCAAGCGTGCGCTGTCACCCGCTGCGGCACTCTTGTTCGACGCGATGAAACGGCTCGGGGTACCGAATGGCGGCGCAGAGCAGGGCGAAGCGGCGAGCTGAACACTCAGCGGAACATGCTGCGCAGGTTCTGCGCAATCTCGAACAGCGCCGGATTTTGCTTCACGGCGCGCTTAGCGCGATTGATGGCCGACAGCGCGCTGGCCGCCGGCTTGCCGCGCAGGCTGAGCGGAACGAAGCTGTCGACGACGGCTTCATCATCCTTGCAGAACAGCCGCTTGTACTCGTCCGAGCCGATGCCGAGATCGAGAGCGCGGTAGTTCAGGCCGGCATGGCGATCGATGATATCGCGCATCAGGATCAGGCCGGGGCTGAACTTGGAATTGGCCGACATCGTGTAGGTGTTGAACATCATCGAGAAGCGATGACCGTCGGACACGCCGGCGAAGATCGCGATCACTTCCTCGTCGCACTCCAGCGCGTGGATGTCGATCGCATAGCCGTTGCCGTCGGCGCGCGGAGCGAGGCAGGTGGCACGAATGAACTGCTCGATGCCCGGCTCGGCGAACACGTTCGGCAGCTTCTGCTCGGCCATGCGCTGCGGCTTGACGCGGAAGAACCAGTCGAGCAGGCGGCAGACATCGGCGCTCTCGCTCGCGACATAATAGCGGTAGCCGGGCAGCGCCTGCAGCTTGCGCTCCTTGCCCTTGAGGCGGCGGCGGAACGAGTTGCTGACCAGCGCCGCCGGTGCCGCGCCGGGCTCGATCGCCAGCACCGGGCAGTCGTTGACCGAAGCCTGATGCGGCAGCAGCGCCAGCGGATTCGGCAGATCCCGCCAGCGCAGCGGCTGCTGGCAGAGCGCGAGCGCATCGGCGCGGGAGCGTTCGGCGATCGATCCGATCAGGGCCGCGATGTCGGCTTCCGTCGCATTGGCGGCGAAATCCTTCTCGCACAGCGCCATGTTGAAGGTCGTATGCTTGCCGCCCATGAAGCTCGCGCAGTTCGCCCCGAGGCGGGACTCGATTGCGAGCGGCAGCAGCAGCAGCGGCCGGCGTTCGCTGTCATGAGCGACGACGATGAAGGGCCGTAGGCCCTCGCGCTCGCCGACCTGGCGCTGCCAGCTGGCGAGGAAATCGAACCGCTGATAGGGCGTGTAGCTGTGCTGCGATGTCTCGAAGCCGCGCCAGGTCGCTTCGGCCGCGGTGAGATCATGAAAGATGTCGACGCCGGCAACGCGGATTGCGTTCGGCCACGCCTGCGTCTCAGCCGTCTGGCCTTCGATTGCCGCCGCCATGGTCATCTCGGAACCCAAATTTTTTTTAGGTATTAATTTACAGTTCTCGGCTAGGGCCGACCTTCGCAGGGAAATGTCAACAAAGAGTAATGACAATGCCGCGGCGGTGTGCGGGAACCGCCTGACAAGGACGGGGATCTTGGCGCCGGACAGCGGGATTTTACGACGGGCCCGAATGGAGCTCGCGTATTTCAGTGGCGCCTTCAAGCTGCGGGAACGCGAGAGCGGCGGCGCCGGGGTGATCCTGCGCTTCGCCCGCGTTCGTCCCGCGCGACGCGGCCGGTTTCAGCCGCTGAAGTCCCAGGAGATCACGCCGGCTTTCCTCGATCGCACGATCCGTGCGTTGAGGCGCTGGCGGTATGACATCGTCGGGATCGACGAGGCTTGCCGCCGCGCGGTGACCTTGCCGGAGCGCCGGCGCTTTGTCTGCCTGACCTTTGACGGCGCCAGCAAGGACATCGTCACCCATGCCTGGCCGGTGCTTGCCAGGCACGGCGTTTCCTTCGCGCTCTATCTCCCGACGGCCTTTCCCGATGGCGTCGGCGTGGTGTGGTGGTTGGTGCTGGAGGACATCATCGCGCGCGAAAACCGCATCAGCATGATGATCGACGGCCGGGAGCGGCACTTCGCGATTTCAAATCTCTCGGACAAATACGAGCTGTTCGATTTCCTCTCCGGCTGGCTGCGCAAGCTGCCGCCGTCGGACCTGTCCTACGCGCTGAATGATCTCGCCACGCGCTATTCGGTCGATGCGGCCCAATTGTCACGCAATGCGTCACTCGACTGGCAGGATCTGGCGAAGCTTGCCGCCGATCCGAACGTGACGCTCGGCAGCGCCACGGTGAACTATCCGGCGCTGTCGAGCCTCAGGGATGCCGACGCGCAGCGCGAGATGGCGATGGGCAAGGCGGTGGCCGAGAGCGCGCTTGGGCGGCAGGTCAGGCATTTCGCATTCCCGTTCGGGGACCGCGATGCGTTCGGCCGTCCGCATGTCGTGATGGCGGAGGAGGCCGACTTTGCCAGCGCGGTGTCGACCATACCAGGGGTCGTCGAGGCGCAGGGGCGCACCAATCTCCACGCGCTGCCGCGCATCGGATGGGACGGCCGCGTGCGCTCATTGCGGATGATGCGGGTGCTGCTGTCGGGCGTGATGTTCGCGCCGGTGCGGCCGACGCGCAGCGCGCGCGACCAGAACGTGACTTAGGCTCGATCGGGCCGCGACATCCAGGCGACGATCGGCATCGCCGGCAGCACCCAGCCGAGGCCGGCGACGACGTAGAAGATCGCCTGCAGCAGCCCCGAATTGGCAAGCCACGGCGTCTGGGCGACCGTCATGCCAAGCAGCGACCACACCACCACCAGGATGAGCAGGAAGATGGTTCCGAGCAATTTGCGGGTGCGTATGGCCATGGCGGATATGTACGACTCGTGATCCAGGGCGTTTTCGCGCGAAGCGGGCACCGGTTCGCGCAAAGAAAACGCGTCAAAACAACATTCTGGAGCTTCCTTCCGACTTGATCGGAACGAGGCCCCGGGCGGCGCTTGCGCCGCGGGCGCGGCGGACTATAAGGGGCCCGAAAATCCAATCAAGTCAGGGCGAAATGGCCGGTATTTCCGCAAAGACATCGCAGCTCCGCGCCGTCAGGGTATGGCTGGTCGTGGTGGCCGCCCTGATCGCCCTGATGGTCTTGGTCGGCGGCGCCACGCGGCTAACCGAATCCGGCCTGTCGATTGTCGAATGGAAGCCGGTGACCGGCACGCTGCCGCCGCTGACCGAGGCGCAGTGGACCCAGGCTTTCGAGGGCTACAAGAGGATCCCGCAATATCGCGAGCTCAACGCCGGGATGACGCTCGAGCAATTCAAGACGATCTTCTGGTGGGAGTGGGGCCACCGGCTGCTTGGCCGCGTGATCGGCGCGGCCTATCTGCTGCCGTTCCTGTATTTCCTGTGGCGCGGCGCGGTGAGCGGCGAACTCGGCCGGCGATTGTGGGTGATTTTCGGCCTCGGCGCGCTGCAGGGCGGCGTCGGCTGGTGGATGGTCGCGTCCGGCCTCTCGGAACGCATCGAGGTATCGCAGTATCGGCTGGCGACGCATCTTGTGCTGGCGCTCCTGATCTTCGCGGCGATCGTCTGGACGCTGCGGCGCCTGACCGACCGCCCAAGCGTGATCGCGCCGCTCAGGCTGAAGATCACGAGCGCGGTGCTGCTCGTGCTGACCTTCGTGCAGCTCTATTTCGGCGCGCTGGTAGCCGGGCTGCGCGCGGGCAGGGTTTATAATACCTGGCCCGACATCGATGGCGGCTTCATTCCGTCGGCTGACCGGCTTTGGTTCGAGACACCGTGGTGGCGCAATCTGTTCGACAACACGCTGACGGTGCAGTTCGAACATCGCATGACCGCCTATCTGCTGTTCGCGCTGGCGATCGCGCATGCGATCGATGCCATGCGCGCGCGCGCCGGCGGCGCTGTCATCGCGGGTGCCTGGTGGCTGGTCGCGGCGATCACGCTGCAGGCGACGCTCGGCATTCTGACGCTGCTGCATCAGGTGCCGATCGATCTGGCGCTGACGCACCAGGCGGTCGCCATCGTCGTGCTGACGCTCGCGGTGCTGCAGGCCGAGCGCTTCGCCGCGCGCCGGACCGAACGGGACCAGCCGACCCTCGTTGCGGTCGGCCAGCCCGGTTGATCGATCAGGACAGATAGTCGAGCCCGATATCGAGCGCGGCCGAGCTGTGGGTCACCCAGCCGACCGAGATCAGGTCGACGCCGGTGGCGGCAATCGCCGCGGCCGTCGCCGCGGTGATGCGGCCGGAGGCTTCGGTGATCGCCTTGCCGCGCGCCATGTCGACCGCCTGGCTGAGCTGCTCGGTCGTCATGTTGTCGAGCAGCACCGCGTCGACGCCGAGCGTCAGCGCCTCTTCGAGCTGCGACAGCGTGTCGACCTCGACCTCGATCTTCACGAGATGGCCGGCATTGGCCTTGGCGCGTTCGATCGCGGTGCGGATGCCGCCGGCGAGCGCGATGTGGTTGTCCTTGATCAGCACCGCGTCATCCAGCCCGAAGCGATGGTTGCCGCCGCCGCCGGCGCGCACCGCGTATTTCTCCAGCGCCCGCAGTCCCGGCGTGGTCTTGCGGGTGCAGACGATCTGCGCGCGGGTGCCCGCCACGGCCTTGACCAGCGTGGCGGTTGCAGTGGCGACACCGCTCAGATGGCAGAGGAAGTTGAGGGCGGTCCGCTCGGCGGTGAGCAGGCTGCGCGCCGGGCCGTCGATGATCGCGATGACCTGGTCGGGTTCGACCGCGCTGCCGTCGGGCCGTTCGGCGCGCAGCGTGATGGCCGGCGACACCGTCTGGAAGGCTGACCGCGCGACATCGAGCCCGGCGATCACGCCGGGCTGCCGCGCCCGCATCACCAGCCGCGCCTCCTGGCCGGCCGGCACGATGGCATCTGCGGTGATATCGCCGGCGCGGCCGAGATCCTCGCGTAGCGCGGTCTGCACGATCGGCTCATAGATCAGCGGCAACAGGGGATTGAGGGTCATGACAGGGCACTCCTGGTGAATGGCATGGATTCGACGATGTCGCGCGCGGCGGCGAGCGCATCGGCGCGGGTAAGGGACGACGGAACGGCCGACGCAGCAGTGTGCGGGAAATCGCTGCGGAAATGGCCGCCGCGGCTTTCCTCACGCCGGATGGCGGCAACCGCGACCATCAATCCGACCAATGCGGCGTCGGACGCCGCATTGTGACCGCATGCGAGTCGATAGAGACTGCGGATCGCGCGGGCGATCCCGTCGCGGTCGCGCAGGAAGCCGAGGCCCTGGGTGAGGATCGGTCGCACGGCGGAGGGATCGGAAGCCTGTGGCATCGCGTCGTCGCGCAGCATGGCGCGCGGGCCCGCACTCACGCTTTCGATGCTCTCGGCGACCCAGCGCGCGCAGACGATCGCTTCCATCAGCGAATTGCTGGCGAGCCGGTTGGCGCCGTGCAACCCGGTGCGCGCGGCCTCGCCGCAGGCCCACAGGCCCTGCACCGTGCTGCGGCCAAAACCGTCAACCGTGATGCCGCCCATGTGGTAGTGAACCGCCGGCCGGATCGGGATCGGATCATGGGCGGGATCGATGCCGGCCATCTTGCAGAACGCGCTGATCACGGGATAGCGCTGCGCAAACTCCGCGCCCGGATGTTGGCGCGCGTCGAGGAAGGTGCGATGCCCCGCGGCGCGGTGGCGCCAGACGGCGCGCGCGACGATGTCGCGTGGCGCCAGCTCGGCGCCGGGCTGATCGGCCATGAAGCGCTCGCCGGTCTCGTCGATCAACACCGCGCCATCGCCACGGATCGCCTCGGTCAGCAGCGGCATCGGGCGCGACGGCCCGTCGAACGCGGTCGGATGAAACTGGACGAACTCGATGTCCGACAATTTTGCGCCGGCATGTGCGGCAAGCGCGAGCCCCTGGCCGAAACATCCGCCGGGATTGGTGCTGTCGGCGAACAGCCCGCCGATGCCGCCGGTTGCGATCACGACGCGGTTGGTTGCGATCGTCGGCGCGCCGCTTGCGTTGGCTGCAAGCACGCCCCTGACCGCATTGTCCTCGATGATCAGCCGGCGCGCCTCGACGCCTTCCAGCAATGTGATCGATGGTGTGCGCCGGACCGCCGCGATCAGCGCGCGCATGATCTCGCGTCCGGTACCGTCGCCGGTGGCGTGCACGATGCGGTTGCGGCGGTGTGCGGCCTCGAGCCCGAGGCGCCAGCTGCCGTCGGCGTGGCGGTCGAAGGCGACGCCGAGCCTCGCCAGCTGCTCGACGGCGGCGGGCGCGGCGTGGACGATCCGGCTCGCGGCGGCCGCGTCGCAAAGGCCGGCGCCGGCCGCGAGCGTATCGGCGAGATGCAGGGCAGGGCTGTCATCGGCGCCGACCGGCGCCGCAAGGCCGCCCTGAGCCCACATGCTGGAAGCTTCCGCGCCGAGCGGCGATTTCGACAGCAGCACGACCGGCTCGGGGGCGAGCTGAAGCGCGGTCATCAGCCCGGCGGCGCCGCCGCCGATGATCACCGGGCGGCCGTTGAGATCGGAGATATCGGTGCTCATATCGCCAGCATCCTTTCGACGCTCTTGCGCGCGCGATCTGCGATCGCGGGGTCGATGGTGACCTCGTGCTGGTTGGTCTCCAGCGCGTGACGGATGTTCTTCAGCGTGATCCGCTTCATGTGCGGACAGAGATTGCAGGGGCGGATGAAGTCGACACCGGGATTTAGCGCAGCGATGTTGTCGCTCATCGAGCATTCCGTCAGCAGCACGACGCGCGGCGGACGTTTGGTCTCGACGAACGACTGCATCGCGGCCGTCGAACCGGCGAAGTCCGCTTCGGCGACCACCTCGGGCGGGCATTCCGGATGCGCCAGGATGGTGACATCGGGATGATCCTCGCGCAGTTGGCGCACGTCATCGGCGGTGAACAGCTCGTGCACCTCGCAGTGGCCCTTCCAGGCGATGATCTTCTTGCTGGTTTGCTTGGCGATGTTCTGCGCCAGATATTCATCAGGCAGCATGATGACGCGCTCGGCGCCGAGCGATTCAACCACCTTCAGCGCATTGCCTGAGGTGCAGCAGATGTCGGACTCGGCCTTCACCGCGGTCGAGGTGTTGACATAGGCGACGACCGGGGCGTCCGGGTAGCGCGCGCGCATCAGCCGCACGTCCTGCGCCGTGATGGAATCCGCCAGCGAGCAGCCGGCCTTGAGGTCGGGGATCAGCACGGTCTTGGCCGGATTGAGCAGCTTCGCCGTCTCGGCCATGAAGTGCACGCCAGCGAGCACGATGACATCGGCATCGACCTTGGTTGCTTCGCGCGCGAGCAACAGGCTGTCGCCGACGATATCGGCGACGCCGTGGAAGATCTCCGGCGTCTGGTAATTATGCGCCAGCACCACCGCGTTGCGGCGGCGTTTCAGCGCGAGGATCGCATCGACGTCCTCGGCGAATGTGGCCCATTCGAACGGCGGGATGACGCGCTTGACGCGCTCATAGAGCGGCGCGGTGCGGGTGAGCAGATCGGTATCGAGTGCAACCATTTATACTCTCCGTGAGCATAAGATGGCTTATACTTATCCTGAGCATAAGGCGTGTCAAGTGCGCGAAAGCGGGAGCTTGGTGCCGGCGACGGCCCGTTCGGCCAGCACGGCATGGCGGAAGCGGAATAGCTTGGCCGGCCGGCCGACGGTATCGGCGGCGATTGCGCCAGTCTCTTCAACGAGTTCCTGCTGCTCGATCAGCCGGCGGAAGTTCTGCTTGTGGACCAGCCGGCCTGCGAGCGCCTCAACACTGCGTTGCAGTTGCAGCAGAGTGAACTCGGCCGGCATCAGCTCGAATACCACCGGACGGTATTTGATCTTGGCGCGCAGCCGCGCGATCCCGGTCGCGAGAATGCGGCGATGATCCGCCGTCATCGGCTTGCCCGGCACGACCGGCGTCTCGCGGCCATGCCCGCGTCCGGCTTCCGGGATCAGCGCGGCCTCGTAGAGCAGCTCATAGCGTTGCAGCACCAGCTCCTCGTTCCAGTCGCGATCGTCGAGACCGAAGGTGATGGCGCAGCGCTGCCAGCGCTCGCGCTGCAGCGTCGGTGACGGCGCCGCCTTCGCCCACGTTTTCAGCTTCGGCGCGATCGTCTTCGCCAGGAAGGCCGGCGCGCCGGCGCGATGATCCTCCCAGGGGAAGTAGTCGTACCAGCCGGACCAGTGCGCCTCAAAGCCTTCGCCGACACGATCCTCGCGGGTCAGGCCGAGATAGCTGATCGAGACGCTGTGCGGCCCCTTGGCGTCGCCGGAGCGGCCAGGGTCGGCAAAGGTGTAGAGCTGCTCGACATAGCCGAGCGGGTGGCCGGTCTGCGCTTCGACCCAGGCCCGCAGCGCGGTCTGCAGCGAGCGATGGGTGAACTCGAACGGGCCGCTCGGCAGCGCGGAGCCGCCGGCGATGGTCATGATCTTCGGCGTGCCCTCGGTGACGGCGACCAGCACCGCGACGAGATCGGCGGTCACCGCGTTCCCCGAAGCCGATGCGCTGGATTTCTGCGGCGATCTGGCCACCCGATCGTTCCGCGCTAGCAGTAGCCGTAGACGCCGCAGGCGTAGGGCAGGCGATCCCAATAGGTCACATAGGCGCCGCCGTAGTACGGGCCGAAATAGTTGTAGGAGTGCCAGTTGCCGTAATAGCCGGGCAGCGACGACGACCCCGGCAGCAGCGGTTCGCCGGGCACGAACGGGATATACGGCTCGGAATTGAGCGGGATCACCACGGGCTGCTCGACGACCACGAGCTGGCGTCCGCGCCGCACATAGGTCGGCGATGTGATCGTGGTGCGGTAGGCGTAATGCCGGTGCGGCAGGCCCGCCGGCAGCTGGCGCGCGGCCTTGACGGTCGCGCTCTTGGCGACGGCCGGGCCGTCGGCGGCCTCAGCAGGCGGGATCGCAAACAATGCGATCGCGAGCGGCAATGTCCAGCGCAGCATCAATGGTCTCCCGAATCATCCGGAGCCTATCACTGCCACTTTAAGCCGGATTGAACGTTAACGAGAGGCCCGTCGGTATTAAGCGTTAACGGGAGGTCGGTCGCTTTGGGCAAGTTGCCGGAGCGATGCGGCGCACCGCTCCGGAACAATTGCGGGATCAGGCACGCAGGGCCTGGTCGAGGTCGGCGATCAGGTCTTCCTTGTCCTCGATGCCGATCGAAAGCCGCACCACCTCGGGCGCCGCGCCCGACCTCACCTTGGCGGCGTCGTCGAGCTGGCTGTGGGTGGTGGAGGCCGGATGGATCACCAGCGAGCGGGTGTCGCCGACATTGGCGAGATGCGAGAACAGCTGCAGGTTCGACACCAGATTGACGCCCGCGTCATAGCCGCCCTTCAGGCTGAAGGTGAACACCGCCCCGGCGCCTTTCGGCGCGTATTTGCGCTGCAAGGCGTTGTACCTGTCGCCGGGCAGGCCGGCATAATTCACTGCTGAGACCGCGGGGTGGGTGGAGAGGAATTCCGCCACCGCCTTGGCGTTGTCGCAGTGCTTCTGCATGCGCAGCGGCAGCGTCTCGATGCCGGTCAGGATCATGAAGGCGTTGAACGGCGACAGCGCGGGGCCGAGGTCGCGCAGGCCGAGCACGCGGCAGGCGATCGCGAAGGCGAAGTTGCCGAAGGTCTCCTGGATCCGGATGCCGTGATATTCCGGGCGCGGCTCGCTCAGCATCGGGTATTTGTTGTCCTTCGACCAGTCGAAGGTGCCGGCATCGACAATGATGCCGCCGAGCGAGTTGCCGTGACCGCCGAGGAACTTGGTCAGCGAGTGCACGACGATGTCGGCGCCGTGGTCGATCGGCTTGATCAGATAGGGCGAGGCCAGCGTGTTGTCGACGATCAGCGGCACGCCGGCCTTGCGCGCAACGGCGGCGATCGCCTCGATATCGGTGATGCTGCCTGCCGGGTTGGCGATCGACTCGATGAAGATCGCCTTGGTGTGCGGCGTCACCGCGCGCTCGAAGCTTTCGATCTCATCGGGGTCGGCCCAGGCCACATTCCAGCCGAACGCCTTGAAGGCGTGGGTGAACTGGTTGATCGAGCCGCCATAGAGCTTGCGTGCCGCGATGATCTCATCGCCGGGCTTCAGCAGTTGCTGCAGCACGACGACCTGCGCCGCGTGACCGGAAGCGACGGCGAGCGCCGCGGTGCCGCCTTCGAGGGCTGCGACACGTTCCTCGAGCACGGCATTGGTCGGGTTGCCGATGCGGGTATAGATGTTGCCGAATGCCTGCAGGCCGAACAGCGAGGCCGCATGGTCGGCGTCGTTGAAGACGAATGACGTGGTCTGGTAGATCGGCGTCGCCCGCGCGCCGGTGGTGGGATCAGGCTGCGCGCCGGCGTGCACGGCGAGGGTGGAAAATCCCGGAAGGCGATCGGTCATTCTTTAGTATCCTGTTGTGGCCTGGTCGAAACGCGCGGCATGCTGATGGCGACGGCGTCCGCCGTCAAGCGAGTTGGGCACACCGCCAGTTGGAGGGGCATCCGCGCTATACCGGATGATCGCAGCGATTATTCCGCCGCGACGTCAGGTCGTCTCGGTCTTGTTCTTTGCCGCGCGGTCGGATGCCGCGGTCTGTCCGCCGCCGAAGCTGGTGCGGTTGAGCGACAGCCGCATGCCCTGCGTCGGGACCGGCGCGCGTTTGGAACTCAGTGTGCGCGAGTTGACACCCATCCACGAGATCTCCGACGACAGCCGGCCATACTCGATCTTCGGGCAACGGTTCATCACCACCTTGAGGCCCGCGGCTTCCGCCTTCTCGGCAGCGGCATCGTCGCGCGCGCCAAGCTGCATCCAGATCACCTTCGGCGGCGTCGACAATTTCAGCGCCTCCTCGACCACGGGCATGATGTGGCTTGAGTTGCGGAAGATGTCGATCATGTCGATCGGCCGATCGATGTCCGCAAGCGAGGCGACGAACGGCTTGCCCATCAGCGTCTTGCCGACATGGCCGGGGTTGACCGGGATCATGTCGTAGCCGCGCTGCGCCAGATATTTGAACGCGAAATAGCTCGGCCGCACATTGACCGGCGAAGCGCCGACCATCGCGATGGTCTTGACGTTGTTCAGAATGCTGCGGATGTAGTTGTCGTCGTAGGCGTCGTGATTCATTTTTCTTCCGGGTTTGTCATTCCGGGGCCCGCGCAGCGAGAACCCGGAATCTCGAGATTCCGGGTCTGGTGCTAATGCACCATCCCGGAATGACGACCTCAGGTCGTCACTTGTCCTGCCACTTCGGATCGCGCTTCTCGATGAAGGCACCGATGCCTTCCTCGGCGTCGCGCGCCATCATGTTTTCGGTCATCACCTCGGCGGCGAAGCGATAGGCATCGGCGAGGTTCATCTCGGCCTGGTGATAGAACGCCTCCTTGCCGAGCTTGACGGTGTAGGCCGATTTCAGCGCAACCTTCTCAGCCAGCGCGATCGCGGCGTCGCGTTCGGCGCCCGCGGATACCACGCGGTTGACGAGGCCGATGCCCTGCGCCGTTGCCGCCGAGACCGGCTCTCCGGTCAGCAGCATCTCCATCGCCTGCTTGCGCGGCACGTTGCGCGACAGCGCCACCATCGGCGTCGAGCAGAACAGCCCGATGTCGACGCCCGGCGTCGCGAACGCGGCCGCTTCGGAGGCGACCGCGAGGTCGCAGCTTGCGACGAGCTGGCAGCCGGCCGCAGTGGCGATGCCCTGGACGGACGCCACCACCGGCTTCGGCAGCCCCACGATGGCCTGCATCATCGCGCTGCAGGCGTTCATGATTTGCGCGAAATAGGCGCGGCCGCGGTCGGCATCGCTGCGGCGCGCGGTGAGCTCCTTGAGGTCGTGGCCGGCGCAGAACGCCGGGCCGTTGGCGGCGAGCACGACGGCGCGGATGCGCTTGTCGCCGCCGACATCGTTTAGGGCGGCGTGCAGCTCGGCGATCAGGCCCTCGGAGAGGCTGTTGCGCGCTCCGGGCCGATTGAGCGTCAGTAGCGCGATACTGCCGACGGTCTCGCGCAGTAGGATCGGCTGGTGTTGCGGCGCTTCGGCGCGGGCGGCTTGGGCGGACATGCTGAAATTCCACTTTGGTCTCTGTGACAACTTAATGTAACAGGCAGGCTGAAGCGAGGGCAGGGACGGCATGGCGACTGCGAAAATGAGCGTGGCTGACGTGGAGGAGTTCCTGCGGAGGGAATTCCCGCAGGCGTTCGTCCACGACGATGTCCGGATCGAAAGCGCCGACGGCGAGACGGCCCTGCTGCGCCAGCGCTTCAGCGAGCGCATGCTGCGGCCGGGCGGTACGGTGTCCGGGCCGACCCTGATGGGGCTGGCGGATTTCGCGATGTACGTGGTGCTGCTGTCGGCGATCGGGCCGGTTGGCCTTGCCGTGACCACCAACCTCAACATCAACTTCCTGCGCAAGGGTCAGCCGGGGCAGGACGTGCTTGCGGTGGCGAGGCTGCTCAAGCTCGGCAAGCGGCTCGCGGTCGGCGAGGTCAACCTGCTGTCCGGCTCGTCTCCCGATCCCATCGCCCATGTCACGGCGACCTATTCCATTCCAAATCAATAGGCTTTTCTACGGTATTATTGCACCATATTTGCAAGCCATTGTTTTTTCTGATGTAATTTGAGCGCGGGGGCGTTGACGCGCGATCGTGGCTTCTCTAGAAAGCTGCCAGTTCGGCGCATACGGCGCCGATTTCTTTTTCACGGATTTCACACATGAGCACGTTCTCGGCCAAGCCCGCCGAAGTGACGAAGAAGTGGGTCGTGATCGACGCCAAGGGTCTGGTCGTCGGTCGTCTCGCCACGCTCGTCGCGATGCGCCTGCGCGGCAAACACCTGCCCACCTACACCCCGCATGTCGATTGCGGCGACAACGTCATCATCGTCAACGCCGCGCATGTGGTGCTGACCGGTCGCAAGCGCGACCAGAAGACCTACTACAAGCACACCGGCTTCATCGGTGGTATCAAGGAGCGCACCGCGAAGCAGATCCTCGAGGGTCGCTTCCCCGAGCGCGTCGTCGAGAAGGCGATCGAGCGCATGATCCCGCGCGGTCCGCTCGGCCGCATGCAGATGGGCAATCTGCGCGTCTATCCGGGTGCCGATCATCCGCATGAAGCGCAGAGCCCCGAGAAGGTCGATATCGCTTCCCTGAATCGCAAGAACACGAGGGCCGCATAATGTCCGATACGTTGCAGTCCCTCGACCAGCTCTCGCAGGTCAAGCCGGCCGCTCCCGACGCGCCGAAATACGTCAAGAAGGTCGACAAGTACAATCGCGCCTACGCCACCGGCAAGCGCAAGGACGCGGTCGCCCGCGTCTGGGTCAAGCCGGGCTCCGGCAAGATCTCGGTCAACACCCGCGAGTTCGAAGTCTACTTCGCCCGCCCGGTGCTGCGCATGATGATCCAGCAGCCGCTGGTCGCTGCCGCCCGTAACGGCCAGTACGACGTGATCTGCACCGTCGCCGGCGGCGGTCTCTCCGGCCAGGCCGGTGCTGTCCGCCACGGCATCTCGAAGGCGCTGACCAACTTCGAGCCCGAGCTGCGCGGCGTCCTCAAGAAGGGCGGCTTCCTGACCCGCGACAGCCGCTCGGTCGAGCGCAAGAAGTACGGCAAGGCGAAGGCTCGCAAGTCCTTCCAGTTCTCGAAGCGCTAATTCGAGTTCTAAAATTCGCGGCAATTGCCGCGGGCATCGAGTTGCAGAGGGCGCCACGAGGCGCCCTTTTTGCTGCGTCCGACCGGCGATGCTTCGGCGCGAATTAGCGCAGTTTTTCATGAAAACTTGCGTGTGCGTGCAAACGAAATTGGAACTCGCACCTTCTAGCTTGCGGGCTCGCAATGGCGCTGCATCACCGTATTTATTTGCGCCTGCGAACGTTGCATCACACCGGGCTGGGGTGAGTTTATGTCGTTCGATCCATCGACACTTTATTTGTTCGCCACCATGGTCGCGGGCATGCTCGGCGCCATGCTGTGGTTGTTCGGCAGGCAGGAGAACATTTCCGCGCTGAAATGGTGGGGCACCGCCTATCTGCTCGGCGCGGCCTCGGTCGCGGTCTGGACGGTCGGCAGTTCGACGCTCGATCCGATGGTTCTGCTGGGCCTCAATGCGATCGGCTTCGCCGCCTGCGGCCTGGTCTGGAATGCTGCGCGCATTTTCCACGGCCGCAAGGCCAACCTGCTGGGCCTCGTGCTCGGCCCGATCGCATGGATCGGGGCGGTGACAACGGTTGAGGATCCCGCGATGCGCCTGACGATCGGCGCCGGGATCGTCGCGATCTACGCCGCGCTGACCGCTTCCGAACTGTGGAGCGAGCGCCGCCGCGCGATGCAGCGGCGCTGGCTTGCGATCGTCATCCCGGTCGCGCACGGCTGCGTCCTGATGCTGCCGATCCTGGTCGGCGACCTGCTGCGATTGAACGGCCAGAATTTCGTCTCCAGCTTTTGGGTCACGCTGTTTTCGATCGAACTCGTGCTGTACGCGATCGGCACGGTGTTCGTGATCTTCATGATGGTGTCGGACCGCGCGGTGGCCGTGCACAAGACGGCCGCGTCGATCGACCCCCTGAGCGGCATGCTCAACCGCCGCGGCTTCACCGAGGCCTGCGCGCGGGTGATCGAGCGCGAGTCCATTGCCGGCCGGCCAGTCACCGTGATGATCTTCGACATCGATCACTTCAAGTCGATCAACGACCGCTTCGGCCATCCCGCCGGTGACGAGATCCTGAAGCTGTTCTCCGCTGTCGTGGTCAACAGCCTCAGGATCAGCGATCTGTCGGGCCGGATCGGCGGCGAGGAATTCGCGGCGCTGCTGCCGTGCTCGCTGGAGGAAGGTGTGCTGGTCGCCGAGCGCGTGCGCGAAGCCTTCGAGAGCAGCAACATCACCTGCGAGGAAGGCGCGGTCGACACCACGGTCAGCATCGGCGTCGCAGGCGGTCCCGCCGGCACCGAGCTCGAGGTGCTGTTGGCCTCGGCCGACACCGCGCTCTACCAGGCCAAGCGCGGCGGCCGCAACCGCGTCGAGGCGGCGGAGGAATTGCCGCTCTCGCTGGAGAACTGGCGGCGCAAGACCGCGGGCCTGCCGGCTTCGGCGCGGCAAAAGCCGGCGAGCGTCCGGGTATGAGTGCGGTAACGAGTGGTTAACCATTCGATCCCATGCTTTCGGGCATGGAGTCGATCCGCACCCGCAATCCTCAGTCAGCCCTGATGTCGCTCGAAGCCGACGCGGTTTCGGCGCGCAGCGGTTTCGCCTGCCTGTTCTCGGACTCGCATGAATACGAGACCGCGCTGATCGCCGAACGGCGCGCGCACGGGCGATACCAGCCGCCGAAGAGTCGCTGGCCGATGGTGATGCTGGCCGGCGTGATGCTGATGGTCGCGGGAACGGTGCTGCTGCTCTCCTGACGTGCGGTCACGCGGCCCGCGCCGGATCCTCCGTCTTGAAGTGGTCGATCATCACCTTGGCGATCGCCATCAGCGGCAGCGCCAGCGCCAGCCCCCAGATGCCGAACACGACGCCGAGCAGGATCTGGAACGCGAACAGCGCGGCCGGAGGGATGTCGAGCGCCTGGCGCTGGATAATCGGCGTCAGCACGTAGCTTTCCAGCGCGTGGACGCCGAGGAACAGGATGAAGGCCGACAGCGCCGCGACCCATCCGGTCGCAAGGCTCGCGAGCACCACGATCAGCCCGCCGAGGATCGCGCCGACCGTCGGGATGAAGGCGAGCAGGCCGGCCTGGATGCCGAGGATGAACGAGCTCGGAATGCCGATGATGGCAAGCCCGATCCAGGTGACGAGGAATACCGCCGTCATCGTGATGATCTGCGCGATCAGCCAGCGCTCCAGTGTCTCGCCGATGCGGTCGACGATGATGGTCGCCTGCGCGCGGTACTTGACCGGCGCGATGAACAACAGCCCGGCGCGGTAGATGCTGGGCTGGGCCGCGAAGGCGAGCCCGAGGAACAGCACGATGAAGAAGTTGCCGACGACGCTGACGGTGCCGAGTAGCACCTTCAGCGTCTGGCTGATGATGGCGCCGCCGCTTGAGGCCAGCGCGCCGGCGCCGGGGATGCCATGGGACTGCGACGATGGGGGCGTCGTTGTTGTCGTCGTCACGGCGGTGCCTTCGCCCTTTGCCTCGCCCGCGGCATTGGTGAAATCGAGATAGCTGGTGTCGACCCCGTGCTGTTCGAGGAAGTCCTTGACGCTGCCGAGCTGCGATTTGATCGTGTTGCTCAGCACCGTGGCCTGCTGCGCGATCGTGGTGCCGCCGAGGAACACGATGCCGGACAACAGCCCGGCCATCGCCAGGCAGACGATCGCAAGCCGCAATGCGTGGGGCAGCTTGGTCAGCCGGCCGAGCAGGGTGGTCATGGCATTGAGGGCGACTCCGAGTAGCATGCCGGCGAACAGCAGGAACAGGGTCGCGGCAAAATGCCAGGCGAAGGTCAGCAGGGCGGCGAACAGCACCACGCCGATGCCGCCGACGGCGATCGCCCATGCCAAGTCGTTGCGGGCCTGAAGGCGATTGTCAGCCGAGTCTGTCACGGGTGATTCCCCCTTCGCGACGGTGTTTCGAGCAGTCTTTGGCGAAAACCCCGCCGGGATCAAGCTGGCGGGGCCGTGTCGGTTCGCCGCTGACGGGGTGCGGGGCCGGGCGCGATCGGTGGGTATCTGGCCGGCTTTGGGTCCCGAGGGGTGCGAATCTGTGCAGGACTGCAAGCCCCCCTGTGCAGATATAGACAGTTGATCCGGCGGGAACTCGAAGGCATGATCGTCTCCGCAACGTCGCAAACTTAGAAGAATCATTGCGCGAGACTTCAATAATGAGACGGCCCGTGGTCGGCGTGATCGGAAACGCCCATCGCATCGAAAATCGTTTCACAGTCCAGATGGTTGGGGAGCGCAACCTTCGCGCGGTTGCCGAGGTGTCGGGCGCGGTGCCGCTGATGTTCGCCGGCAGCCCCGAAATCACCGAGGTCAGTGCCTTGCTCGACGTGGTCGACGGCGTGGTGCTGACCGGGGCCCGCGCCAATGTTCATCCGACCCGCTTCAATACCGAACCGTGCGCCGCCCACGAGCCCTACGACATCCACCGCGACGACGTTGCGCTGGCGCTGTCGGAAGCCTGCGTCGCGCGCGGTGTGCCGATCTTCGGCATCTGCCGCGGCCTGCAGGAGATGAACGTTGCCTTCGGCGGCTCGCTGCATCCGGAGATCCGCGAGATTCCCGGCCGCATGAACCACCGGATGCCGCGGCTGGAGAACGGCGAGATCCATCCTGACCCGACCGTTGTGTTCGCCGACCGTCACGACGTCGCGCTGACGCCGGGCGGCGCGTTCGCGAAGATACTTGGTCGTGAGACCATTCGGGTCAATTCGCTGCACGGCCAGGGCATCCTCGAGCCCGGCAAGCGCGTCGTGATCGAGGGCATCGCCGAGGACGGCACCATCGAGGCGATCCGCATCGCCGATGCGCCGGGTTTTGCGCTGGGTGTGCAGTGGCACGCCGAATACGATCCGCAGCGCAATCCGATCAACCGCGCCCTGTTCGAAGCCTTCGGCGACGCGCTGCGCGAACGGCGGCGGGCGGCGTAGGACGGTTTCACCGCCACCGTCCCTGCGCGTCTAATCACGACGTCGTCTCCGGAAAACGCGCTGTCGTCCCTGCGAAAGCACGGACCCATGCTCCGCGGCGGTTGTTGTGGACGGGACTCGTCGTTGCGGCACTGCTCAACAATGACCATCGGTGGTTATGGGTCCTTGCTTTCGCAAGGACGACACCGAATGTTTGGCGTCGTCTGTCCGTCGGGTCGGCTTGTCGAACCTCGGTTCGGGAAGCCATGAAAGACGCAGGGCTTTCTTTAGGCAATCCATGGGATCCGAGCGGCAGGCGAGTAGATCGTCCACTCAGGGCGTCACGAACGCAAAGTGTGTTGTCCCCGCAACGTCACAAGAGTTCCGTTGAGCATCGCACCTGTTGGGGCTTCACTGTGTGGCAAATTCCCAGTCTAATAACGGCGGACCTGAGGCAAAGATTTTACCACCAAGACGTTCATTTAAGATCAGGTTCAAGAGGCCGCTGACCAGCGCCAGCGGCCTCTTCGTGTTGCTTCGTTGATCGTGTTGCTTCGTTGATCGCAAAGTGCAGGTATCGGCCGTTGCCGCGTCGACGGCACGCAGGAAGCAGCACGTCACGGCATTAGCGCACTGACCATGGCCATGCCGGCGGTTGCGGTTTGCTGGTGGCGTGCGGCCGCGTCGGGGTTGGCGCCGGTTTGCGCGCCTGGGCAACATCGGTCGACGGCCGCGGACGCGGCAGTGGTATTTCCGGGGCTACCGTTGGCTGTTCGGGGCTAACCTTTGGCTGTTCGGGGCTCACCTTCGGCACTGCGGCGTTGGCAATGACACCGGCCAGCTGTTCCTGGCTTGCGTTGAGCCGCTCGGTGACCGTCTCGCTTTCGCGAGCCATCTGATCCTGGGTCGCCTTGATCTGGTCGATGATATCTTTGCTGCGTGCCATTTCTGCTTGGCTCGCCTCGAGTTGGCTTGCGACATTTTTATGGTCGCGGACCAATTGTTCTTGCCTCGCCTCAAGCTGTTCGACCGCTTGCCTCAAGGCAGCGAGATCGCGCGCCATCGGTTGAAGCTGCTGCGCCAAGTCGGAAGAAAGTGCGGCGGCAGTCGGCGCAACGTCTTTCGGCGCGGCGTCCTTCGGCGGGGTTTGCGCAGGAGGTGAGGAGTGGCCAGGGGAGGCCACCATCGCCGTATCGCTGGGTGACGACCACCACCAAGCAGCGCCACCTATGCATGCTGCCAGCACGGAACCGACAATGGCCAGGTGGCGCCAATCCGCCAATCGATGAACCGCTTCTAGCGGCGCGTGAAACGCTTTCTTGCCGGTCGGCGGGCCGGAAGGGCTGACTCCTGCTTCGCGCGCGAGGTTCGAAAGCTGCTCTTCCAAGCTCACGAGCCGCCCTTCCGCGACCCTGTCATTCAGCATGGAATCCATTTTGTGCTCCGTATCAAATGCAAGGTCGCCCGCCTTGAGAGCAGATCCGCTCTTCGGCGCGCTAACATTCAACGGGACCCAGATGGGTATTTGCAGCTTAAGCTTACGAGGGATGAGGATGCGGCCTGCACGTCACATCGTCTCTCTTTTTGTAAGCTCATCCTTCCTGAATTGTCTCGACGATTTTGGCCGAGATATTGTTCGTCCGCAATCGGGAACACCGCTTGCAATGGGGCGCTCGAGCTCGTGGATCGAGGTCCTGTTCGGCCGCCTCACGATGCGTCTCGCAGCCGAGGCACGTTACTTCGAGGTGTCGTAAGTCGGCGTTGAGGGCGTCGCCAAGCGCCGGCGAGGGCTGGGCTGGACCCTGAAACGCGGGAGTGTTCCATGTTTGGCGAGCGACCATGTCGGCATCCCGCCTGGCGCGTTCGGCCGACGGCTGACCACGGCGCCAAACATGTACTCCGGGGCCCTCCTGCAAATTCTCGGTATGTTGAGTTGTGCTGCCGGCGAGATGTACCGCTGGTCGACAGGTCGCAGCTATACTTCCGGTATTGCGCGTGCGCCGGAATCGGCCTTCCTCCGTACTAATACGGATACGAAAGTGGCGGATTGCGGCGCCGGACTCGGCTAAGCAACAGGGATATTTGCTCCGGCGCCGACGACCCTTTCCGAATACTGCTTTTCCTTTTCCATTTTCGGGTGCAGCCGACACGAGGGGTTGGTCGGGATGAATTTGTCGGGCCGTCTGGCGATGGGGATGTTGTTTCCCGTCGCCGCGCTCCTGCTCGCGCTGGGCTTCATCCATGGCGTGACCTGGCCGGGCGTTCTGCTCGCGGGTGGCGCGGTTGCGGTGGTATTGATGACGGCTGAGGTGATTGCGAGATCGCTGTCCAGGACGCCCGCCCAGCTGGTGCGGGCGGCGGAGGCGCTGTCGCGCGGCCAGCAGGTCTCGCTCGGCCCAGGCGATGACGGCGAGACCGCTCAGCTCGCGGCGACGCTTGCCGAATTGTCGGCGCAGCTGGGCAGCAGGCAGCACCTGCTGGAGAAGACCGTCGAGAGCATCCGCGATCCGGTGGTGGTCGCCGACGAGCACGGGATGATCGTGATCGTCAACGCCGCGGCGCGACGGCTGTACAGTGTCGAACCCGGTTTTGATACCCTGACCGGCGTTCGCACCTTCCAGAACTATTATGCCGACGGCACCACGGTGATGCCGATCCCGGACACGCCGATGGCGCGTGCGCTGCGCGGCGATGACGTCGACGATTTCGAGCTGATCGTCAAACCGCAACCGCCGCAACCGGCCGTCTTCCTTGTCGTCAACGCGCGGCCGCTGCGCGACGATACCGGCAATCTGCGGGGCGCGGTCGCCGTACTGCACGACGTCACCGCGCAGCGTCGGGCACACCAGGCGCTGGTCGAGAGCGAGCAGATGGCGCAAGCCATCGTCAGGACCGCGCTCGACGCCTTCGTCCAGACCGACCAGGACGGCGTCATTCTCGACTGGAGCCCGCAGGCCGAGGTGCTGACCGGCTGGACGCGCTCCGAGGCGGTCGGTTATCGGGTGGTCGAACTGGTGTTTCCGGAGGAGCTGCGCCTTGCGCACCGGCAGCGGATCACCCGCTTCCTGCAGGAGACCGCGGCCGGCGGCATGGGCATGCGCTATGAAACGGCGTGCCTGCACCGCGACGGTCACCGGTTCTACGTCGAGGTGTCCCTCAACGCGCTGCGCCGCGGTGACGGCTGGATCATCAATTCCTTTGTCAGGGACGTCAGCCAGCGCCGGATCGCCGAGGAGCAGTTGATCCAGGCGCAGAAGTCGGAATCGCTGGGGCGGCTGACCGGCGGCATCGCGCACGACTTCAACAACATGCTGACCGTGATCACCGGCACGATCGAGATCCTCGCCGACGGCGTCAAGGACAACCCGCAACTCGCCGCAATCGCCAAGCTGATCAGCGATGCCGCCGATCGCGGCGCGCAGCTCACCTCGAGCCTCCTGGCGTTCGCGCGCAAGCAACCGCTGCAGCCCGGCGAGACCGACGTCAACGACCTGGTCGGCGAGGTGGTCCGGCTGCTGTCGCAGACGCTCGGCTCGCAGACCGAGATCAGGACGGAGCTCGGCCGCAACGCCTGGCTCGCCTTCGTCGACCGCAGCCAGCTTGGTGCCGCGCTGGTCAATCTCGCCATCAACGCGCGCGATGCCATGCTTGACGGCGGCACGCTGACCTTTGCGACCCGCAACATCCAGCTCGGGATTCCCGACGCCGTGGCGTGCGGCGTCGAGCGCGCCGGCGATCATCTCGTGATCGAGGTGACCGATACCGGCACCGGAATTTCGCCGACGCATCTGGAGAAGATCTTCGATCCGTTCTTTTCCACCAAGGAGGTCGGGCAGGGCGCCGGGCTCGGGCTCAGCATGGTGTTCGGCTTCGTCAAGCAAAGCGGCGGCGGCATCGAGGTCAAGAGCGAGCAGGGGCGCGGCACCATCTTCAGGATCTATCTGCCGAAGGCCGACGGCACCGTACAGCGCGCGGCGGAGGAGGACGATCTGCCCGTCAGGGGTGGCGACGAGACGATCCTGTGCGTGGAGGACGACCCTACGATCCGAGACTATGTCACGGGCCAGCTCGAAAGCCTCGGCTACAACGTGCTGGTCGCGGCGAACGCGGACGCCGCGCTCGAGATCGTCAAACGCGGCACCGCGTTCGACCTTCTGTTCACCGATATCGTGATGCCCGGCAGCATGAACGGCCGGCAATTGGCGGAGACTCTGATGGCCGGGCGCCCGGCATTGCGGGTGCTGTTCACCTCGGGCTACAGCGACGGCGTGCTGCCTGCGCAGCAGGGGCGTGGCGGCCACGGCATTCCGCTGCTGACCAAGCCCTATCGGCGCGGCGAACTGGCGCGGATGCTGCGGCGCTGCCTTGATCTTCAGGTCGACTTTCAAGGCGATCCGGTTCCGCAGCCTTATTCCGTGCAGCCCGATCTCGAACGCTTCCTGCGCGAGAATCCGCCCGCGAAGACGTAGCCGCAGCGTGACCTGGATGCCAACGGGTCCGCAAGCGCGGCCCGATAATAAACTGCGCGAAACCATCATCCCTGATGCGGCCGCTATTTGATGGGTTTCGCTTCGCTCTACCCATCCTACGCGCTAAGCTCCCGCGACAAAGGCGCGGCCGGTCAACGGCCCGATTTCAGGGAGTATGGAATGCACGACCGCAAATGGTCGAGGCGCGACTGGCTCAAGGTGACGGCGGCCACCGCCGCCGGCATGGTATTCGCGGAGCCGCTGCACGCGGCGGCGCCGCCGGCGGAAGCCGTGACGCCGGAGCTGATCGCAGCCGCCAAGAAGGAAGGCAAGATCTCGTTCTACAGCGCGCTGGAGCTGAACACGGCCGAGCGTCTCGCGCGTGACTTCGAGCAGAAATATCCCGGGATCAGCGTCCGCGTCGAGCGCTCGGGCGCGGAGCGTATCTTCCAGCGCATCGCACAGGAGCAGGGCAGCGGCATCAACGCCGTCGACGTCGCCAATTCCACAGATCCCGCGCATTACCTCGACTGGAAGAAGAACGACTGGCTCGCGGCCTATGTGCCGGAGGACGTCGCCAGGCATTTTCCGGCCGACCAGATCGATCCCGACGGCACCTCGGCGACATCCTGCGCCTGGTTCGAGGTGATCGGCTACAACACCGAGCAGGTGAAGCGCGAGGAGGCGCCGAAGAGCTACGCCGACCTGCTCGATCCCAAGTGGCGCGGCAAAATCGTCAAGGGCCACCCGAGCTATTCCGGCGCGATCATGACCGCGACCTTCGTGCTGGCCCGCGACCTCGGCTGGCCGTATCTGGAGAAGCTGTCGCAGCAGCGCGTGATGCAGGTGCAGTCGGCGGCTGATCCGCCGAAGAAGATCCTGCTCGGCGAGCGCGCGGTGATGGCCGACGGCAACGACTACAACCTCGTGCTGGCCAAGGATCAGGGCAAGCCGGTCGAGGTGGTCTATCCCGCCGAGGGCGCGCCGCTGATCATCGTTCCCAGCGGCATCTTCAAGAACGCGCCGAACCCGAATGCGGCGCGGCTGTTCCAGAGCTATTTTTTCAGCGCCGAGACCCAGCAGATGCTGGCCGACGAATTCGCGCACCGCTCGTTCCACGCCAAGGTGAAGGAGAAGGCCGGGCACGTGCCACTCGACAAACTGAAGATGCTCAAGGCCGATCCGGCCCAGGTGCAGGTGCAGTCGGAGGAGATCAAGGCGAGGTACGCGAAGCTGTTCCGGGTGTAGGTCAAGCTCCGTAGGATGGGTAGAGCGAAGCGAAACCCAGCGCCCATGCAAGGGGCGAGATGATGGGTTTCGCGGCGCTCTACCCATCCTACAGATCCAAAGCTACTAGCGTCATTGCGAGCGAAGCGAAGCAATCCATCCTTCCGGATACGCGGAGAGGTGGATTGCTTCGTCGCTTCAGCGCAAAATTGCTTTGCAATTTTGTCGCGAGCTCCTCGCAATGACGCGGATAGCGCTCGGACAGCCGGGCGGCGCAGTGAGGGGCCGCGGTCGGCTAACCTCCCACTTCCGCGCTGAGCATCGGCCCGAACAGCTCCCATCGCTCGCCCTTGAGTCGTCTGAGCTGCATCTGCTTGATCGGCGCGAAATCGATCGGGCTGGTGTTCATCGTGATACCGGGCAGCAGGTTGGTGGTCCGGAACGCCTTCAGGTTGGCGGCCTGCTTCATGACGTTGGCGCGCGTGAGATCGTCGCCGCATTGCTTAAGCACCTGAACCAGCGTCTGAGCCGCATTGTACCCTGTCATAATCAGGCTGTCGGCCCGATTGCCTTCGGGGAAATATTTGGAGAGATACTCGTCGAACGCCTTCATGCCGGGATCGTCCTTCCATTGCGGATCGAGCGGATCCATCAGGTAGGCCACCGAGATGATGCCTTGCGCGTTCTCGAAGCCGGCAGGCTGGATCACGGCGCCGAGCGAGGAGCCGACCGAGTTGAGGATGTGCAGCGGTTTCCAGCCGATCTCGGCCGCCTTCTTGATGGCCTGCGCCGCGAATTTCGGTGTGGCGATGTCGACGAATACATTGGCATTCATCGATTTCATCTTGACGATGTGCGTGTCGATCGTCGGCTCGGCCACCTCATAGGCATCCTCGATGACGATCATCGACGCCGCATTGTCGCCGAGGCCGTCCTTCAGGCCCTTGAGATAGTCCTTTCCATAATCGTCGTTCTGGTAGAGGACCGCGATCCTGCCACCCGGCTTTTCCTTCAGGATGTGCTTGGCGTAGATCCGTCCCTCGCTCTGATAGCTGGGCTGCCAGCCCATGGTCCACGGGAAGCTCTGCGGATCGTTCCACTTGGTGGCACCGGTCTGAATGAACAGCTGCGGCACCTTCTTCACGTTCATGTATTTCTGAATCGCGCCGTTGGATGCCGTGCCGAGAGAGGCGAAGATCAGCAGGACCTCGTCGCCTTCGACCAGCTTGCGCGCCTGCTCGACCGTCTTCGGCGGACTGTAGCTGTCGTCGTAGGAGATGAAGTTGATCTTGCGGCCATTGATGCCGCCCTCGGCGTTGATCTTGCGGAAATAGGCCGCCTGGGCCCGGCCGCTGGTGCCGTAGGCGGATGCCGGCCCGCTATAGGGCATGATGTTGCCGATCTTGATTTCAGTGTCGGTTGCGCCGGTGTCGTACTTCTTCTGGGCGAATGCGCTGCCAGCACAGACAGAGAGAATGGTGATGGCGGTCGAAAGCGCCGCCATTCGTCGAGCGACGAAAGACATCTCGTTTCTCCCCATGCAGAAAAATGAATGTGTGTTTTATCGGAAGCCGCTTTCGGGTACTTGCCGGCAGTGAACACCCGAGCCCAGGCGTTGTCGATCCCGGAAACACAACCTTGTGTGCGGTTCGCATCACGTCATCAGGTTCGTCAGCGTTGCTGACCGTAGTCTTCCGGGCTTCCTGCGATCAGGCCGCGCGCATTGATCGCTGCGCGCGATAGGCCTGCGGCGATGTCAGCGTGAGCTTGCGGAAGGCTTTTCGAAAGCTGCTCTCGTCCTCGTAGCCGGTGGCGCGGGCGATCGCCTTGATCGGCTGCGCCGTTGTTTCCAATAGCGTGCGGGCGTGCTCGACGCGGCGGCGCATGATGAAGGCCTGCGGCGGCTCGTGGGTCAGTTCGCGGAAGCGGCGGTTCAGTGTGCGTTCGCTGAGGCCGAGCGCATGCGCGAGACCGCGCACCGTGATCGGGGTCTTGCCGGTGCGGCGCACCAGCATGTCCGCCTTGATCAGCAGCGGGTCCTGGCCGAGCATGTAGCCGAGCGGCATGAAGATCGCCTGCGTGCGCTGTGCAGTGTCGATCACGGCATAGTCGGCGCAGACCTTTGCGACCTCCGCGCCTTCGACGAGTTCGATCAGCCGCAGCAACAGATCGACCCACGACATCGGGCCGGCGGCGCAGACCAGGCGATCGGCCTGTGTGATCACGGCATCGCCGGCGAGATCGACCTTGGGATGGCGGCGGCGGAGCTCGCTCTGCAGCCACCAGGTGATGGTGGCGCGGCGGCCGTCGAGCAGGCCGGCATTGGCGAGCAGCAGCACGCCGCTGCAGAACGCGCCGATCAGCCGGCCGCTGGCATGCTGCCGGCGCAGCCAGGCGCCGGCACGGTCATATTGCGGTTGCAGGCGCTCGGCGGTGAGATGATCGACCAGGCTGCCCGGCACGATGATCGCGTCGCACGCCGTCCGCCTGCCCACCGCGCCATCGACGGCGAGCAGCTTGCCGCCGCCGGCGCGCACCGCCTTGCCGTCGAGCGAGAGCGTCTGCCAGCTGAAGCGCGCCTTGCCGCCGCGCAGCTGCATCACGTGGTTGGCGAGGGTGAGGATGTCGGCGATGCCGGCGCCCGCCGATTGCATGCAGCCTTCCAGCGCGAGGATCGCAAGCTTCATGGGACCTCCGGAATTTGCCGTCATGCTAGCCGATCAGCGCAATCGGGCGGTGGCAGATATTGCCCGATCTCTGTCCGATCGGCCACTGCCTGATTTGGCCGTGCCGGTCCATCTTCGCTGCGTTGTCACACCCTCAGCAATGGAGAGAGACCATGCCTTACGTCACCATTTCCACCGTCCGCGGCATCTTCGATGTCGCGCAGAAGCAGGCGCTGCTGGAGCGCGTCACCGATCTCATGGTCGAGATCGAGGGGCAGGGCAACCCGGACTTCCGCCGCAACGTCTGGGTCAAGATCGAGGAGGGCGAGCCGGCGAGCTGGTCGCTCGGCGGCATGATCCCGACGCCCGACATGATCGCCGGCACCTTCGGCGCGCTCGACGCCGGCGGACGGCGGCTCGCCAAGGCGAAGGTGTAACCGTCCTGCGTAGGATGGGTTTCGCTTCGCTCTACCCATCCTACGCACCGTTCTCACCCAAAAACAAAAGGCGCTTCCGGTGGAAGCGCCTTTCGCTTGTCGTCGGTGCCGTAAGATTTACAGCGAGTAGTACATCTCGAATTCCACCGGGTGCGGGGTCATTTCGAAACGCGCGACCTCGGTCATCTTCAGCTCGATATAGGCGTCGATGAAGTCGTCGTCGAACACGCCGCCGTTCTTGAGGAACGCGCGGTCCTTGTCGAGGCTCTCGAGCGCCTCGCGCAGCGAGCCGCAGACGGTCGGGATCTGCTTCAGCTCTTCCTTCGGCAGATCGTAGAGGTCCTTGTCCATCGCCGGACCCGGATCGATCTTGTTCTTGATGCCGTCAAGACCGGCCATCAGCATCGCGGCGAAGCCGAGATAGGGGTTGGCCATCGGGTCGGGGAAACGCACCTCGACGCGCTTGGCCTTCGGGTTCGCGGTGTAGGGGATGCGGCAGGCCGCCGAGCGGTTGCGCGCGGAGTAGGCGAGCAGCACGGGGGCTTCATAGCCCGGCACCAGACGCTTGTAGGAGTTGGTCGACGGGTTGGTGAACGCGTTGATCGCCTTGGCGTGCTTGATGACGCCGCCGATGTAGTGCAGGCAGGTCTCCGACAGGTCGGCGTATTTGTTGCCGGCGAAGGTCGGCTTGCCGTCCTTCCAGATGGACTGATGCACATGCATGCCCGAGCCGTTGTCGCCGTAGACCGGCTTTGGCATGAAGGTGGCGGTCTTGCCGTAGATGTGGGCGACCTGGTGGATGCAGTACTTGTAGATCTGCATATGGTCGGCCATCAGCGTCAGCGTGTCGAACTTCATGCCGAGCTCGTGCTGGGCCGAGGCCACCTCGTGGTGATGCTTTTCGACCTTGACGCCCATCTTGGCCATCGCGCCGAGCATCTCGGAGCGCATGTCCTGCACCGAGTCCTGCGGCGGCACCGGGAAGTAGCCGGCCTTGGTGCGGATGCGGTGGCCGAGGTTGCCGCCCTCATATTCGGTCGCCGAGTTGATCGGCAGCTCGGAGGAGTCGAGGCGGAAGCCGGTGTTGTAGGGTTCGGCCGAATAGCGCACGTCGTCGAACACGAAGAACTCGGCCTCGGGGCCGACGAACACGGTGTCGCCCACGCCCATCGACTTCACCATCGCCTCGGCCTTCTTGGCGATGCCGCGGGGATCGCGGTTGTAGGGCTCGCCGGTGGTCGGCTCGAGCACGTCGCAGGTGATGACCATGGTGGTCTCGGCGAAGAACGGGTCGATCGTCGCGGTGACCGGGTCGGGCATCAGGCACATGTCGGATTCATTGATCGCCTTCCAGCCGGCGATCGACGAGCCGTCGAACATCGTTCCCTCGGCGAAGATGTCATCGTCGATCATGCTGACGTCGAAGGTGACGTGCTGCCACTTGCCGCGCGGATCGGTGAAGCGCAGGTCGACGTATTTGACGTCGTTGTCCTTGATCGATTTCAGGACGTCTTTGGCGGTCTTCATGAATACCCCTTATGGATGTGCGGGTCGGTTTCCAGCGGAGAGCGACGTTATTCCCGCTTTTGGCGAGTTCGTGTGACTACACAAACGAAATCAGGCTGCCGAAGCAGCCTTTTTTCTCTTTTGCCGTCAGAAAATCCGGATAGCACCGCCCTTAAATAGCGTCCAGCCCGGATTCGCCGGTCCGGATGCGGATCGCTTCCTCGATGTTGGAGACGAAGATCTTGCCGTCGCCGATCCGGCCAGTCTGCGCCGCGCGGCGGATCGCGTCGATCGCCTTCTCGACCAGGTCGTCGCCGATCACGATCTCGATCTTCACTTTGGGCAGGAAGTCGACGATGTATTCCGCACCGCGATAGAGTTCGGCATGGCCCTTCTGGCGGCCAAATCCCTTGGCCTCGGTGACGGTGATGCCTTGCAGTCCGACTTCCTGGAGCGCTTCTTTCACCTCGTCTAGCTTGAAGGGCTTGATGATGGCTTCAATCTTCTTCACTGAGCGCCTCCCGGGCATTGCAGATTGCAGGGTCGAGTTCGATGCGCGTGGGGCGCAGTCTGGTTGGTCTTAAGGCTTCCGGCCGGTGGCCGGAAACACGCGCAATGGTCGCATGGAGCGGCCTTGCGCGCGGCTTCCTCAAAAGCAGGGTCTATGCCAAGTTGTTAAGGTCCCCGATTTCGGAATGTTATCAGCCTTTTAACAGGCAATCGGCTGATATCGAACCACATGGGCTATGATATCCAAGCCTAACAAATAGGCAAATAGATCAATCCGTATGCAGTCGGCCAGTAGAAACCCCGCGAACGTCACAGGAATTGCCTCTCGAAAAGGCGAAGCGATTGAGGATTCGGCATGGACGTTCTGACCACCACCGAGATGGAACGCGCCGACCGGCTGACCATCGCAGCCGGAACGCCGGGCTTCGCGCTGATGATGAGCGCCGGTCAGGCCGTCGCGGAAGCCGCGATGGACCTGGTCGAGGAGGGGCCGATCGTGGTGGTCGCCGGCCGTGGCAACAATGGCGGCGACGGCTTCGTCGCGGCCGCAGAGCTTGCCGCGCGCGGCCGCGAGGTCTCGGTGATCCTGCTCTGCGAGCGCGACAGCCTGCAGGGCGACGCCGCGCTGGCGGCGAAGGGTTGGAAATATCCGGTGCTGCCGTTCAACCCACAGGCGCTCGGCAAGCCGGCGCTGATCATCGACGCGCTGTTCGGTGCCGGCCTCAACCGGCCGGTGAAGGGCGATCCGCTGGAGATGATCGCGGCCATCAATGCCAACGGTACGCCGGTGCTGGCGGTCGACCTGCCGAGCGGCATCAACGGCACATCGGGCGCCGTGATGGGCGCGGCCGTGCAGGCGACCGAGACCGTCACCTTCTTCCGCAAGAAGCCCGCGCATCTGTTGCTGCCGGGCCGGATGTATTGCGGCCGGGTGCGCGTTGCCGACATCGGCATCGCCGCGCAGGTGCTCGACGAGATCAAGCCGCTGACCGCGGAGAACTTGCCGGAGGCCTGGCGCTGGTCGTTTCCGGTGCCGCGGATCGACGGCCACAAATACGCGAGAGGGCATGCCGTCGTGGTCTCGGGCGATCTCGCCTCGACCGGGGCGGCGCGGCTCGCCGCGCGCGCGGCGCTGCGCGCCGGCGCCGGCCTCGTGACGCTGGCCTCGCCGCGCGATGCGCTTGCCGTCAATGCGGCGGCGCTGACCGCGGTGATGGTGCGCGCGGTCGACAACCCGATCCAGTTCGCCGAACTGCTCGGCGACAAGCGCCTCAATGCCTGCGTGATCGGTCCTGGCGCCGGGGTCAGCGCGCGGACCCGTGACTTCGTCCACACCGCGCTGTCGGCGCAGCGGCATCTGGTGCTCGACGCCGACGCGCTCACCAGCTTTGCCGGCGCGCCGGACCGGCTGTTCGAGGCGATCAAGGCAAGCGACGGTCAGCAAGTGGTGCTGACGCCGCATGAGGGCGAGTTTCCGCGGCTGTTCAGCGATATTTCCAACAAGCATCCCGGCCGTTCCAAGCTCGAGCGCGTGCGCGCGGCGGCCGAGCGCTCCGGCGCGGTGGTCTTGCTGAAAGGCGCCGACACGGTGATCGCGTCTCCCGACGGCCGCGCCACCGTCGCCGCCAATGCGCCGCCGTGGCTTGCCACCGCCGGCGCCGGCGACGTGCTGTCAGGCATCATCGCGGGTTTCCTGGCGCAGGGCGTCGCGGCCTTCGAGGCCGCCAGCATCGGCGTCTGGATGCACGGCGAGAGCGCGAGCGAGGCGGGCCCCGGCCTGATCGCGGAAGATCTCACCGAAGTGCTGCCCGCCGTGTTCCGCCGCCTCTATGACGAGTTCGGGATTGAGTATTAGGCGGCTGGTGCTGGCCGACATGGATGTCGCCGCGCGCGTGCATCGCGTGGCATTCGACGAGGCGCTGCGGTGGCTCGCCGGCCTGCACACGCCCGACGGCATTGATCGGATGATCTGAACAACTGGTTAGATATTTGCGTTTCTGCGATCGATCCGGCTGGCCTATACGATTCAAAACCGTCGCCTCTCGCCCGGAACAGTCAGATGAACGCACCGACCAGCCTGCTTTCGACCGCCGCTCCGGTTCACGGGAGCGTCGACCCCGCGTCCTATCGCGCGGCGATGCGCCACCACGCCGGCGCGGTGACGATCCTGTCGGCGGGCGGGCCGGGCGACAGAACGGGGATGACGGCGACGTCGGTCTGTTCGCTGTCGGACACGCCGCCGCGGCTGATCGCTTGCGTCAACCGCTCGGCGAGCGCGCATGGCCTGATCCGGCGCACCGCTGCGTTCGGCGTTAACATGCTGCACGCCGACCAGGCCGAGCTGGCTAATGTGTTCGCGGGCCGCCGCGGCATCGAGCGGGACGATCGGTTTTCCGACGCCGACGGCTGGCTGTCGCTTGCCACGGGCGCGCCGATCCTGCGGGATGCGCTGATCGGGCTCGACTGCGAGCTGATCGACGAGCATGCGCACGACACGCATTCGATCTTCGTCGGCGCGGTCCGCGCGATGCATCTGCGTGAGGGGCAGACGCCGCTGATCTATTTTGGTGGCGCGTTCTGCGGATTGGCCCGGCGGACCTAAGGGCGCGGCTTGAGGAATTTGTGTATCACTGATGTCAGCGCGCCGGCGGCCGGCGAGAACGATTGTCCGCGCAGCGAGACGATGCAGACTGTGCGCTCCAGCACAGGATTGACGATCGGCAGCGCCTGCATCGTCTTCCTGACCGGCCGCGGCAAGGCGACCTTCGGCAGGATGCCGACGCCGAGACCGGAGCCGGCCAACGCGGCCAGCGTATAGCTGTGCTCGACCTCGAACTTGATCTTCATTTGCAGATTGCGCGTGGCGAGCGCACGCTCCAGCATCGAGCGCAGCGCCGCCGATTTTGAGTTCAGCAGGATCGGATAGGCGGACAGTTCGGTAAGGTCGACCGCGCTGCGCTTGCGAAACGGAAACGCTCTTGTCGCCAGCGCATAGATCGGGTCGTTGAACAGCGGCGCGAATTGAAACTCGGTCGAGCCGTCCATCTCCGGCCCGATGCCGAAATCCGCCTCGCGCCGGCGCAAGCAGTCCAGCATGTCCTCGGCCGCAAGCTCGCGCAGATTGATGTTGATGCCGGGATAGCTCGCCTGGAAGGCATGCAGCGCCTGCGGCAGGATGGTCGCGGCAATGGTCGGGACGCAGGCCAGCGACAGCGTGCCGCGCTGGATGTCGATGACCTCACGGATCTCGCGCAGGCCGTTCTCCCATTCGCCGAGCGCGCGCCGCGCATGCGTCAGCAGTTGCAGTCCCTCCGCGGTCAGCTCGACGCGTCGCGTGGTGCGATGAAACAGCGCGGCGCCGACCTGGTCCTCCAGCAGCTTGATCTGCATGCTGACCGCGGATTGCGAGCGGTTGAGGTGCTCGGAGGCCTGGCGAAAGCTCTTGTTCTCGGCGACCGCGATGAACATGTGCAGCAGCTTGAAATTGATCTGCGACATCGTTTTTGCCCTGCAGGGATTGTCCTGAAGAACTGAACAGTTCTTAAGATAATCTCGTTAGAAAGATCAGTGTCGGACATCTAGCATGATTGTTGTTGGCCGCGGGTGACGATCCTGCGGCGTGATGCAGAAAAGATGCTCCAGAAAAGACGCTCCGATGTCCTTCACCGTCACCAAGCCGCGCACGCGCCGCGTCCAGCGTTCCGAACTCGCGGTTCCCGCGACCTCGACCCATTTCTTCGAACGCGCAGCGAGTAGCGCGGCCGATTTCATCTTCCTCGATCTGGAGGACGCGGTTGCGCCGTCGCGAAAACCCGAGGCGCGCGAGATCGCAATCGAGGCGCTGAACCGGATCGACTGGGGCAACAAGACGCTGGCGGTGCGGATCAACGGGCTCGACACCGAATGGGCGCATCGCGACATCATCGAGATCGTCAGCCGCGCGCCGCGCCTCGACCTCGTCATGGTGCCGAAGGTCGGCACCGCATTCGACGTCCGTTTCGTCGAGGCGCTGCTGACGGGGCTCGAGCGCGAGTTCCCGCGCGCAAGGCCGCTGGGCATCGAGATCCTGATCGAGACCACGCTCGGGCTCGCCAATGTCGAGGACATCGTGCAGGCGTCGGAGCGGTTGGAAGCGGTCATCTTCGGCATCGGCGATTACTCGATTGATCTACGCACCTGCGGCGAGATCATCGGCGCCTCCGATCCGCGCTATGCCGTGCTCACCGATGCGGACGAGGGCGGTGCGCGCCGGATCCACTGGAACGACCAGTGGCACTTCGCGCTCGCCCGCATCGCCAATGCCTGCCGCGCCCACGGCCTGCGTGCGATCGACGGCCCCTATGCCAATTTCGGCGATGCCGCAGGCTTTCGCGCCAGTGCGGCGCGGGCGGCCGCGCTTGGCTTCGAGGGCAAATGGGCGATCCATCCCTCACAGCTCGAGACCGCCAACGAGGTGTTCTCGCCGACCGCACGTGAGATCGGCTGGGCGCGCGAGATCACGGCCAAGATTCAATCCGCCAGCGTCGGCGGCGACGGCGCCTTCGGGCAGGACGGTGTGTTGATCGATCTTGCGGTGCTCAAGCGCGCGCAGGCGATCATCGACCGCCATGACGCAATTCTGGCAGCGGGCAGGGCAGGAGCGCGCGATGTCGTATGAGCCACCGCTCTCCGGAATTCGCGTGCTCGACATCGCGACCTTCGTGGCGGCGCCGTTCTGCGGGACGGTGCTGTCCGACTTCGGCGCCGAGGTGATCAAGATCGAGCAGCCGGGCACAGGCGATCCCTTGCGCCGGTTCGGCACGCCGAGCGAATGCGGCGACACCTATGTCTGGCTCAGCGAGGCCCGCAACAAGAAGTCGGTGACGCTCGATCTGCGCAGCGAGCGTGGCGCCGCGCTGTTTCGCGAGCTGGTCCGCCAATCCGACGTGGTGCTGGAGAACTTCCGGCCGGGCACGCTGGAGAAATGGGGGCTCGGCTTCGAGGCGTTGCGCGAGATCAACCCAAAACTCGTGATGCTGCGCATCAGCGCCTATGGGCAGGACGGCCCGCTGCGCGACAAGCCGGGCTTCGCCCGGATCGCGCACGGCTTCAGCGGGCTCGCTTATCTTGCTGGCGAGGCGGGACGCCAACCCGTGATGCCGGGATCGACCTCGCTCGCCGATTACATTTCCGGGCTATGGGGCGCGCTCGGCGTGCTGCTGGCGCTGCGCCATGCCGAAGCCACCGGACACGGGCAGGTGGTCGATATCGGGCTTTATGAATCGGTGTTTCGGCTACTCGACGAGATGGCGACCGTGTTCGCCAAGACCGGCTTCGTCCGCGAACGCCTCGGTGCCGACACCGTCAATGTCGTGCCGCACAGCCATTACCAGACCGCCGACGGAAAATGGGTGGCGCTGGCCTGTTCGAGCGACAAGATGTTCGAGCGCCTGGCGCAGGCGATGCAGCGCCCCGAACTCGCGACCGACCCGCGCTATGCGGCCATGGCCGGCCGCCTGGCGCGGCGCGAGGAGGTCAACGGGATGGTCGCCGACTGGATCGGCTCCAAGCCGCTGGAGACGGCGCTTGCCGAGTGCGAGCGCTACGACGTGCCCTGCGGGCCGATCTACAGCATCAGTGACATCTTCGCCGACCCGCAGTACCGCGCCCGCGGCAACATCGCCGAGGTGCGCTCGCGCGCCGGGCCGATTGCGGTGCCGAGCGCGATCCCAAAAATGTCGCGCACGCCGCCGCAGTTCAAGCATGCCGGCGTCGCGCTCGGCGCGCACACCGACGAAGTCCTGACCTCGCTTGCCGGCGCCACGGCGGCGGCGCTCGCCGCGCTGCGCAGCGACGGGGTGATCTGACATGCCCCAATTCTCCCGCGGCGACGAAGGAACCACGCCATGACCAGGCAGATGAAATTGATCGGCTTCCTACAGGCCCAGAATTGCTCGAACTATCCTGCCTCCTGGCGCCATCCGGACTCGAAGCCGAACTGGTTCTCGCGCGACTATTATCAGGAGATCGGGCGCACGCTGGAGCACGGCAAGTTTCATCTCGCCTTCTTCGACGACCGGCTCGCGATCCCCGATCGCTTCGGCGACGATTTCCGCGAGACCATCCGCCACGGCGTGCGCGCGGCGAAGCTCGATCCGGTCTCGGTCGCGCTCACGATGGGGTTGGCGACCGAGCGGCTCGGCATCGGCGTGACCTATTCGACCACCTATTACGAGCCGTTCCACGTCGCGCGGGTGTTCGCGACGATGGACCTGCTGCTGAACGGCCGCGCGGCCTGGAACGTGGTGACTTCGCTGAACGACTCCGAGGCGGCGAATTTCGGCGCCTCGCAGCACCTCAGCCACGATCTGCGTTATGACCGCGCCGACGAGTTCATGGAGGTCGTGCTCGGCCACTGGAACAGCTGGGAGGACGGCGCCGTCAGCTTCGACCGCGAGAGCGGGCTGTTCGCCGACCCGGCCAAGGTGCACCGGCTTGACCATCACGGGCAGTTCTTCCGCTCGCGCGGCCCGTTCACGGTGCCGCGCTCGCCGCAGGGCCATCCAGTGATCATCCAGGCCGGGCAGAGCGGCCGCGGCAAGACCTTCGCGGCGCGCTGGGGCGAACTGATCTTCGTGATCTATCCCAATCTCGACATCGCGAAGAAGCAGTATGCCGACTTGAAGGGGACGCTCGCCAAGACGGGCAGGGACATCAGCATCGCGCCGGCTGTCTATCCGGTCGTCGCCGAGACCCAGGCCGAGGCCGAGGACAAGTTCGCGGCGATCAGCCGGCTCGCCAAGCCGATCGATGCGCTGACGCTGTTGTCGGAAGTGCTGAACTACGATTTCGCGGCCAAGCCGATGGACGAGCCGTTCACATCGGATGAGCTGGCCTCGATCAGCGGGCTGCAGGCGATCCGCGACCGCGTGATGAATCTCAGCGGCAAGCCCAATCCGACGCCGCGCGATTTCGTGCAGTTCAGCGGCAGAGGAACGCTCGCCGAACTGCCGACCTTCGTCGGCTCGCCCAAGGCGGTCGCCGATCAGATGGAGCGCTGGTTCTGCGAAGGCGGCTGCGACGGCTTTGTCGTGGCGGCCACCCATGTGCCCGGCACCTACCAGGACTTCGTGCGCCTCGTGGTGCCCGAGCTGCAACGCCGCGGCCTGTTCCAGCGCGAGTATCAGGGTGACACCTTGCGCGAGAATCTCGGCCTGCCGCGGCCGCAAGCCGCGCATGCAAGCGCAGACGAGGAGGCGCGCGTCTCGACCGGATAGCCCCGGCACAAAAATCGGCGCAGACAGCGATCAGAACAAAATCAAAATCAGGGAGGCTGAAGTGACCAAGGGCGTTAACGCGGGGGGCCGGCTCGACAGATTGCCGATCGCCGGATTTCACTACCGGATCTTCGCGCTGATCGGAGCCGGACTGTTCGTCGACGGCTTCGAGATCTTCCTCGCCGGCAGCATTCTCGGCGCGCTGGTTCAGTCCGGCTATTCGGACCTCGCCCAGAATGCACGCTTCATCTCGGCGACCTTTGTCGGGATGCTGATCGGTGCCTGGCTGGCGGGCGTCGCCGGCGACCGCTTCGGCCGTAAGTTCGCCTACCAGGCCAACCTCCTGATCTTCGGCCTCAGCGCGCTGGCGGCAACGCTCGCGCCGTCGATGAACTGGCTGATCGGGGCCCGCTTCGTGATGGGCCTCGGGCTCGGCGCCGAGATCGTCGTCGGCTATGTTGTGCTCAGCGAATTCATCCCGCCGCAGCAGCGCGGCCGCTGGGGCGCGGCGCTCGCGACCTGCACCAACGGTGCGCTGTTTGTCGCGACGCTGGTCGGTTGGGCCGTCATTCCGCATCTCGGCTGGCGCTGGATGTTCGCGCTGTGCGGCGTCGGCGCGATGATCGTCTGGTTCCTGCGGCGCTCGCTGCCGGAATCGCCGCGCTGGCTCGAGACGCAGGGCAAGAGCGCCGAGGCGGAGGCCGTGCTAACTGTGATCGAGCAGGAGGTCGGCAAGGGCAGGACCCTGCCGACCCCGGCCTATCAGCCGGCCCCGGTGCAGCCGGACGTTCGCTTCACGCGCCTGTTCTCGCGCGCATTGATCGCGCGGACCATCGTCGGCTGCCTGATCCTGATCGGGCTCAACACCGCGGTCTACGGCTTCATCGCCTGGATTCCGACCTTCTTCGTCAAGCAGGGCATCAACCTGTCGTCATCGCTCGGCTACACCATGCTGATGACGCTCGGCAGCCCGCTCGGCACGCTGTCGGGCATGTGGATCGGCGAGAAGATCGACCGCAAACCGTCGCTGATCGTGCTGTCGCTCGCCGCGGCCGGGCTCGGGCTGATCTATCCGATGTTCATCAACCCGGTCGCCTTCGTCGTGATCGGCTTCCTCCTGGTCTTCACGGTGGCGGTGATGCTGGCGCTGGCCTGGGGGCTCTACATCCCCGAACTGTTCCCGACCGAGCTCAGGATGCGCGGATCCGGCATCTGCAACACCGCCGGTCGCCTGATGTCGATCGTGACGCCGTTCATCGTGGTCGAGCTGTTCACGAGGTTCGGCGTCACCGGCGTTGTCTCTGTGGTAGCCGGGCTCCTCGTGGTGCAGGCGATCGCGGTCGCGGTGCTCGGCATCGAGACCCGCAAGCGTCCGCTGGAGGCGTTGCGGCCGGAGGCGATGGACGGCGAAGCGTCATCCGCAGAGGTGCGCGGCAAGCTGCAACCAAGCCCCGGCGGGATCGCCGCCGGCGGCGAGTAGCGGAACGAAGCGTGGGATGTCCGCGTGATCAACGCATGCGGACATCAGGACCTCGTCCGTCTTACGATACTTTTGGTGGACGCGTCGAAAGATGCGGGCTAAACGCGCAGGGTATTCCCTCGGCACCGTGAATCTCGCTCGTGAGTGGCAGGCAGAACAATTTCCTCGCTCAGGCGCTGCAACAAGGCGCCTTGGCGTTGCGGGCGCAGCAGTTTGCTCAGGCCGAGCGGATTGCGACGAACGTCCTGAAATCGAGCCGCACGGACAGACACGCCGCGCTTCTTCTGGCGCATGCCCTGATGGGGCAGAACCGGGGAGGCGAAGCGATCGCAGCGCTCGAGCGGGTTGCGCGTCGCGCCGACGATGGAGAGGTCGAGACTTTGCTCGGCGCGCTGCTGTGCGGCGCGGGCCGCGTCGCCGACGGCATCGCGCAGCTTCGGCGCACGGCGGCACGCCGCCCGCCATATTTTCCGTCCTTTCAGGAACTCGCCGGGCAGCTTGCCAAGGCCGGTCAACACGGCGAGGCGATCAGCACGATCGAGGCCGGTCTCGCGCTGGCCCCTGAGAGCGTCGACCTGAAGCTCGATCTCGGGCGCCTGTTGCAGGAGACCAATGACATCGCGCGGGCTGCAAGCGTCCTGACGGCGGCACGTGATGCTGCGCCAGGGCGCCCCGACGTTCTCAACCAGCTCGGGCGGGTCCTGATCCTCGTTGGCGACTACGCCGCAGCCGCGGATGCGTTCCGCCGCGTGCTCGCGCAATACCCGGATGATCGCTCAACCCGCGCCCACCTCGCCACGTGTCTTTTCGAGCAGGGTGAGCGCGATGCTGCCGAGGCAGCGCTGCGCTCGGTGATGC
Organism: Bradyrhizobium sp. BRP56; assembly: GCF_020194035.1. Lineage (NCBI taxonomy): Bacteria > Pseudomonadati > Pseudomonadota > Alphaproteobacteria > Hyphomicrobiales > Nitrobacteraceae > Bradyrhizobium > Bradyrhizobium sp. BRP56. The sequence continues at coordinate 216,409 of NZ_JADYVV010000002.1, forward strand.
GCGGTCAGCCGCAGCTGTTTGGACGCGCGGCATTCGTCATGGCCTCGGGATCTCATGGCCGTTTCTTCTTCTCCCTGAGCGCCGCTGCGAAGTTCCTCGGCGGGGAGTGAGATTGAGCGCGCGGCGGACGACGTTCCACCTTGCCTTACGCCCTGAAGTTTCTCCGGTAGAGGTTCGGCTGCCGTCTGAGCTCGGTGCGGAGTTCGCCGACCCGCTTGGCGTCTTCGGCGGTGAACGGCGTTGCCTGCGCGGTCCAGTCGTCTCGCTTGACGGGAATACATTGCGCGATCGGAGTCCCCTTGGGGAGGACGCCTCTGAAATTCCTGTCGTGCCAGTACGCCGGAAAGTGCACCCAATTGTCGGCATAGAGGTCGGAATTGACTAGGCCACTGAGTGTGGTGAATGGCAGATCGAAGCGGTTGACGGGATGGGTGAAGTAGATCGCGTAGCCTTCCGGGGCTTCGACGGTCCACAAATTGTGGAATTTGAGAAAGAAGCGGCCCTCTTCAAAGAGTGGGGTGCCGGTGACCTGACCCGGGTCGTGGAAGCCGATCGGCGAGCGTGGAAATTCCGGCGTGCCTCCCGGCGGCAGGTCCTGGTCCCAGGTGATTTCGCCGTCCTCGACCTTGAGATCGCACACCAGCGGCAGCAAGAACCCGCAGGTCATCGCATCCACGAACGGCGGGCAGCGCTTGATGGTGTCCTCGTCGTGCAGGTTGATCGAGGAGAAGGCCGTCGCCGGCATGGACTTGAGCCAGTCGGGAACGCCCTGGGCTGCCGGTATTGGGGCCGGTATCAGTCCGTCAAGCTCCGTCGGGCAACGGAATTTGAGCGTCAGCTTGCTATTGGTCGACATTGGGCGCTCCGATTTCGGATCGACCTACATGAATGCGTCGTAAAGGTGAAGCGTGCGCTCACCGGCCAGGATCGCCGCTAGCTGACGAGATACTTCGCGACGGCCGACTCGTTCCACTCGATGCCGAGCCCGGGACCGCGGGCGGTCACGGCGCCGTCGACGATTTCGGCGGGCCTTGTGAGGATCGCGCCGGCGAAGTCGAGGAACTCGAGCCAGTGCGCGGTCGGCGTCACCGCGAGCAGATGCGCGCTGACTTCCGCGAACAGATGGCTCGACATCGGGATCGATGCGGCGTCGGCTTGGCCCGCGACCTGCATCCAGCCGGTGACGCCGCCGACCTTCATCACGTCGGGCATGATGAAGTCGGATGCGCCGGCCGCGATCGCTTCGGCAAAGCCGCGCGGAAACCACCAGTTCTCACCTGCCTGGATCGGCGTCGGCGAGGTCTCGCGGACCTTTGCGTGGCCGGACAGGCTCTCCTGCGGCACCGGCTCCTCGATCCAGTGCAAATCGTAGGGCGCAAGGCGGGCGATGCGGCGGGTCGCCTCCGCCGGATCGAGCGACTGGTTGAAGTCGATCATCAACGCGATGTCGGGGCCGAGCAGGGCGCGCACGCCCTTCACGACGCGCTCGTCATTGGCGGCATCACCGTCGCCGCCTTTGATTTTTATGCCGCGAAAACCCTGGTCGAGCGAGCGGCGCAGCGCGCGCTCATCGGCGACGGGATCGACCACGCCGTAGCTGTCATAGGCCTTGATCGGCTTCGCCGAGCCGCCAAGCAGTTCGACCAGCGGCCGGCCGGCGAGCTGGCCGAGCACGTCCCAATACGCCATGTCGAGACCTGATACCGCCATGCCGACCAGGCCTTGCCAGCCGAGCAGCCGGAACTTGGCGTCCATCGCCTTCATCAGGTCGAACGGCGCGACCGGCTTGCCGATGAGCTCGCGGCCGATCTCCTCGATCAGATAGGCAAGAGGTTTAAGCGTGAGCTTGCTGTAGGCGAAGATGTAGGTGCGGCCGGTAACGCCTTGGTCGGTCTCGACATCGATCAGAACCAGCGGGCCGGAATCGATCACGCCGAAGGCGTTCTTCACAGGGCGCTTGAGCGGCACCACGACGCTTCGCGCCTTGACTGCGCGGATCGCTGCAACTGTCTGGCTCATGGACGTTTCCTCTTGTTGTTATTGGACACTGTACCATCGGACCAGCCGCGGCGCGGCCCAGTCGGTCGCGACCTGCTCGATCAGATAGCGGCCCGGATATTCGGCGAGGAAGGCGATGCGCTGGGTCTGGCCCGGCTCGATCGCGAGCGTGTCGAGCCAGAACGGCTTCCAGCCGTCGTCGAGCCGGTCGAGCAGACGGAAGTGATGGCCGTGCAGATGAAACACGCTGGCGATCGTGCCGCGGTTGGTCAGCGCCAGCACAACCGGCCGGCCGGCTTTGGCCTGAAAGGCCGGAGCGGCTGATGGCTTGAAGTCCGCCGGCCGGAACCATTCGGTCGGCGTGCCGAGGGTTAGCTCTAACCTTGCGGCGCTCTTGAGATCGAGCTGGGCGGGCATGTCGTTGCCGGGCAGCGGCGGTGCCGGCGGGAACGGCGCCGAGCGGACCGGCGGGTCGTTCGAGACGGCCAGCTTGCCGACCGGGCGAGCCTGCTTGCCGTCGTGCAGCAGGATCGGAAAGCTGGTTCCGGCCGCGTCGACGAAGACATCGGTGCGGCTGCCGGGAGCGAGGACGAGGGCACCGTTGCGGGCCGGAAACGGTTCGGCTGGCTGGCCGTCGATGGCCATCACACGGACGTCGAGGTTCTCCAGCTTGATCGCCAGCACGCTGCGTTGGCTGCCGTTGATAAAGCGGAGTCTGAGGCGGGCATTGGCCGGCGCCGAGATGTCGTATGAGGTTTTGCCGTTAATTGTATGAATCTGCGTCGAATCTTTTGGATCGTTGCCGGCCGGGATTGCGCTTCCGTCCGGCCGCAGGCGCCACTCCTCGATCAGCAGGACCTCGTCGCGGTCGACTGCAACCGGCGAGGTGCCGGTCACGATCAGCGGCCGCGGCCGTGCCGGCGCCGTGCCGCCATCGCCGAGCAAGGGCTCGCACAGAAAGGTGCCGGCATGCCGAAGCGGCAGCTGGAAGCTATCCTTTGCCCCGGCGGCAAGCAGCGCCCGGGAGGCCAGTGGCTCCGCCGCCGCGACGCCGTCGAGCCCGCGGCAATCCAGCGCGGCCGCGACCGGCAGTTCATTGCCAAAGGTCACGTCGAGGACCTCGCCGCGCTTGAAGCGGAGGTCGCCGCTGCCGAGCGACCAGACCGGTATCTCCGGTCCGCCAGGACCCGGTCCGTCCGGACGAAGCGAGATGCGGTCAGGTTTGGCCTGGAGCGCGACCGCGATCCGGCCCTGCGCCGCGACGGTGGCCGGCAGAGCGGGGCAAAGCGCCGCGGCGCCGAGGGCGGCGATCAGATCGCGCCGGGTGAGGGAAAATTCGGGACTTGCGGGAGGACTTGCCATCCGGCCGATGCGGACCATTTTCAAGTGTACCTGTCCAGTCGCGATCGGTCGCAGGGCGGGCTCAACAGCGGCCATTTTTTTGCTGCGAACCGGTGGGCGCATGTTATAAGCCCGGCCGCCCGCGGCATCGCGGCCGGACTGGGATGCTTTTCGCGCGGGCGTGGCGGAACTGGTAGACGCGCTGGATTTAGGTTCCAGTGACGAAAGTTGTGGGGGTTCGAGTCCCTCCGCCCGCACCAAGCGCTTACAGCGTTTGCATGACGAATTCTTGGAGAACCTTTGGCCCCGATGGGGTGAGGGTTCGCCGAACCCACAGACGTTAGGCCGCAAGGCCCATCGTCGAACAGATTGAACACTGCCACGGCCGCTCGGGCCGCGGCAAAAGCGGAAGAAGATTGATACCATGCAGGTCACCGAGACCCTCAACGAGGGATTGAAGCACGAATTCAAGATCAGCGTCCCGGCATCCGATCTCGATGCCAAGGCGGACGCCAAGCTGGTCGACCTCAAGGACAAGGTCCGTCTCAACGGCTTCCGTCCCGGCAAGGTGCCGGTGGCGCATCTCAAGAAGATCTACGGCCGCTCGGTGATGGCCGAGACCATCGACCAGACCATCAGCGATACCAACCGGCAGATCTTCGAAGATCGCGGCTTCCGCCTCGCCGGCGAGCCGAAGATCACGATGCCGACCGAGAAGGACCAGGTCGAGGAATTGCTGTCGGGCAAGACCGACCTGACCTACACCGTCGCGATCGAGGTCGTGCCGCCGATCCAGCTCGCCGATTTCAAGTCGTTCTCGGTCGAGAAGCCGGTGGTCGAAGTCTCCGACGCCGACGTCGACGATGCCATCAAGCGGATCGCCGAAGGCAGCCGCCCGTACAATGCCAAGACCGAGGGCGCGGCGGAGAAGGGCGACCGCGTCACCATCAGCTTCAAGGGCACCATCAACGGTGAAGCCTTCGAGGGCGGCACCGGCGAGGGCATCCAGGTCGTGATCGGCGCCGGCCAGTTCATCCCGGGCTTCGAGGAGCAGCTGATCGGAATCGGCACCAATGAGACTCGCACGCTGAAGGTCTCGTTCCCGAAGAACTATCTGAACGAGAAGCTCGCCGGCCAGCCGGCCGAGTTCGAGACCACCGCGACGCTGATCGAGGCGCCCGGTGAGACCACGATCGACGACGAGTTCGCCAAGACGCTGGGCCTCGAGTCGCTCGACAAGCTGAAGGAGGCCGCCCGCGAGCGCCTGACGGCCGAGTTCGCCGGCGCCACCCGCCAGAAGGTCAAGCGCGCGCTGCTCGACCGGCTCGACGAGAGCCACAAATTCGAGGCGCCGCCGTCGCTTGTCACCGAAGAGTTCAATCTGATGTGGAACTCGATCAAGGCCGAGATGGACTCGTCCGGCAAGACCTTCGCCGACGAGAACACCACCGAGGAAGCGGCAAAGGAGGAGTACCACAAGATCGCCGACCGCCGCGTCCGCCTCGGCCTCGTGCTGTCGGAGATCGGCGAGAAGAACAAGATTACCGTGACCGACGACGAGGTGTCGCGCGCCGTGATCGAGCGCGCGCGCCAGATGCCCGGCCGCGAGAAGGAAGTCTGGGACTACTACCGCAGCAACGCCCAGGCGCTGGCCCAGCTCCGCGCCCCGATCTACGAGGACAAGGTCGTCGACTTCGTCCTGGAGCTCGCCAACGTAACCGAGAAGAAGGTCACCAAGGAGGAGCTGTTCAAGGATGAAGACGCCGAGAAAACTGCCGCTTAATTTCGGCACCTCGCGTTAATGATGAACCGCGAAAGCGCGCCTCGCGACGGGTCCCGTCGCTAGGCGCGAAGACGCGAATCAGCTTGAACTTCTGCGACCTGCCCAGGTGGCTAGTGCGGCGAGTTGACGGCCTTGTCGGCCGGAAATTGGCCCATATCTGGGTTAAGCCTTGAGGCAGTAGTCTTGAGCCAAGTAGCCTTGAGCAAAGTTCTGCATCACCCCTAACCCTTGGGTTCTTTCATGCGCGATCCCGTTGAAACCTACATGAACCTCGTGCCGATGGTCGTCGAGCAGACCAATCGCGGCGAACGCGCCTACGACATTTTCTCGCGCCTTTTGAAGGAGCGCATCATCTTCGTCACCGGTCCGGTGGAAGACGGCATGTCGACGCTGATCGTCGCGCAGCTGCTGTTCCTCGAGGCCGAGAATCCGAAAAAGGAAATCTCGATGTACATCAACTCGCCCGGTGGCGTGGTGACGTCGGGCCTTGCGATCTACGACACGATGCAGTTCATCCGTCCGCCGGTATCGACGCTGTGCACGGGGCAGGCGGCCTCGATGGGCTCGCTGCTGCTGGCCGCCGGCGAGAAGGACATGCGCTTCACGCTGCCGAATTCCCGCATCATGGTGCACCAGCCGTCCGGCGGCTTCCAGGGCCAGGCCACCGACATCATGCTGCACGCGCAGGAGATCCTGAATCTCAAGAAGCGCCTCAACGAGATCTACGTGAAGCATACCGGTCAGACCTACAAGGCGATCGAGGACGCGCTGGAGCGCGACAAGTTCCTCACCGCCGAGGACGCCAAGGCGTTCGGCCTCGTCGACAAGGTCATCGACAAGCGTCCGGACGATCCGGCCGCCGCGAAGGCGGCCTGATCTGGGCAGGCATCTCGAGGCGTCGGTGTGATCTCCACATTGACGCCTCACATAACCGGCAAAAGCAGGGTGCTGGACCCGCCGGCGGGTGCATGCGCACAGCGGAAAGTTCCGCTTTCGTGCTCATATACCGACGTGGTAATCCCGCAACGTTCCGTGGATTTCGACGCGTATTCCACGTGCGATCGTTGAAAATCACGGTATTGTCACGGTCTTGAGCCGGCCATCCGATTAGCGAATTCTTGATAGTCGGGTGCCAGCATGGTTGGCTGTGATGCATCGGCTATGATCGCGGAGATTCGAATAAACCGTGATCCACACGGTCAGTATTGCGTAGGGTCTTTTTTGGTACGGAATTTGCTCTATCTACCCAACAGCCCGGTTGTGTGCCGGATTGGGTCGATCTGGCAAACGAGATCGAACGGCGGACGGAGATAATGAATGAGTAAGGTCGGCACGAGCGACGCCAAGAACACGCTATATTGCTCGTTCTGCGGCAAGAGCCAGCATGAAGTTCGCAAGCTGATTGCCGGACCGACTGTCTTCATTTGCGACGAGTGTGTCGAACTGTGCATGGACATCATTCGCGAGGAGAACAAGTCCTCGCTGGTGAAGTCGCGCGACGGCATCCCGACGCCGAAGGAAATCTGCAAGGTCCTGGACGACTACGTGATCGGCCAGAGCCATGCCAAGAAGGTGCTGTCGGTCGCCGTCCACAACCACTACAAGCGGCTCAACCATCAGACCAAGCACAACGACGTCGAACTGGCGAAGTCGAACATCCTGCTGATCGGTCCGACCGGTTCGGGCAAGACGCTGCTCGCGCAGACGCTGGCCCGCATCCTCGACGTGCCCTTCACCATGGCTGACGCGACGACGCTGACCGAAGCCGGCTATGTCGGCGAGGACGTCGAGAACATCATCCTGAAGCTGCTGCAGGCCGCCGATTACAACGTCGAGCGCGCGCAGCGCGGCATCGTCTATATCGACGAAATCGACAAGATCAGCCGCAAGTCGGACAACCCCTCGATCACCCGCGATGTGTCGGGCGAGGGCGTCCAGCAGGCGCTGCTGAAGATCATGGAAGGCACGGTGGCCTCGGTCCCGCCGCAGGGCGGCCGCAAGCATCCGCAGCAGGAGTTCCTGCAGGTGGATACCACCAATATCCTGTTCATCTGCGGCGGTGCGTTCTCGGGCCTCGAGAAGATCATCTCCGCGCGCGGCCGCTCGACCTCGATCGGCTTCGCGGCGCAGGTGCTCGCGCCGGAGGACCGCCGCACCGGCGAGATCTTCCGTCACGTCGAGCCGGAAGATCTGCTGAAGTACGGCCTGATCCCGGAATTCGTCGGCCGTCTGCCCGTCGTTGCGACGCTGGAGGACCTCGACGAGACCTCGCTGAAGAAGATCCTGACCGATCCGAAGAACGCGCTGGTGAAGCAGTACCAGCGGCTGTTCGAGATGGAGAACATCGAGCTGACCTTCGCCGACGAGGCTCTTGGCGCGGTCGCCCGCAAGGCGATCGAGCGCAAGACCGGCGCGCGCGGCCTGCGGTCGATCCTGGAGAGCATCCTGCTCGAAACCATGTTCGACCTCCCGGGCCTGGAAGGCGTTGAGGAAGTCGTGATCTCGCGCGAGGTCGTCGAGGGAACGGCGCGTCCGCTCTACATCTACGCGGATCGTTCCGACCGCGCCGTCGAGAGCAGCGCGAGCGCCTAAACGGCGCTCGTCTCGACCCGCCAAAAATGCACGGCTGCCGGACGCTCCGGCGGCCGCCGCGGCGCAGCAGCGGCGCCCTTACGGCGTAGCAGCAAATGCTTGTTTAGCCTATATTTCCCGACACTTCTGAGACTTGACACCCCCCCGCCTGATAGCCACCTAATGCTATCGGTGAGGGATCTCATCCGTTGAGATTCGTCGCTTCACGATGCGGAATAAGCGGCTGCAGACGGCATTCTCATTCCGCATCACCAAGGCACCTTGTGGCGGTTGCGCAAGCAGGCGGACTGCGTGCAAGGGGGCACAACAAAAGGATTAGGCCATGACGACCTCAAAACCCCGGCCAACGATCGTCCACGGCGAAAGCCACTCCTATCCGGTGCTGCCGCTCCGCGACATCGTCGTCTTCCCGCACATGATCGTGCCGCTCTTCGTCGGCCGCGAGAAATCGATCCGCGCGCTCGAAGAGGTGATGAAGAACGACGCGCTGATCATGCTCGCGACGCAGAAGAACGCGTCCGATGACGATCCGGCACCCGATTCAATTTACGAGACCGGTACGCTCGCCAGCGTCCTGCAGCTCCTGAAACTGCCCGACGGCACCGTGAAAGTGCTGGTCGAGGGCCTCGAGCGCGCGCGCGTCGAGAAGTATTCCGACCGCAGCGAATATTACGAGGCGACCGCGGTCGCGCTCGCCGACACTGACGCCAACTCGGTCGAAGCCGAGGCGCTGGCGCGGTCGGTCGTGTCCGACTTCGAAAGCTATGTGAAGCTGAACAAGAAGATCTCCGCCGAAGTCGTCGGCGTGGTTCAGGCGATCACCGATTTCGCCAAGCTCGGCGATACCGTTGCTTCGCATCTCGCGGTCAAGATTGCCGACCGGCAAGCGATCCTGGAGACGTTGTCCGTCACGCAGCGCCTGGAGAAGGTGCTGGGCCTGATGGAAAGCGAGATCTCGGTGTTGCAGGTCGAGAAGCGCATCCGCTCGCGCGTCAAGCGCCAGATGGAGAAGACCCAGCGCGAGTATTACCTGAACGAGCAGATGAAGGCGATCCAGAAGGAGCTCGGCGACGACGAAGGTCGTGACGAGTTGGCCGATCTGGAGGAGAAGATCTCCAAGACCAAGCTGTCCAAGGAAGCACGCGAGAAGGCCCAGCACGAGCTGAAGAAGCTGCGCCAGATGTCGCCGATGTCCGCGGAAGCGACCGTCGTGCGCAACTACCTGGATTGGCTGCTGTCGATCCCGTGGGGCAAGAAGTCCAAGGTCAAGAAGGACCTCGAGGCCGCGCAGGCGGTCCTGGACTCCGATCACTACGGGCTCGAGAAGGTCAAGGACCGCATCGTCGAGTATCTCGCGGTGCAGTCGCGCGCCAACAAGCTGACCGGACCGATCCTGTGCCTGGTCGGGCCTCCCGGCGTCGGTAAGACCTCGCTCGGCAAGTCGATCGCGAAGGCCACGGGGCGCGAATTCGTGCGCGTGTCGCTCGGCGGCGTGCGTGACGAGGCCGAGATCCGCGGTCACCGCCGCACCTATATCGGCTCGATGCCCGGCAAGATCATCCAGTCGATGCGCAAGGCGAAGACCTCGAACCCGCTGTTCCTGCTGGACGAGATCGACAAGATGGGCGCCGATTTCCGCGGCGATCCGTCGTCGGCGCTGCTTGAGGTCTTGGACCCCGAGCAGAACTCGACCTTCAACGACCACTACCTGGAGGTCGACTACGACCTGTCCAACGTGATGTTCATCACGACCGCGAATACGCTGAATATTCCCGGCCCGCTGATGGACCGCATGGAGATCATCCGGATCGCCGGCTACACGGAGAACGAGAAGGTCGAGATCGCGCGCAAGCATCTGATCCCGAGCGCGCTCTCCAAGCACGGTCTGGACTCCAAGGAATGGTCGATCGACGACGCGGCCTTGCTCTTGATGATCCGCCGCTACACCCGCGAAGCGGGCGTGCGTAACCTGGAGCGTGAGCTCTCCACACTCGCCCGCAAGGCGGTGAAGGAGCTGATGATCTCCAAGAAGAAGTCGGTGAAGGTCACCGAGGCGAACATCGAAGAGTTCCTCGGCGTTCCGAAGTATCGCTTCGGCGAGATCGACGATGAGGATCAGGTCGGTATCGTCACCGGTCTGGCCTGGACCGATGTCGGCGGCGAGCTGCTCACCATTGAAGGCGTCATGATGCCTGGCAAGGGCAAGATGACCGTCACGGGCAATCTGCGCGACGTGATGAAGGAGTCGATCTCGGCGGCGGCGTCTTACGTCCGCTCGCGTGCGATCGTTTACGGCATCGAACCGCCGATGTTCGACCGCCGCGACATCCACGTTCACGTGCCGGAGGGCGCGACGCCGAAGGACGGTCCGTCTGCCGGTGTTGCGATGGCCACCGCGATCATCTCGGTCATGACCGGCATCCCGGTCCGCCACGATGTCGCGATGACCGGCGAGATCACGCTGCGTGGTCGCGTACTGCCGATCGGCGGTCTGAAGGAGAAGCTCCTGGCTGCCGCCCGCGGCGGCATCAAGACGGTGCTGATCCCGGAGGACAACGCCAAGGATCTCACGGAGATTTCCGATGCGATCAAGGGCGGCATGGACATCATTCCGGTCTCGCGGCTGGATGAGGTCGTCGCCAAGGCGCTGGTCCGCGTGCCCGCGCCGATCGTCTGGGAAGAGGAGACCAGCAAGGTCGACGTCAAGCCCGATGCTTCCGATGAAGCGTCCGGCGGCCTGACGGCGCACTGAAGCGAGCTTCGATCGACATAAGAAAACGGCGCCTTCGGGCGCCGTTTTTGTTTTCGCTGTTCGCGATCAGGTCGGGAAGGCCGCGGCTCTGTCCGCGGCGGCAAAGTGCGCCATCTGATCGGCATGCGCTTTTGCGAAAGCCGGCCGGGCCGTGGCGCGCGCGACGTAGTCGCGACATGCGGGATATTCCGCCAGTCCGTCGAAGCGGTCGACCAGGCGCAGCGCATCCGCCATGAGAACGTCGGCGACGGAGAACGGCCCGGCCAGCCATTTGCGGCCCGTCAGCACCGGCTCCATGTGCCTGAGCCGGGATTGCAGGAAGCCGTCGAAGCGTGTCCATGCCGACGTGCCGCCGCTCTCGCCCGAGAATACCAGGAGCGACCAGGGCAGGCTCGCCATCTCGACCGAGTTGAGCGCTGCGAACAGCCATTTCAAAGCCTCGCTGCGTTGGCGCGGATCGGTCGGCAGCAGCGCGTCGCTGCGCTCGCCGAGATGCAGCAGGATCGCGCCGCTCTCGAAAATCGAGATGTCGCCGTCGGTCAGCCACGGCACCTGGCCGAACGGCTGGTGCGCGAAGTGCTCGGCGCTCCGATCGCGAAACGGCACGCTCGCAACGCGATACGGCAAGCGCGCCTCTTCCAATGCCCAGCGCACCCGGAGGTCGCGCACAAATCCCCGCGGCATCTCCGGAACCCAATCGAAGGTGGTAAGCGTCAGGTCGGCCATTGGATATCTCCATTTGCTGGCTTCACAGCAAAGAACGAACCAATGGCGCGCATTCCGACACCCCGACGGGCTTTTTCATCGTTGCGGTACGGAACGATCGAGTTGCCGGCGCCGGAACTAGTCTTTTCTCTCGACGACGAAATTGCCGATCGCGCCGAGTGCCATCAGCACGCTGGTGCCGAGGAACACCGCGGGCATGCCGATATGGCCGCCGATGAAGCCGCCGCCGAGCGGGCCGATCACCTGGCCGGCATATTGCGCCGAGATCGAATAGCCGAGCATGCTGCCGGTGACCGCATCAGGCACGTTGTGCCGGATCACGCTCGCGATGCAGGGTAGGAGGCCGCCGAGCGCGAGCCCCATCAGGAAGCGCAGCAGGATCAACTGCCAGCCGCTGACCACGAAGGCCTGCGGGATCAACAGCAGCGCGGAGACAGCAAGGCAGATGGTGATGATCCGCCAGTGGCCGACCCGATCGGCCAGCTTGCCGAGATGCGAGGACGACAGCAGGCTGCCGAACGCCGCCGCCGACATCACGAGGCCGGCGACGAACGTCACCTGCGGTGCCTCGACGAGTTGCGCGACATAGACCGTGATGATCGGCTCGATCGACATGTTGGCGACCATCAGCAGCAGGCCGGTTCCCCACATCGCGACGACAGGGCGCTTGTCCGGGACCAGCGACCAGCCGCCGCGCGCCTTGCCGCCTTTCGCGGTCTTCGGACGTGCTTCCTCGCGGATCAGGAACGTCGTGCCGAGGAAGGTGAAGAAGATGACGCCGCCGATCAGGAAGAATGTCGCGCGGATGCCGATCAGCCCCGGCAGCACGCCGCCGATTAAGGGACCGACCAGGCTGCCGGCCATGATGCCGGCCGACAGCACGCCGATCGCCCAGCCGGATCGCGCTTTCGGCGTCTGTGCCGCGACCAGCACGGTCGAACCCGACGCGTAGCCGCCGAGCAGGCCGGTCAGCAGCCGCAGGCCGACCAGCTCATAGACGTTGTGCGCCATGCCGATCAGCGACATCGCGATCGCCATGCCGAGGCTGGCGCGGATCAGCATCAGCTTGCGGCCGTAGCGATCGGCGAGCCGTCCCCACAGCGGTGCCGTCAGCGCCGCGCTGAAGAAGGTTGCGCCATAGGCGACGCCCGACCATTGCACGATCGCGGCATGATCGGTCACGCCGAGTTGCTCGACATAGAGCGGCAGGAACGGCAGCAGCAGCGTCATCCCCACGATTGTCGTGAAGGAGCCGAACACGCAGACGATCAAATTGCGTTTCCAGGGGCCCGCGTCGAGCAGGGCTTCGCGATCGACTTCGATGTTCATGTCAGCGCAGCCCGATCACGGCGAAGCCGCGCGCCCGCAGGCCGCGGCGATCCTCGTTCAGCGAACGCAGCAGGCGATTACGGGTATCGGTGATGTGGTCGGCGGCCTCGCGCGCGGCGGCATCGGGATCGTTGGCCTTGATGAAGCCGAGGATGCGCCGGTGCTCGCGCCAGGCCTGCTCGCGCGACGGCTCGGTCCACACTTCCAGCCAGCGCGCCCGCGACAGCCTCGTCATGGCGCCGGCGATCGCCTTGACGATGAAGGGATTGCGGGAGAGCCGCGCGATCTCGACATGGAAATCGGTGCCGACCCGATGCCATTCCTCGCGCGGCGCGCCGGACTGGCAGGCATCCAGCATCTCCTCGACGCCGGCGATATCGGCTGCGCTCGCCCGCGCGCAGGCGAGGCGCACCGCCGTCGTCTCCAGCGGAATCCGGAACTCGGCAAGCGCCTCCAGCTCGCCGAGGTCGATCGGTGCGACAATCCAGTTGCGGCCGTCGCGGCGCACCAGCTCTTCGCCTTCGAGCCGGACCAGCGCGGCACGGATCGGCGTGCGCGATCCCTCGAACCGGCTCTCCAGCCAGCGCTCGGTCAGCCGCTCGCCGGGGCCAAGGTCGAGCGACAGGATCATCTCCCGGAGCTGGTCATGGATCTGAAGCATCTGCGACATGGCGCCGTCCTTTGGCCGCCTTAGCGGGCACAGAATCTCGGTCTGGCAAGTTTCGTATCCCGATTTGGTATCCCAAACAAGGTAGCTATGGGATACCGATGTTGCTCCGTTAAGGGAGGTGGGCCGAGAGCCAGGCCCCCCTGGACGATGGAACCGCGCCCACGGCGGTTGCTTTGTTTGACGGAATTGGAGAGCGCTACATGCGTATCGACGGGCAATGCCATTGTGGGGCTATCACCTATCAGGCCGAGATCGACCCCGAATGCGTCTCGATCTGTCATTGCACGGACTGCCAGGCGCTGACCGGCTCGCCCTACCGCGTCACGGTGATCTGTAGCGCCGAACAGGTGCGGCTGACCGCAGGTGCGCCGAAGCTCTACAGCAAGCGGGGCGATAACGGCCGAATCCGCTTTCAGCACTTTTGCGGCGATTGCGGTTCGCCGCTGTTCACGAGCGGCGAGGACGGCGGGCCCGGCGACTGGGGCATCCGCTGGGGCAGCATTCGCCAGCGCGGCCAATTGACCCCGCGACGCCAGGTCTGGTGCCGCTCTGCCGCGCCATGGATCAATGATCTCAAGGAATTGCCAGCGCGCCCCAAGGATTGGAGCTGACGGATTGAGGCGTTTGCGACCTTGCGCCCTGAGGGCTGGCGAGGCTAAAGAGGCGCGCTGGCAAGGGCGGTTAGCTCAGCGGTAGAGCACTGGTTTTACACACCATTGGTCGGGAGTTCGATCCTCTCACCGCCCACCATTCGCGACCCTCAGGCGAAGCCTATCGAGCGGCCCAGCCGTCCGGACGGGCGGGCATGTTTCTCCCGATGATTGGGCGCTTGCTCGTTCAGGTAAAGGCGCTGGATCCGGCCCTATGGCTGAAGCATCCTGATGGTCGCGATCGGCCACTTCCCGATGTGGCCCTTGATCGAGATGCGCAACCCGTGAGATTCGTCCAGAAACACGCCCTCGACGGTCCCTGCGGTTCCATCGGTGAGAACCGCGGCTCGTCCGACCAGCTCGGCCTCCGCTTGCACATGCTCGTGCAGGATGACGGTGGCGCGGTGTTTCACGAGCTGCAAAGCCGCCTCTGGTTGATGAGCCCTACGGAGTAAGGCCATTGCATGGCTCTCGGTGAACGCGCGGAGAGGGCGCGATCCCGGCCGTGGAGTAGTCTCATGGGGATGGCCGGGACCGCGCTTGCTCCGCGCTGGCGTGCCGAATGTCATTCGATCCCCGATGGTGCGAAAGGTGCCGAAAGTCACGCGCTCAGATTTGATGCCGACGCTGCAGCGATGCTATTCTGTCCGCCTAACCGGGAACTTGATGCATGCGCAAATTCGCCGCGATTTTTCTTCTCACCATGATTGCCGGACCCGCATTCGCACAGTCGGATCACGTTCAGCGCTATCGCGAAGAGGTCGAGAAGTCGCCGGCCGATGCGGCCAATGAGGCGCGGCAGCAGCGCGCCTATCAGCGTGCGCTCAGCGGTGTGCCGGATCAGAAGCCGACCGATCCATGGGGCATCGCGCGCAGCGACGGGCAGGGCGCGCCCAAGGCGAATGCCGCGAAGCCGAAACCGGCCAAGCCCACGAGCGCAGCCGCCAAATAGAGTTCCGAGCGCTGATCAGGTCGATGAAATACTACGTCTGCAAATTGACCGGACCGCGCCCGACCTTTCCGCAGGATATGACGCCGCAGGAAGCCGCCATCATGCAGGCGCACGTCGCCTATTGCGGCGAACTGCTGCAGGCCGGCAAGGCGCTGGTGTTCGGACCGGTCGCCGATCCCGCCGGGGTCTGGGGGCTCGGCGTGCTGCAATTGCCTGACGATGCCGATCCGCAGGAGATCGTCGCCAACGATCCCGTCACCAAAGCCGATGCCGGATTCACCTATCAGCTGATGCCGATGCTGCGCGCGGCGACGCGCGAGACTTGCTAGGGCATGATCCGGAAAAGTGCGAAGCGGTATTCCGAAAAGGATCATGCCCAAGCATGAGACGACAGAAGCTTCCTAACGAGGTTTGGATCGCATGAACGCAGGCCACCCGCAAAACGCCGATCAGATCGCATACTGGAACGGGCCGGGCGGTCAGCGATGGGCCACACGGCAGGCCGCGCAGGACATCGTGCTGCAACCGGTGCTCGACCTCTTGATCGATCGCGCTGCGCCGAAAGCCGGCGAACGCGTCGTCGATGTCGGCTGTGGCAGCGGCGCCTCGAGCTTCGCGCTGGCGGCCAAGGTCGCGCCCGCGGGTCACGTGCTCGGCGTCGATGTCTCGGAGCCGATGCTGACGCGGGCGCGGCAGAGCGCGCCGCAGGGTTTGCCGGTCGAGTTCGCGCTGGCCGATGCGACCGTCTATCCCTTTGTCGGCGAGAGCTTCGATCTGTTGGCCTCGCGCTTTGGCGTGATGTTCTTTGCCGATCCCGTGGTGTCGTTCGCCAATCTGCACAAGGCGATGAAGCCGACGGGCCGTCTCGCCTTCGCCTGCTGGCAGGAGCCGCGCGAAAATCCGTTCTTCATGACGCCGCTTGCTGCCGTCTACAAGCACGTGCCGAAACTGCCGCCGCTCGGGCCCGAGGATCCCGGCCCGTTCGCGTTCGCCTCCGAGGCGAGGGTGAAGCGGATCCTGGGCGAAGCCGGCTTCTCCGGCATTGCCATGGAGCCGTGCCGGGTTGAGCTTGATGTCGCGACCGGGCGCGGCATCGATGCCGCGATCCAGGGCGCGCTCGAGATCGGGCCGGCCAGCCGCGCGCTGGAAGGGCACCCTGATGAGGTGCGCGCTGCGGCGATCGCCTCGATGCGCGAGGCGCTGGCGCCGTTTGTCAAGGGCGATGCGGTGCTGCTGCCCGGCGCGATCTGGATCGTGACGGCGCGGGCCTGATCAGGCCTTCTCTTCCCAGATCATCGCCAGGTGCACGATGGTCTGCACGGCCTTCTCCATGTCCTGCCGGCTGACCCATTCGAGCCGCGAATGGAACGCGTGCTCGCCGGCGAAGATGTTCGGGCAGGGCAGTCCCATGAAGGACAGCCGCGAGCCGTCCGTGCCGCCGCGGATCGAGGTCTTCACCGGCGTGAGACCGGCGCGCTCGATCGCCTCGATCGCATAGGCCACGATCTGCGGGTGGCGATCGATCACATCCTTCATGTTGCGGTACTGCTGCTTGACCTCCATGCGGTAGGTCGAGCGCGGATAGCCCTTCATGACGTCCTTCACGATGTCTTCCAGCAGCGCTTCCTTCTGCTTCAGGCCGGCCTCGGTGAAATCGCGCACGATGAAGTCGATCCGCGCGTTCTCCAGCGCGCCGGAGATCGCGACCGGATGTAGGAAGCCTTCCTTGCCCTCGGTGGTCTCGGGCGAGCAGCTGTCCTTCGGCAGGCGATCGACGATCGCGGCGGCGATCTTGATGGCGTGCTCCATCTTGCCCTTGGCGAAGCCCGGATGGGTCGCGACGCCTTCGATGATGATGCTGGCGCCGTCGGCCGAGAAGGTCTCGTCTTCGATATGGCCGGCGGTCTCGCCGTCCATAGTGTAGCCGAAATCGGCCCCCAGCTTCTTGATGTCGACCTTGTCGACGCCGCGGCCGATCTCCTCGTCCGGCGTGAACAGGATCTTGATGGTGCCGTGCTTGACCTGCGGATTGGTAACGAGGAAATGCGCGGCATCCATGATCTCGGCAAGGCCCGCCTTGTTGTCGGCGCCGAGCAGGGTGGTGCCGTCGGTGGTGATGATGTCGTTGCCGATCTGGTCGGCCAGCGCTTGGTGCTCGGCGGCGCGGATCACCTGCGAGGCATCGGCGGGCAGCACGATGTCGCCGCCGCGGTAGTTCTTCACGACCTGCGGCCTGACGTTCTTGCCGGTGCAGTCAGGGGAGGTGTCCATGTGCGAGCAGAAGCAGATCACCGGCACTGTCTTGTCGGTGTTGGCCGGGATCGTCGCGTAGACGTATCCGTGCGGGTCAAGATGCGCGTCGGATATCCCCATCGCCTGCAGCTCGGCGACCAGCAGGCGCCCGAGATTCTTCTGCTTCTCGGTGGAGGGGCAGGTCGGTGAATCCGGGTCGGACTGGGTATCGATCACGACGTAGCGCAGGAAGCGCTCGGTGACGGTGTGCTTGAAGTCGAGAGCCGGTGCCAGCATGAAAACCGCGCAAAAAACTGGAGAAACGAACAATGCGCTTTGGCGAAGTTGGTTCGCGCGAGCAAACCGCGTCAAGGCGAGTTTCGAAGGACAATCCTATAACAGAAAAGCGCCACTCCGGGGCCGCGTCACGAGCCGGAATGGCGCTTTGCCTTAACGGAGAGAGTAGGCGCTAGACGGCTTCCTTCAGCTCCTTGGCGGCGCGGAAGGCGACCTTCTTGCTGGCCTTGATATGGATCTGTTCGCCGGTGGCCGGGTTGCGGCCCATGCGGGCGGCGCGCTTGCGGACCTGCAGGATGCCGAGGCCGACGATCCTGATGCGCTCGCCCTTCTTGAGGTGCTTGGTGATCCTGGTGACCATGTCGGTCAGAATCGCCTCGGCCTGCTTCTTCGACAGCTCCTGCTCCTCGGCGATGGCCGCCGCCAAATGCTTCAGCGTGATCGTCGCCGGTGTCGCTGCTTTCTTCGCCATGTCTGGCCCTCCTCGTTGCTGAATGGCTGGATTGCTGCTTTTCACGCGAATGGCGCGCCGTTCGCGTCGGGAAATGCGTCCGGACAAGTCCTGAAAACCGCCGGTTCCGGGAACGGGCAGCGCCGGGCCGGCCACAGGAAACCCAGACGTATCAGGCCTTATTTGATTCGGGGCTTCGCTGACTACGCCGTTTCCCCTGAAAACAGGCGACAACCCGCGTACGTGCCGCGAAAATGCCGATGCTGTGCAGGGATCCGCAACGTCCTTGACTAACCGGATGCGGGCCTTTATGCCCTCGGTCCTGCGCGGATCAATCCGACGATCGGCATCCGCGGGAGTAGCTCAGTTGGTTAGAGCGCCGCCCTGTCACGGCGGAGGCCGCGGGTTCGAGTCCCGTCTCTCGCGCCATTCATTTCAATGACTTAGCAGCGTGTTTGGCCCGAAACCATTGGTCCTTCTGGACCGGTGCCGTAACCAGTTGCCTCCCTCCTGTTCACTGCACCTGGCGATTGCCGCGACAGATCAGGACGCCGCGAGGCCGACAACGCTGACCGGTTGAGCGGCCTGCTCGGGCCTGACCGATAATGCCACGCGCTGTTCGGGCGTCAGCCACCACAGCAGGAACAGCAGTGCTATCCCGTTCGACAGCAGGCCTGTCGTGAGCGGCACGTTCATGATCGCCTGAACTGCGATGCCCGACGAAACCGCGATGAAGCGCGGCGACAGGTGCTTTGAGACCATTGATCCCACTGACAGGATCAGACCACAGACGAAAGCCGACACCGGGGCGAGCGCAAGACCGACCGATGCGATGCCCTCGGTGGCGAGGAAGGACGCGTTGAAATTGCCGTCCTGATAAATCGCTCCGAGGGTCGGGCCAAGCTCGCCGTACGGGCAGGCGGCCATGTATCGCAGGACGGTGATCTGGCAGAACCGGGTGTGCTCGCGGTGCGCGAAGAAGTCGGCGTATTGATCGAGCGCGAGCGACGGGATCGCGACGAAGCGCAGATTGATGGTGCTGAACACGATGTAGGTCTTGTCGGCGGCGAGAATGACGAAAGCCGAAAGGCCGACGATCATCGGGATCAGAAATGCGAGCACCGTGGCCAGCCGTGGGTCGAACCGGCCGTACAGCCAGAACAGAAACGGCAGCCAGATCGGCAACAGAAGGACGGTCTTGTTGTTGACGACGGGATAGAAGCAAAGCGCAAGCAGCAGCACCCCGGCCGCCGGCATCCACCGCCTGCGCGATGCGAAATGCGCGAACAGGTAGGGCAGGACCGCGCCGATCATGATCCCGGTGAGATAGTTCATCAGCGCCGGCCGCACCACGGCGGTGCGGGCTGCGCCATAGGGATCGCCAAGATTGGCCCCGTAGGAGATGTCGCCGATCAGCACGGCAAGGCACGACGCCAGCAGCAGAACCACGATGCGCTTGACGGCCGCATCGGACAAATCGGGCCGCCAAACCGGGATGTTCTGTAACATCAGAGGGATCATCGCTGCGGCCAGCGCGGCGATCATGGCCCAGCGGGCGATGGCGTGCGGATAGTCGAATGCGCTGAAGAAGCTGAGCCAGACGAAGCCGATCACGGCTGACAGCAGCGAGAAGCCGACCAGATAACCGAAGCTGAATCGTGCCGCGACGAACGCCGGGACGAACGCGACCATGATGGCGGTGCCGAGGACGGCCTGCGCGGTGATGCCGGATCGCCAGACATGCATCGCCGGGAATGCGTGCCCGCAGGCGATCATCGAGGCGACGCTGAGGACGAAGAACCCGGGGATCGTGACCCCGACAACCAGGTCACTGCGCGTCAATGTCATCGGTCCGTCCGAATCCGAAAGCTGCCAGGCAGCTAGCCGGTCGGCCCTGGACGAAGCAAGTTAAGCAATATCTCGGTCTGTGTTGTTATGTTTCTGCCTGGCCATTCGTCACCGCGATGCTCTATTGAATTCACACAACGGCAACACCTTGCCTTGATCAGGCAAAGAATGCGGCGACCGCGTTGAGGTCGGATTGTCCCGGCGCATCGCCGCGCAAATTGGCGTCGATGATGCGGCGACAGGCGTCAACCGTGTGAGTATCGCCCAATTCGTTGGCGGCCTCGAGGATCGACCAGACCGTGTCCAAGGGAACGTCGCTCTGCGTGGTCGCCTTCGGGTCTGACAGCATTGGCGGGGCCGCGGTTAGAATTCGAACAGGTCGCGGCCGCGCCGCGCCAAATTGTGCAGGTCCGCGACCGTGCCGCGCACCGCGTTGCAGCGGCGGCATTCGATGATGGTGTCGCCGGATGCGTGCGCCGGATCGGCGACCTTGATCGCCAGGCTGCCGCAATCCGTGCAGATGATCTTGAAGCCGGTTGAAATTACTTGCTGCTGCAAATTCATTGTGGCCTGCGCCTTTGTTGACGCCGACCTTAGCCGCGCAACTTTTAAGACTGGGGTCGCGGAGCGGATTGCAATCGAACGACCGCGTTAGGGCGCGGTTAAGATTTCGCCGCGGCCGCGCGGCCCTGCAGATGCAGCGTCGGCCTGCCGAGACCGGCCGCGGCGGCGCGCACGGCATTGCGGGCATTGACGGTGATGATGCCGGCGGCGTGGGCCCAGACCGCGAGGTCGGACGCGCTGTCGCCGGCGTAGATGAAGCCCCCGGGAAAGGTCCTCCGCAACAGGTCGGCCTTGTTGGCGCCCTTGAGATTATGTTCGCCGTCGGAGGCAAGCACCTGATCGATCCACGGAAGGCGCGACGCCAGCTTCTGTGCGAGCAGCGCGTCGGCCGCCGTTGCCAGCACAATGCGGCGGCCGGCCGCGTTCTCGTGCTCGGCCAATGCGACGACGTCCTGGTGCAGTTCGATCCGGCTCCAGTCGATGCGCTGGCGCTGTGCGAGCCGGCGCTTGAGCGCCGCGCGGCCGAGCGTCAGCCAGGCGGCGCATGACACGACGATCAGCGGATTGCGGCGCAGGATCGAGAAGAAGCTGAGATAGAGCAGGTCGCCCGTGATCAGCGTGCCGTCGAGGTCGAGCACCAGCGGCAGCGATGCCGGAAGACCGAGCAAGGGCGCCCCGTCGGTGCGGGAAGCATCCTGCGGCTTCGCAATGTTGTCGCCGGCGAGGCGAGGCTCAGTCATTCGCGGCACTCAGCCGGGTTGCGACCTTGCACACGTCGATGGCGCGCGCCCCGGTCTCGGTGGTCCGGCAATCGCCGTAGCCGAACTTGCTCGCAAAGGCCACACCATGCTGGTCCGAGCTAGAGACGATCAGGACCAACAAAAAAGGCCGCCCGAGGGCGGCCGTCTTACCTGTGGAAGCCAGCAGAAATCTTTAGCGGACCGTCGAGGTGCCCGACGAGGTGATCGCCACCGGTTTGCCGGCCTTGATGACCTGGGTGGTTTGGGCAGTCTGGGTGAAATCCGCGTTGTTCCGGGCCGAAATACCGAGCGCCGCGATCCCGATCCCCGCAATAAGGGCAACCACCACAATCTTGAGATGGGTCGCGCGGTCAGCTGAATGGATCGAGTGGTTCATGGTCGCCTCCGGGCGTCTGTGCGCCGTCTATGGCAGGTAGTGGTAAGGCCCATCTGTTTCCGGATCGTTTCGTGAGTTCCGGGAAATGGTTTCGTGCCACGGGCGGATTGGTTTCACCGTGCCTTGCGTCACACTGCCGGCCGGCAAAAACTGCCCCAGGCGCGGAAATGCGCTTGGGAGAAAAACAATAATGAAAACAATGAGACTAACCCGGCGCCGGGTGCTTGGAACCGGCTCCGCGGCACTCGCCGCCACGATGTTTGGTAAGCGCGCCGTTGCGGCGGCCGAGTTCGACTTCAAGCTTGGTGTCAACACTCCGGAAACCCATCCGCTAACAATCCGCCTGACTGAGGCCGCCAAGGCGGTCGGCGCGCGGTCGTCCGGCCGGGTCAACATCACGGTGTTCGCCAACAGCCAGCTCGGCGGCGATCCGGAGATGCTGTCGCAGGTCCGCGCCGGCGGGATTGAGCTGCTGGCCGCGCCCAGCATGACACTGTCGACGCTGGTGCCGCTATCGGGGCTGCCCAGCATCGGTTTCGCCTTTCAGTCTTACGACCAGGTCTGGGCGGCGATGGACGGCGGCGTCGGCGACCTCGTGCGCGATGCGATCACGAAGACCGGCGTCGTGCCGCTGAAGAAGGTCTGGGACAACGGCTTCCGCCAGATCACCTCGTCGTCGAGCCGGCAGCTCAACAGCGTCGACGATCTCAAGGGTTTCAAGATCCGCGTGCCGGTGACGGCATTGCTGACGTCGCTGTTCTCAGGGCTTGGCGCGCTGCCGTCGAGCATCTCCTACAGCGAACTCTATTCGGCGCTGCAGACCCACATCGTCGAAGGGCAGGAGAACCCGCTGGCGCAGGTCTCGACCGGCAAGCTCTACGAGGTGCAGAAATTCTGCGCGCTCTCGAACCATTGCTGGAGCGGTTACTGGATCCTCGGCAACCGCCGCGCGATGGCGGCCCTGCCGCCCGATCTGCTCGAGCTCATCAATGCCGCGTTCGACGCCGCGGCGGTGAAGGAGCGCGCCGATCTGGTCGAGATGGACCGCTCGCTGCAGGCCGAGCTGACCGAAAAGGGCATGACCTTCAACAAGCCCGATCCCGTGCAGTTCAGAGCCGCGCTGGTGAAGGCCGGCTTCTACACGCAGTGGCAGAAGACCTACGGCGCGGACGCCTGGGTGGCGCTGGAGGAATATACGGGAAAGCTGACGTGAGCGCCGCCTGACATCGCGCGCCGGCTCGGCTGAGACGGGTGCTAGCTGGCGCGCGCGATGTCGGCGCGGATCGCGCGCGCCGCCCACACGAACAGCAGGGCACCGAGCGTCGTCGTGAGCGCGGCCGACAGCAGCGAGTAGCGAACCGCATCGACGCCGTAGGTGCCTTTCAGCGCGTCGTTGATCATGCCGACGGCGAGGGGGCCGATGCCCTGGCCGAAGCAGGTCGCGGTCAGCAGCACGATCGCCGAGGCCAGCGCGCGCATGCTGGGTTTTGCCACAGTCTGGGCGATCGCGAAGATCGGGCCGAGATGGAAGCCGACCATGAACGAGGTCAGCGCCAGGGTCGCGACCATCAGCGTGAAGCTTTGCGTCAGCATGCACAGCGCGAACACCGGGCCGGCGAGGCCGGACATGATCGCGGGCGCCCACAGCTTCCAGCGGTCGTCGCGGCGGCCGATCTGGGCCACGACGAGGCCGCCGATCAGGGTGCCCGCCATGCCGGCGAGACCCTTGAAGGTGCCGGCATAGGTGCCGATCTCGGCGCTGGTGAGGTGATGGATGCGCGCCAGGAACGGCGGGATCCACACCGCGGTGGCGTAGTTGGTGTAGGTCGTCAGACAAAAGCCGACCAGCACGATGACGAAGCTCGGCTGCGATGCCAGGAAGCGCAGCGTCGGCCCGATCGGCTCAGCCTTGAAGGTCTCGGCCATCGCGCCGCGCTTCGGCTCGGCGATCGTCAGCCACAAGACGGCGGCGAGCGCGATGCCGGGCAGGCCCGCGGTGAAGAACGCCATCCGCCAGCCATAGTGCTGGTTGACATAGCCGCCGATGAAATAGCCGAGGAAGACGCCGAGATAGGTGCCGATCGCGTAGATGCCGAGCGCGCGGGGGCGTTCGTTCTTGTCGAACAGATCGGCGATCATCGATTGCGAGGCCGGCGTGCCCGCCGACTCCCCGATGCCGACGCCGACCCGGGCCAATACCAGCGTCGTGACGCTGGAGGCGAGGCCGCAGAGATAGGTCATCGCGCTCCAGAACGCGAAGGCGATCGCGACGATGTTGCGGCGGCTGAGGCGATCGGCCATCCGCGCGATCGGAATGCCGAGCAGCGAATAGAACAGCACGAAACCGAACCCGGCGAGCAGGCCCATCGTGGTGTCGCTGAGCGTGAACTCCTTCTTGATCGGTTCGATCAGCACGTTGAAGATGGTGCGGTCGAGGAAGTTGAGGGCGTAGATGATCGTGAGCAAGGCGAGGACGTAGTAGCGGCGCGCCGAGGGCGCGGCCGCAGCTTGGGTTGGCGCGGCCGCCTGCGGTGCGACATCGACCATCACTTCCTCCCCCGATCTTCTTTGTTGTTGTTGCTTGCGCGCGGGCCTTACGCCTCGCGGATGTAATTCCCTGCCTCGAATTCGACCGGCCTCGTGTCGGCGTCGAACGACACCCCGATCGGGTCGCGGCCGGTGGCCATGGCCTCGAGCTGGTCAGCGAGCATCCGTCGGATCATCAGGATGCCGCGGTCGCTCTGGCCAAAATGCTCTTCCGAATGGATTGTCACCGGCCCCTGGCCGACCTGGGCCTCGTAGTCGCCGGGGAATTGCTGGTGCTCGGCCTCGGTCATGTCCCACCAGAACTTGCCGTTGAACTTCGAGCGCATCCGCCCGATATCGCCCGCGTTCTTGACCCGGCCGGCGACGTAGATGCGAAACGAGGTGTCGTCGATCGGCAAGGTCCAGCCGATCGATTCGATGCGCGCGAACTGCGCGACGCGCGGATTGGGCACGACGCGCAGTGTGGGGAGGGCGGCCTCGGTGACGCGATAGAACACCTTGCCGTCGTCCTGCCTGCGGATCGAACGCACCGCGACGCCGCGCGGCGACATTTCGAACTTCACCTCGGGCATCGAGGCCATCATGTTGGTGAACTGCGGCCCTGAGAACGAGCCGTGCAGCACCGGCACATGGTAGGGGTCGGCGACGTTCTCGAAATGCTGCAGCCAGTTGCAGGGGATCACGGCAGGGCCGCCGCCGCCGATCGAGGAATCATCGGCCTCGACGAACTCGCCGTCGTCCATGTTCTCCAGGCACTCGTAGCGCGGCAGCACCGGCCTTTTCTCGGCCGGCCCCATATAGGCGAAGATCAGGCCGTAGCGTTCCTGCACCGGATACCAGGGCTGGCGCACCTTGTCCTTGAACAGGCCGCCTTCGGGCTCGCAGGGTTGTTCGAGGCAGCGGCCCTCGGTGTCGAACTTCCAGCCGTGATAGCAGCAGCGGATGCCGTCTTCCTCGACCTTGCCGTAATAGAGCGTGGTGCCGCGGTGGCAGCAGCGCGCATGCAGCAGGCCGGCCAGGCCATGCCGGTCGCGGAACAGGATCAGGTCTTCGCCAAGCGCGCGGACTTTTCTGGGGATATCGGCGGCGTCACCGGTGAGGCCGACCGGGTGCCAATACCGGCGCAGCAGCTCGCCCATCGGCGTGCCGCGGCCGACCGAGGTGAGCTCGGTCCGGGTGCTGGACGGCTTCATCGCATAGGCCGTGCCGAGATCGCGGTCCCGCTGGGTGATCGTCATGTTGTCCTCCCCGCCGCTGGTCTGGCGCCGGCGGCTGATCTATCGTTGACCAAGTCAACGATAGATCGATGACAATGTCAACGATATCGATGAGCTTGGCAGCGCGCGGCTTTGTTGGCAGAGGTTGGTGATGACCGAGAAGCTCAGGACTGAGAGGGCCTTGCCGCCGGAGGCCGTTGTCGATTCCGAACTGGCGCCGATCACCGCGATGATGTCGTCGCGGCTGATGGTGCTGGCGAACCTGCTCAGGCGCGGCGCGATGCTGCGCTACAAGCGCCTGACCGGCCTGTCCTCGGTCGAGTTCGGTCTGGTCGCCTCGCTCGGCCGGCGGCCGCCGATGAGTGTGGTGCGGCTCGCCGAGGCCGTCGGCATGGACAAGGGGCAGATCAGCCGGGCGCTCGCCGAGCTCGTGGCGCGCAAGCTGGTGGCGAAGGCGACCAATCCGCGCGACAACCGGGAGACCCTGGTCTCTCTCACCAAGGCCGGCCTGGCCGCCCATGATGCCATCGTGGCCGGCGCCCAGGAGCGAAACCGGCGCCTGCTGGAACAGCTTGCGCCAGGGGATCTCGAGCTGCTGCTCGGACACATCGATCGGCTCACCCTGGCCGCCGCCGAGATGCTCGCTGCCGAACGGGGGCTGGGCTGATATGGCAAGAGCGCAGGGCACAGGATGGCCGCCGCGGCGTTACCCATGGAGGCAAGCGCATCCGCCTGATGAGGCCAAGAGCCCGCGGGAAGGACGGTAAAAGCGTCAAAATAGCTTGTCTTGCGCCCTCTGTTGCGCTGCGCTAAAGCCTCAAGAACAATTCCAATCAACGAATCTGCGGCGCGTCCGAAACCGCAGCAAGAAGGCCTCGCCGATGACCGGCATCCTGCAGAATTATCTCCCACTTGTGGTCTTTATCGGAGTTGCGAGCCTGATCGGTCTGGCGCTCCTGATCGCACCGTTCCTGGTCGCGTTCCAATCGCCGGACCCCGAGAAGCTTTCCGCCTATGAATGCGGATTCAACGCTTTTGACGACGCCCGCATGAAGTTCGACGTCCGCTTCTATCTGGTGGCGATCCTCTTCATCATCTTCGACCTCGAAGTGGCGTTCCTGTTCCCCTGGGCCGTGGCGTTCGGAAAGCTCGGCGCCACCGGGTTCTGGTCGATGATGGTGTTCCTGGCCGTGCTGACGGTCGGGTTTGCGTATGAATGGAAGAAAGGCGCGCTCGAATGGGATTGAGCCCCACCGCCGCAACCTCCCAGCCGGCGATTGCCAAATCTGAGATCGCCATGGCTCCGAAGGGTATTCTTGATCCGTCGACCGGCAAGCCGGTCGGCGCCAACGATCCGTTTTTCCTTGAGGTGAATCACGAGCTGTCCGACAAGGGCTTCTTCGTCGCCGCGGCCGATGACCTCATCACCTGGGCGCGCACCGGCTCCCTGATGTGGATGACCTTCGGTCTGGCCTGCTGCGCGGTCGAGATGATGCAGGTCTCGATGCCACGCTACGACGTCGAGCGCTTCGGCTTCGCGCCGCGTGCCTCGCCGCGGCAGTCTGACGTGATGATCGTCGCGGGCACCCTGACCAACAAGATGGCGCCGGCGCTGCGCAAGGTCTACGACCAGATGCCGGAGCCGCGCTACGTCATCTCGATGGGCTCCTGCGCCAATGGCGGCGGCTACTACCACTACTCCTATTCGGTGGTGCGTGGCTGCGACCGCATCGTGCCGATCGACATCTACGTGCCCGGCTGCCCGCCCACGGCGGAAGCGCTGCTCTACGGCGTGCTGCTGCTGCAGAAGAAGATCCGCCGTATCGGCACTATTGAACGCTAAGGTTTCAGGTATGGACGACGGCAAGCTCGACGCCCTTGGGCAGACGATCGTGAGCGCGCTTCCGGGCGCGGCCACGGCGCACTCGGTCGCGTTCAATCAGCTCACTATCGACGTCGAGATTGGCAGAATCGTGGAGGTCGCCAGGTTTCTGCGTGACGATCCCGGCTGCCGTTTCGTCAACGTCACCGACGTGACCGCGGTCGACTATCCGAGCCGCGAGAAGCGCTTCGACGTCGTCTACCATCTGCTGTCGCCGACGCTGAACGCGCGCGTCCGTTTGCGCGGGCAGGCCGACGAGACCACGCAGGTGCCGTCGATCATCGGCGTCTTCCCCGGCGCCGACTGGTTCGAGCGCGAGACCTACGACCTCTATGGCGTGATCTTCACCGGCCACCCCGACATGCGCCGCCTGCTGACGGATTACGGCTTCGACGGCCATCCGCTACGCAAGGATTTCCCGCTCACCGGCTTCGTCGAGGTCCGCTACGACGACCAGGAGAAGCGGGTGCTGTACGAGCCGGTCCGGCTCAACCAGGAATTCCGCAAGTTCGATTTCCTTTCGCCCTGGGAAGGCGCGGACTATCCGCTGCCCGGCGATGAGAAGGCCAAGGCGGAGCCGAAGCCATGAATGAACAGCCGCAAAACCTTCGTAACTTCACGATCAACTTTGGGCCGCAGCATCCGGCGGCGCACGGCGTGCTTCGTCTTGTGCTGGAGCTCGACGGCGAAGTCGTCGAACGCGTCGATCCGCATATCGGCCTGCTTCATCGCGGCACAGAGAAGCTGATCGAGCACAAGACCTATCTGCAGGCGATTCCCTATTTCGACCGGCTCGACTATGTCGCGCCGATGAACCAGGAGCATGCGTTCTGCCTCGCGGCGGAAAAGCTGCTCGGCATTACGGTGCCGCGCCGCGGCCAGTTGATCCGCGTGCTCTATTGCGAGATCGGCCGCATCCTGTCGCATCTGCTCAACGTCACCACCCAGGCGATGGACGTCGGCGCGCTGACCCCGCCGCTGTGGGGCTTCGAAGAGCGCGAGAAGCTGATGGTGTTCTATGAGCGCGCCTCGGGCTCGCGCATGCACGCGGCGTTCTTCCGCGTCGGCGGCGTGCATCAGGACCTGCCGCCGAAGCTGATCGACGACATCGAGGCGTGGTGCGATCCGTTCCTCAAGGTGGTCGACGACCTCGATCGGCTGCTCACCGGGAACCGCATCTTCAAGCAGCGCAACGTCGACATCGGCGTGGTGCCGCTCAAGGAAGCCTGGGAGTGGGGCTTCTCCGGCGTGATGGTGCGCGGCTCGGGCGCGGCCTGGGACCTGCGCAAGTCGCAGCCCTATGAGTGCTACGCCGAGATGGATTTCGACATTCCGATCGGCAAGAACGGCGACTGCTACGACCGCTATCTGATCCGCATGGAAGAGATGCGCCAGTCGGTGCGCATCATGAAGCAGTGCATCCAGAAGCTCAAGGCACCCGACGGGCAGGGCCCGGTCGTGGTCGAGGACAACAAGATCGCGCCGCCGCGCCGCGGTGAGATGAAGCGCTCGATGGAAGCGCTGATCCATCACTTCAAGCTCTACACCGAAGGCGTGCACGTGCCGGCCGGCGAAATCTATGCCGCGGTCGAGGCGCCGAAGGGCGAGTTCGGCGTCTACCTCGTCGCCGACGGCACCAACAAGCCCTACAAGTGCAAGATCCGCGCGCCGGGCTTCGCCCATCTGCAGGCGATGGATCACATCTGCAGGGGCCATCTGCTGGCCGACGTTTCCGCCATCCTGGGCTCGCTGGACATCGTGTTCGGCGAAGTCGACCGGTGACGATGTCCGCATCCGAACCGCGCGCAATGAGAGTTTGATCGATGTCCGTCCGCCGCCTTGCCCCGAAGGAATTGCAGCCCGCGAACTTCACGTTCACGGACGAGAATCTTGCTTGGGCCAAGAAGCAGATCGAGAAGTATCCGCCGGGCCGTCAGGCCTCGGCCGCGATCGCGATCCTTTGGCGCGTGCAGGAGCAGCATGACGGCTGGGTTTCGGAAGCCGCGATCCGCGCCGTTGCCGACCTGCTCGAGATGCCGCATATCCGCATGCTTGAGATCGCGACGTTCTACACGATGTTCCAGCTCTCACCGGTCGGCAAGAAGGCGCATGTGCAGGTGTGCGGCACCACGCCGTGCCGGCTGCGCGGCGCCGCCGACCTGATCGAGGTCTGCCAGCACCGCATCCATCACGATCCCTTCCAGCTGTCGAAGGACGGCAACTTCTCCTGGGAAGAAGTCGAGTGCTTAGGGGCCTGCGTGAACGCGCCGATGGTGCTGATCTGGAAGGACACCTATGAGGACCTGACCAAGGAAAGCTTCGGCAAGGTGCTCGACGGCTTTGCCGCCGGCAATCCGCCGAAGCCGGGTCCGCAGATCGACCGTCAGTTCTCGGCGCCCGCGGGCGGGCCGACGACGCTGAAGGAAACCACCTGATGCGGAGCTTTCAGGTGCTGGCAAACGGGCAGGAAAACAAGGCAGGAAAGGGCGCTGCGATGAAGGCCTGGCGCACGATCGCGCTGCATACCGCTGTCGCGGCCGGCTTCATGTTCCTGCTGCAACGCTACGGCCTGAGCGCCACGGTGGAATCCAGCCTGTTGTGGGCCATCGTGTTCGGCGGCTGCGCTGCCGGGCTCGCTTATTCGCAAGCCAATCGGTGATGTTCGGAAAGTTTTGAGCATGCTCGACGACAAGGACCGCATCTTCAAGAACCTCTACGGCCTGCATGATTGGGGCCTCGAGGGCGCGCGCCGCAGAGGCGCCTGGGATGGCACCAAAGGGATCATCGACAAGGGTCGCGACTGGATCATCAACGAGATGAAGGCGTCGGGCCTGCGCGGCCGCGGCGGCGCCGGCTTCCCGACCGGCATGAAGTGGTCCTTCATGCCGAAGGAATCCAAGGACGGCCGTCCGAGCTATCTCGTCGTCAACGCCGACGAGTCGGAGCCCGGCACCTGCAAGGACCGCGAGATCATGCGGCACGATCCGCATCTTTTGGTCGAGGGCTGCCTGCTCGCGAGCTTCGCGATGGGCGCGCATGCCTGCTACGTCTATATCCGTGGCGAGTTCATCCGCGAGCGCGAGCGGCTGCAGGCGGCGATCGACCAGGCCTATGAGGCCAAGCTGGTCGGCAAGGACAATATCAACGGCTGGCCGTTCGACATCTATGTCGCGCACGGCGCCGGCGCCTATATCTGCGGCGAGGAGACCGCGCTGCTCGAGAGCCTTGAGGGCAAGAAGGGGCAGCCGCGGCTGAAGCCGCCGTTCCCGGCCAATGTCGGCCTCTATGGCTGCCCGACCACCGTCAACAACGTCGAGTCGATCGCGGTCGCACCGGACATCCTGCGCCGCGGCGCCGCCTGGTTCGCCGGCATCGGCCGGCCG
The DNA here is from genome assembly GCF_020194035.1 of Bradyrhizobium sp. BRP56. NCBI lineage: Bacteria > Pseudomonadati > Pseudomonadota > Alphaproteobacteria > Hyphomicrobiales > Nitrobacteraceae > Bradyrhizobium > Bradyrhizobium sp. BRP56. Next base: position 246,760 of record NZ_JADYVV010000002.1, read on the forward strand.
AACAATGTCGGCACCAAGCTGTTCTGCATCTCCGGCCACGTCGAGCGGCCCTGCAACGTCGAAGAGGCGATGGGGATTCCGTTCCGCGAGCTGATCGAGAAGCATTGCGGCGGCATCCGCGGCGGCTGGGGCAATCTGAAGGCCGTGATCCCCGGCGGTTCGTCGGTGCGCATGGTGCCAGCCGAGCAGATCATCGACACGCCGATGGATTTCGACAGCCTGAGCAAGCTGCGCTCGGGCCTCGGCACCGCGGCGGTGATCGTGATGGACAAGTCGACCGACCTGATCCGGGCGATCGCGCGCATCTCCTATTTCTACAAGCATGAGAGCTGCGGCCAGTGCACGCCGTGCCGCGAGGGCACCGGCTGGATGTGGCGCGTCTTGACCCGCATGGCCGAGGGCCGCGCCCACAAGCGCGAGATCGACATGCTGCTCGAGGTTACCAAGCAGGTCGAGGGTCACACCATCTGCGCGCTCGGCGACGCCGCGGCATGGCCGATCCAGGGCCTGATCGCGCATTTCCGTCACGAGATCGAAGAGCGCATCGACCAGTATTCGCACAAGGCCGATCTCGACGATCAGGGCGTTCGCGATCCCATGCACATGGTAGCCGCGGAGTAATGCTGGCGATGACGCAACAGGCCGCATGGTGGCAGAAATACGGGACGCTTGCGCAGATGGCGCAGGCGACCGTGGCGCTGCTCGGCTTTGTTGCAATCCTGCTGCAGATCAACGAAATCCGTACCTCGAACCGTGCTTCCAGCGCGCGTTCGGCGTTTCTCGGCTACACCGATCTCGCATTCCAGAATCCGAAATTCGCTCAGCCGGACTACGAGGCCATCAAGGCCGCCGGTCGCGAAGAGCGGTCCCAATATGAGAGTTTTGTCTCGTACTTCCTCTATGCCTGCGAGGAGACCTTTGCCGCCTTCGCGGACAAGCGCGAATGGCAGGCATCGTGTGACTACGACCTGAAACCGCATCTGCCGTTCCTCTGCGAGAAGAACCAGGCGCAGCCTGCCTACCTCGCGACCTACGGCGCCGACACCCAGCAATGGGTGAAGACCTCATTGAAAACCGCGAGCGTCGCACCGCCCGACTGCAAGCTCGGAAAGACTTGAGACAGACATGAGCAAGATCATCGTCGATGGCAAAGAGATCGATGTGCCGCCGGAGTACACGCTGCTGCAGGCATGCGAGGCGGCCGGCGCAGAGATTCCGCGCTTCTGCTATCACGAGCGGCTGTCGATCGCCGGCAATTGCCGGATGTGCCTGGTCGAGGTGAAGGGCGGCCCGAAGCCGGTCGCGAGCTGCGCCTGGGCCGTGCGCGACTGCCGTCCGGGCCCGAAGGGCGAGCCGCCGGAGATTTCGACCCGTTCGCCGATGGTGAAGAAGGCGCGCGAAGGCGTGATGGAGTTCCTGCTGATCAACCATCCGCTCGACTGCCCGATCTGCGACCAGGGCGGCGAGTGCGATCTGCAGGACCAGGCGATGGGCTACGGCGTCGACACCAGCCGTTTCGCCGAGAACAAGCGCGCGGTCGAGGACAAGTATCTCGGCGCGCTGGTCAAGACCTCGATGAACCGCTGCATCCAGTGCACGCGCTGCGTCCGCTTCTCCGCCGAAGTCTGCGGCGCGCCGGAAATGGGCGCGACCGGCCGCGGCGAGGACATGGAGATCACCACCTATCTCGAGCAGGCGCTGAGCTCGGAGCTGCAGGGCAACCTCGTCGATATCTGCCCGGTCGGCGCGCTGACCTCGAAGCCCTACGCCTTCGCGGCGCGGCCCTGGGAGCTCGGCAAGACCCAGTCGGTCGACGTCATGGACGGCGTGGGATCTGCGATCCGCGTCGACACCCGCGGCCGCGAGGTGATGCGCATCCTGCCGCGCATCAACGAGGCGGTGAACGAGGAGTGGATCTCCGACAAGACCCGCCACATCGTCGACGGCCTGCGTACGCAGCGCCTCGACCGGCCCTATGTGCGCGAGAACGGCCAGCTCCGGCCGGCGACCTGGCAGGAAGCCTTCGCCGCCATCGCCGCCAAGGCCAGCCGCAGCGACGGCAAGCGGATCGGCGCGATCGCCGGCGATCTGGCCGCGGTCGACGAAATGTATGCGCTGAAGGAAATGCTCGCGAAGTTCGGCTCGGTCAATCTCGCCGTGCAGGGCGGCGATGCGTTCGACGCCAAGGCCGGCCGCGGCTCCTACATCTTCAATCCGACCATTGCCGGCATCGACCAGGCCGACGCGATCCTGATCGTCGGCTCGCATCCGCGCAAGGAAGCCGCGGTGCTGAACGCGCGGATCCGCAAGCGCTGGCGCACCGGCGGGCTCAAGGTCGGTACGATCGGCGCCAAGGCCGATTTCACCTATGACCACGACTATCTCGGCGCGGGCACCGATACGCTGGCCGATCTCGTGGCGGGCAAGCACTCCTTTGCCGACGTCTTGAAGAAGGCCCAGCACCCGATCATCCTGGTCGGCGCCGGCGCCTATACCAGGCATGACGGCGCTGCGGTGCTGGCGCAGGCCGCCAAGCTCGCGGTCGACGTCGGCGCGCTGAAGGACGGCTGGAACGGCTTTGCCGTACTGCAGGATACCGCCTCGCGCGCCGGTGCACTCGATATCGGCTTCTCGCCGGCGGCGGGCGGACTGACCTCGGCGCAGATGACGACCTTCGGCACGCTCGACGTGCTGTTCCTGCTCGGCGCCGACGAGATCAAGGCGCCGGACGGCACCTTCGTGGTCTATATCGGCACCCATGGTGACCAGGGCGCGCATCGTGCCGACGTCATCCTGCCGGGCGCGGCCTATACCGAGAAGTCCGGTATCTACGTCAACACCGAAGGCCGGGCGCAGATCGCCAACCGCGCCGCGTTCCCGCCGGGCGAGGCCCGCGAGGACTGGGCGATCATCCGCGCGCTGTCCGACGTGCTCGGCAAGAAGCTGCCGTTCGACTCGCTGCAGGCGCTGCGTCAGGCTATGTTCAAGGCCTACCCGCATCTGATGCGGCTCGACCAGATCGAGGCCGGCAAGCCTGACGACGTCAAGGCGCTGGCAGGCAAGGGCGGCAGCGTCGACAAGGCGGCATTCAAGCCGACCGTCGAGGACTTCTATCTGACCAACCCGATCGCGCGGGCCTCTGCCGTGATGGCGGAATGCTCGCGGCTGGCGTCGGGCCGAATGCTGACGGCAGCGGAGTGAGCGTGACCTGATGGCTGAATTCTTCGCAAGCTCGTTCTGGACCGGCTTCCTCTGGCCGCTGATCATCATGGTCGCGGAGAGCCTGTTGCTGCTGGTCGTGCTCCTGATCGCGATTGCCTACATCCTGCTCGCCGACCGCAAGATCTGGGCGGCGGTGCAGATCCGCCGTGGCCCCAACGTGGTCGGGCCGTTCGGATTGCTGCAATCCTTCGCCGACCTCCTGAAATTCGTGCTGAAGGAGCCGGTGATTCCGTCCGGCTCCAACAAGGGCGTGTTCCTGCTGGCGCCGCTGGTGTCGTGCATCCTGGCGCTGGCCGCTTGGGCCGTGATCCCGTTCGATCTCGGCTGGGTGATCTCCGACATCAATGTCGGCGTTCTCTACATCTTCGCGATCTCGTCGCTGTCGATCTACGGCATCATCATGGCCGGCTGGTCGTCGAACTCGAAGTATCCGTTCCTGGCCGCCCTGCGCTCGGCGGCGCAGATGGTGTCCTACGAGGTCTCGATCGGCTTCGTCATCATCACCGTGCTGCTCTGCGTCGGCTCGCTGAACCTGTCGGCGGTGGTCGAGGCGCAGAACACCCGCGGGCTTGCGCACCTGATCGGCCTGCCGCAGCTCACCATCCTGAACTGGTATGTGTGGCCGCTGTTCCCGATGTTCGTCGTGTTCTACGTCTCGGCGCTGGCGGAAACCAATCGTCCGCCGTTCGACCTGGTCGAGGCCGAATCCGAGCTGGTCGCCGGCTTCATGACCGAATACGGCTCGACCCCGTATCTTCTGTTCATGCTCGGCGAGTATGTCGCGATCACCACGATGTGCGCGCTGGCGTCGATCCTGTTCCTGGGCGGCTGGCTGCCGCCGGTCAACCTGCCGCCGTTCACCTGGATTCCGGGCATCGTCTGGTTCGCCCTGAAGGTGTTCTTCATGTTCTTCATGTTCGCGATGGCGAAGGCGATCGTGCCGCGCTACCGCTACGATCAACTGATGCGGCTCGGCTGGAAGGTGTTCCTGCCGCTGTCGCTGGCGATGGTGGTGATCGTGGCCGGCGTGCTGCAGTTCGCCGGCATCGCGCCGAAGTGAGGCCGTCATGAGTGTCAATGTCAACGCAACAGCCCGCTCGCTTCTGCTGTCGGAATTCGTCTCGGCGTTCTTCCTGGCGATGCGCTATTTCTTCCAGCCGAAGCCGACGCTGAACTATCCCTTCGAGAAGGGCCCGATCTCGCCGCGCTTCCGCGGCGAGCACGCGCTGCGCCGCTATCCGAACGGCGAGGAACGCTGCATCGCCTGCAAGCTGTGCGAGGCGATCTGCCCGGCGCAGGCGATCACGATCGAGGCCGGCCCGCGCCGCAACGACGGCACCCGCCGCACGGTGCGTTATGACATCGACATGGTGAAGTGCATCTATTGCGGCCTGTGCCAGGAGGCATGCCCGGTGGACGCCATCGTCGAGGGACCGAATTTCGAATTCGCGACCGAGACCCGCGAGGAACTGTACTATGACAAGGCCAAGCTGCTCGCCAATGGCGACCGCTGGGAGCGCGAGATCGCGAAGTCGATCGCGCTCGACGCGCCGTACCGGTGAGGTGAGGGCATGATCCTTCCGGCGCTGTTCTTCTACCTGTTTGCTGCGGCCTGCGTGGCCTCGGCGGTCATGGTGATTGTCTCGCGCAATCCCGTGCACTCCGTGCTGTTCCTAATCCTCGCCTTCGTCAACGCGGCCGGGCTGTTCATCCTGATGGGCGCCGAGTTCCTCGGGATGATGCTGATCGTGGTCTATGTCGGCGCCGTCGCGGTGCTGTTCCTGTTCGTGATCATGATGCTCGACGTCGACTTCGTCGAGCTGCGCGAGGGCTTCATCCAGTATCTGCCGATTGGCATCGTGATCGGCGGCATCTTCATGTTCGAGCTGCTGCTCGTGGTCGGTGCCTGGGTGATCAACCCGGCCGTGACCAAGACGATCACCGCGGCGATCCCGACCAATGTCAGCAACACCGAGGCGCTCGGCCTCGTGCTGTATACGAAGTACATCCATTACTTCCAGCTCGCCGGCATGGTGCTGCTGGTCGCGATGATCGGCGCCATCGTGCTGACGCTGCGCCACAAGGCCAAGGTCAAGCGGCAGAACATCAACGTGCAGAACGCGCGCACGCCCGAGATGGCGATGGCGATGCGCAAGGTGGCGTCGGGGCAGGGCCTGCAGGACGCCGACGCGGCGGAGTGGGTGAAATGACGATCGGGCTCGGACACTATCTCGCGGTCGCCGCGATCCTGTTCACGCTCGGGATCCTCGGCATCTTCCTCAACCGCAAGAACATCATCGTCATCCTGATGTCGATCGAGCTGATCCTGCTGTCGGTCAACATCAACCTGGTGGCGTTCTCGACCTTCCTCGGCGACATCGTCGGCCAGGTGTTCGCGCTCTTGGTGCTGACGGTGGCCGCCGCCGAGGCCGCGATCGGCCTCGCCGTGCTGGTGGTGTATTTCCGCAACCGCGGTTCGATCGCGGTTGAAGACGTCAATCTGATGAAGGGCTAGGCGCAGTTATGGTTCAGGCAATCGTATTCCTGCCGCTGCTGGGCGCCATCCTCGCAGGCATTATCTCGCTGGTCGGTGCCCATGCGCGCTGCCCGAGCGGCGATACCGTCGACCATCACGACGATGCGCATGGCGACGCCCATGCCTCCGCGGCCCATGACGATCACGGCCATGATGACCATGGCCATGACGATCACCATGTCTCCGAGCCGGCGGCCGCCGGCTCGCGCCTTGCCGAGCTGATCACCACGGGCCTCTTGTTCGTGTCGGCGGCGCTGTCCTGGTTCACCCTGGTCGATGTCGGCTTCATGCACCATGACGCGCGCGTCGTGCTGCTGCCCTGGATCAACTCGGGCGACCTGCAGGTGGCCTGGACGCTGCGGGTCGACACGTTGACCGCGGTGATGCTGGTCGTGGTCAACACGGTGTCGGCGCTCGTCCACCTCTATTCCATCGGCTACATGGACGAGGATCCGAACCGGCCGCGCTTCTTCGGCTATCTCTCGCTGTTCACCTTCGCGATGCTGATGCTGGTGACCTCCGACAACCTCGTGCAGCTGTTCTTCGGCTGGGAGGGAGTCGGCCTCGCGAGCTACCTCCTGATCGGCTTCTGGTACCAGAAGCCGTCGGCCAACGCCGCGGCGATCAAGGCCTTCGTGGTCAACCGCGTCGGCGACTTCGGCTTCGCGCTCGGCATCTTCGCGATCTTCGCACTGGTCGGCTCGACCGATTTCGAGACCATCTTCCATGCCGCGCCTGGTTTGACCGGCAAGACTATCAACTTCTTCGGCTGGCAGGCCGACGCGCTGACCTTGACCTGCCTGTTGCTGTTCATGGGCGCGATGGGCAAGTCGGCCCAGTTCCTGCTGCACACCTGGTTGCCGGACGCGATGGAAGGTCCGACCCCGGTGTCGGCACTGATCCATGCCGCGACCATGGTCACCGCCGGCGTGTTCATGGTGGCGCGGCTGTCGCCGCTGTTCGAGCTGTCGCCGACCGCGCAGGCGGTGGTGATGTTCTTCGGCGCGACCACGGCGTTCTTCGCCGCCACGATCGGCCTCGTGCAGAACGACATCAAGCGCATCGTCGCGTATTCGACCTGTTCGCAGCTCGGCTACATGTTCGTGGCGATGGGAGCGGGGGCCTATTCGGTCGGCATGTTCCATTTGTTCACGCACGCCTTCTTCAAGGCGCTGCTGTTCTTAGGGTCAGGCTCGGTGATCTACGCGATGCACCACGAGCAGGACATCCGCAACATGGGCGGGCTGTGGCGCAAGATCCCGTACACTTTCGCGGTGATGTGCATCGGCACCCTGGCGCTGACCGGCTTCCCGCTGTTCGCCGGCTACTTCTCCAAGGACGCGATCATCGAGGCGGCCTATGCGGCGCATAACCCGTTCGCGACCTACGCCTATCTCTTGACCATCGTGGCCGCCGGCCTGACCTCGTTCTACTCTTGGCGTTTGATCTTCAAGACGTTCTTCGGCGAGCCGCACGACCAGAAGCACTACGAGGCGGCGCATGAGAGCCCGGTGTGGATGTTGGTGCCGATCGGCGTGCTCGCCGCCGGCTCGATCCTGGCGGGCCTGCCGTTCAAGGAGCTGTTCGTCAACCCGCACGGCGTGGAAGAGTTCTTCCGCGAGTCCGTGAAGATGAACCCGCACATCCTCGAGGACATGGAGCACATGCCGGGCTGGCTTGCGCCGCTGCCCACCGTGATGATGGCGCTCGGCCTGTTCATCTCGTATCTGTTCTACATCCGCAGGCCGTACCTACCGGTCGAGCTCGCGCAGCAGCAGCCGATGCTGTACCAGTTCCTGCTCAACAAATGGTACTTCGACGAGCTGTACGACTGGATCTTCGTGCGCCCGGCGAAGTGGCTCGGCTACACGCTGTGGAAGAAGGGCGACGGCTTCATCATCGACGGCTTCGGTCCCGATGGCGTCTCCGCCCGCGTGCTCGACGTCACCCGCAACGTCGTGAAATTGCAGACCGGCTACCTCTATCACTACGCATTCGCGATGCTGATCGGGGCCGCCGGATTGATCACCTGGTTCATGTTCGGCTTGGGAGGCCAGTAAATGACAACCTGGCCCATCCTTTCGGTCACGACCTTCTTGCCGGCGGTCGGTGCGATCCTGGTCTATCTGCTGGCGCGGGGCGGTGACGAGACCGCGAGCCGCACGGCGCGTTGGATCGCGCTGTGGACCACGCTGATCACCTTCGCGATCTCGCTGATCCTGGTGGCGCGCTTCGATCCGGCCTCGACCGACTTCCAGTTCGTCGAGAAGGCGTCCTGGCTCGCCACCGGCATCACCTATCACATGGGCGTCGACGGCATCTCGCTTCCGCTGCTCATCCTGACCACCGCGATCATGCCGCTCTGCATCATCGCGAGCTGGAGGTCGGTGACGCAGCGCGTCGGCGAATACATGATGGCGTTCCTGATCCTGGAAACGCTGATGATCGGCACCTTCTCCGCGCTCGATCTTGTGCTGTTCTATTTGTTCTTCGAGGGCGGCCTGATCCCGATGTTCCTGATCATCGGCGTCTGGGGCGGCCCGCGCCGGGTCTACGCGTCCTTCAAGTTCTTCCTCTACACGTTCCTCGGCTCGGTCCTGATGCTGCTCGCCATCATGGCGCTGTACTGGAACGCCGGCACCACCGACATCCCGACCCTGATGCACACCGCGGTACCGCGCTCGATGCAGACCTGGGCGTGGCTGGCCTTCTTCGCCTCGTTCGCGGTGAAGATGCCGATGTGGCCGGTGCACACCTGGTTGCCCGACGCCCACGTCGAGGCGCCGACGGCGGGCTCGGTGATCCTGGCCGCGATCCTGCTGAAGATGGGCGGCTACGGCTTCCTGCGTTTCTCGCTGCCGATGTTCCCGCTGGCCTCGCACGACTTCGCGCCGTTCGTGTTCACGCTGTCCGTCATCGCCATCATCTACACCTCGCTGGTGGCGATGATGCAGGAGGACATGAAGAAGCTGATCGCATATTCGTCCGTCGCGCATATGGGCTTCGTCACCATGGGCATCTTCGCGGTGACGACGCAGGGCGTCGCCGGCGGCATGTTCCAGATGGTCTCGCACGGCATCGTCTCCGGCGCCCTGTTCCTTTGCGTCGGCGTCGTCTACGACCGCATGCACACCCGCGAGATCGTCGCCTATGGCGGTCTCGTCAACCGGATGCCGCTCTACGCGCTAACCTTCATGGTCTTCACCATGGCCAATGTTGGTCTGCCGGGCACGAGCGGATTCGTCGGCGAGTTCATGACGCTGCTCGGAACCTTCAAGATCTCGCTGCCGACCGCGTTCCTCGCCAGCACCGGCGTGATCCTGTCGGCCTGCTACGCGCTCTGGCTCTACCGCAAGGTGGTGTTCGGCGCGCTGGTCAAGCCGTCGCTGATGTCGATCAAGGATCTCACCTTCCGTGAATGCGTGACGCTGTTCCCGCTGATCGCGCTGACCATCCTGTTCGGCGTCTACCCGAAGCCGGTGCTCGACATGTCGGCGGCCTCGGTGCAGCAGCTCGTCAACAATTACCAAACCGCCGTGACTGCCGTGAAGGCAGCCGCGCTGGTTACGCAATAAGGCCGCCGTCATGAGCTTTTCCAGTGCAGGTTATCAGTTGCAGCCGGTGCTGCCGGAGCTGGTGCTCGCGGTCGGCGCCATGGTGCTGTTGATGATCGGAGCCTATCGCGGGCAGGGGACGACGCGGCTCGTCACGGCGCTGGCGATCTGTCTCCTGGTGCTGACCGGCGTGCTGGAGCTCTGGTTGCCGGCCGGCAAGCTCGTGACCTTCGGCGGCAGCTTCATCGTCGATGATTTCGCCCGTTTCCTGAAGGTCCTCGCGCTGATCGCCTCGGCGGCAACCCTGATCCTGTCGACCGAGTACCTGTCACAGCCGTCGAGCCGCAACTTCGAATTCTCGATCCTGGTGCTGCTGTCGACGCTCGGCATGATGGTGCTGATCTCGGCCGGCGACCTGATCTCGCTCTATCTCGGCCTCGAGCTGATGAGCCTTGCGCTCTATGTCGTCGCCGCCAGCCAGCGCGACAATGCCAAGTCGAGCGAGGCGGGCCTGAAGTATTTCGTGCTCGGCGCGCTGTCGTCGGGCATGCTGCTCTACGGCGCCTCGCTGATCTACGGCTTCACCGGCACGGTCAGCTTCGCCGGCATAGCGGCCGCGGCAACCACCGGCAGCATCGGCATCGTGTTCGGCCTGGTGTTCCTGCTCGCCGGCCTCTGCTTCAAGGTCTCGGCAGTGCCGTTCCACATGTGGACGCCGGATGTCTATGAGGGCGCGCCGACGCCGGTGACGGCGTTCTTCGCGTCCGCCCCGAAGGTCGCGGCGCTCGCGGTGTTCACCCGCGCGACGCTGACCGCGTTCCCGGGCATCGTCACCCAGTGGCAGCAGATCCTGGTGTTCGTGGCGATCGCCTCGATGGCGCTGGGCTCATTCGCGGCGATCGGCCAGACCAACATCAAGCGGCTGATGGCCTATTCCTCGATCGGCCATATGGGCTTTGCGCTGGTCGGCCTCGCCTCCGGCACGGTCGAGGGCGCCCAGGGCGTCCTGATCTACATCACGATCTACGTCGCGATGACGCTCGGTTCCTTCAGCATCATCCTGGCGATGAAGCGCAACGGCCAGGCGCTGGAGCAGATCAGCGATTTCGCCGGGCTGTCCCGCACCAACCCGTTGCTCGCCTTCATCTTCGCGATGCTGCTGTTCTCGCTGGCCGGCGTGCCGCCGCTCGCCGGGTTCTTCGGCAAGTGGTACGTGTTCGTCGCCGCGATCAAGGCCAATCTGTTCACGCTCGCCGTAATCGGCGTGCTGACCAGCGTGGTGGGCGCGTTCTACTATCTGTCGATCGTCAAGGCGATGTATTTCGACCAGCCGCTCGGCAAGCTCGACCCGGTTCGCGTCGAACTGCGCACCGTGCTGGCGGTCGCCGGCATCTTCAACATCTTCTACTTCGCCTATCCGGGCCCGCTGGTGAGCGTGGCCACGGCTGCGGCCAAATCACTATTTTGACGCGTGCGGTTCCGAAATCGGGATGCTGGCTTTCGGAACCAATCATGCGCATAACGCTGACATGACCTTCACGCTCGGGCCCCGGGCCATAGCGGCGGGCTACCGGCTCGCCGCCTTCGATCAGATCGGCTCGACCAATGCCGAGGCGATGCTGCGCGCCCGCGGCGGCGAGCAGGGGCCGATGTGGTTCGTGACGCCGGAACAGACCGCGGGCCGCGGGCGGCGGCAGCGGGTCTGGGTCGCGCCGCGCGGCAATCTCGCCAGCACGATCCTCGAGGTGACGGACGTCCAGCCGGCGGTCGCCGCCACCCTCGGCTTTGCCGCCGGGCTGTCGCTCGAAGTCGCGCTGCGGAAGGTCAGCATCGAGGCGGCGCTGCGGCTCGGGCCGGACAGCCCGAAGTTCACCCTGAAATGGCCGAACGACGTGCTGGCCAACGGCAAGAAGCTGTCGGGCATCCTGCTGGAGGCCGAGGCCATCGGGAGCCGGCTGGCGGTCGTCGTCGGCATCGGCACCAATGTCGTCGCAGCACCCGAGGGGACGCCGACGCCGGCCGTATCGCTCGCGGCGCTCGGCATCCAGATCGGGGCGGAGGAGCTGTTTGCCGCACTGTCGGACGCCTGGGTCGAGTTTCGCGGCATCTGGGACGACGGCCGCGGCTTCCCCGAGATCCGCAGGCTGTGGCTGGAGCGCGCGGCCGGGCTCGGCGAGAAGGTCGCGGTCCAGACCGGCTCGGCGACCCTTGAGGGCACGTTCGACACCATCGATGATACCGGCTGCCTGATCGTCCGCACCGCTGATGGCGAGCGCTTGCCCGTGACGGCGGGCGAGGTCTATTTCGGCACCGCAGCCTCGGTGAGGGCGAACTGATGGCGCGTCCCGACGAGCTCACCTTTGCGCCGCTCGGCGGCGTCGGCGAGATCGGCATGAACCTGTCGATCTACGGCCTCGGCAACCGCCACCAGCGGTCCTTCCTCGCGGTCGATCTCGGCGTCTCCTTCGGCGACGAGGAGCATCTGCCGGGCATCGACCTGATCATGCCCGACGTCCGCTTCCTCGAGAAGGAGCGCAACAATCTGGTGGGCCTCGTGCTGACGCACGCCCATGAGGATCATTTCGGTGCCATCATCGATCTCTGGCCGAAGCTCGGCTGCAAGATCTACGCGACGCAATTCAGCGCGGCGCTGTTCGAGGCCAAATGCGCCGCCGAGCGCAACCCGCCAAAAATCCCGGTCACGGTGATCCCGTCGGGCGGGCGAGTCGATATCGGTCCGTTCAATGTCGAGTTCATCCCGGTCGCGCATTCGATTCCGGAATCGCACGCGCTGGCGATCAAGACCGATGTCGGCACCGTGCTGCACACCGGCGACTGGAAGATCGATCCGACCCCGATCATCGGCCAGCCGACCGACGAGCGGCGGCTGCGCGAGCTCGGCGATGAAGGCGTGCTGGCGCTGGTCGGCGATTCCACCAATGCTGTGCGCGACGGGCGCTCGCCGTCGGAGACCGAGGTCGCCGCCACCATCAAGAAGCTGGTCAAGGCCGCCAAGGGCCGGGTCGCGGTCACCACCTTCGCCTCCAATGTCGCCCGGGTGCGGGCGGTGGCGGACGCCGCCAACGCCGCCGACCGCGAGGTGGTCGTGGTCGGCCGCGCCATGGAGCGCGTGGTGCAGGTGGCGCGCGAATGCGGCTATCTCGACGGCTCGCATAAATTCCGCAGCGCCGACTATTACGGCCATTTCCCGGCCGACAAGGTGCTGGCGCTGTGCACCGGCAGCCAGGGCGAGCCGCGCGCGGCGCTGGCGCGGATCGCCAATGACGACCATCCGCAGGTCACCCTGAACAAGGGCGACACCGTGATCTTCTCCTCCCGTACCATTCCCGGCAACGAGAAGGCGGTCGGCTCGATCATCAACAACCTGGTCATGCAGGGCGTCGAGATCATCACCGACCGCGAGCACCTGGTGCACGTCTCCGGCCACCCGCGCCGCGACGAACTGCGCGACATGATCTCCTGGGTGCGGCCGCAGCTCTTGATTCCCGTCCACGGCGAGGCGCTGCATCTGGCCGAACACGCCAAGCTGGCGCGCGCCGCCGGTGTCCCCAAGGTCCTGACCTGCCGCAATGGCGACTTGGTCAAGCTCGGGCCCGGCGAGCCCGGCATCATCGGCGAGGTGCCGGCGGGCCGGCTCTACAAGGACGGAACCATCCTGGAGGACGCCAAGTCGCGCGCTGTGGTGGAGCGGCGGCGGATGGGCTTTGCCGGCTGCGCCTTCGTCGCCATCGCCATGACCGAGCAGGGCGAGCTCGTCGACGATCCCGAGGTTGATCTGGTCGGCATGCCGGAGAACAATGCGGCGGGCGAACTGCTCGACGACATCGTGTTCGATGTGGTGGTATCGACGATCGAGGGCCTGCCGAAGCCGCGACGGCGCGATCCGGACGCGCTGGGGGAATCGGTGCGGCGCGCGGTGCGAGCGGCGCTGAACGAGCAATGGGGCAAGAAGCCGATCTGCGTCGTGCACGTTCTGACGGTTTGAGCCTAAGCATGATCCGGAAAAGTGCGAAGCGGTTTTCCGAAAAGATCATGCTCAACTAAAGGGAGAATGAGATGCTGGGCCGGCTCAATCACGTCGCGATCGCGGTCAAGGACGCCAAGCAGGCCGCGAAGATCTACGGCACCGCCTTCAATGCCGAGATTTCCGATGCGGTGCCGCTGCCGGAACACGGCGTCATCACCGTGTTCGTGACGCTGCCGAACACCAAGATCGAGTTCATCGAGCCGCTCGGCGAGGCCTCGCCGATCGCGAAATTCGTCGAGCGCAATGCCGACGGCGGCATCCACCATGTCTGCTACGACGTGCCGGACATCATCGCGGCCCGTGACCGCATGATCGCCGAGGGTGCGCGGGTGCTGGGCGACGGCCAGCCGAAGATCGGCGCGCATGGCAAGCCGGTGCTGTTCTTCCACCCGAAGGACTTTTCCGGCGCCCTGGTCGAGATCGAACAGGCCTGAGGCCGCATGGCTTACCAAATCTCCACCGGACTTGCGATCTACTTCGTCCTTTGGTGGCTCGTGCTGTTCCTGACGCTGCCGTTCGGCGTGCGCAGCCAGCACGAGGACAATGTCGGCGCGCCCGGCACCGACCCCGGCGCGCCGATCCTGGCGCGGATGGGCCGCAAGCTGCTGTGGACCACGCTGATTTCCGCCGTGATCTTCGCGATCGCGATGTGGGCCTATCATTCCGGCTATCTCTCGATCGAGCGGCTGTCGAAGCTGATGGGGATGCCGTTCTGATACGCAGTTTTCGTGGGATCAGAAGTAGCCCGCATGAGCGAAGCGACATGCGGGATCACTTTCCCGGGTATCGCGGAGCCTGTCATCGGGCGCGCGTTCGCGCGACCCGTTGGCTCACCCGGGCTACGTACCGATGGGGATGCTGTTTTAGAAACTGATGCCAATGGAGTGGGGATCAACCTCGCCCTGGCAATGCGGAGGAGGCGACCACGATGAACCTGCAGTCCCAGCCGGGCTCCGGGCCGAGCGCATATCGAATCCTGCGGGAAGCCGATCTGCGGGCTTATCTCGCGGGACTGCCCGCCATCGTCGCGCAGCTCGGCGGCGCGCCGGCGGACTGGTCGATCAGCGAGGTCGGCGACGGCAATCTCAATCTCGTCTTCATCGTCAAGGGCGGAAGCGGCGGCCTCGCGGTCAAGCAGGCGCTGCCCTATGTGCGCCTCGTCGGCGAGAGCTGGCCGCTGCCGCTGTCGCGGGCGCATTACGAGCACCTGGCGCTGGTGCATGAGGCACGGCTGGCACCAAAGCTCGTGCCGGCGGTGCTGCATCATGATGCGCCGCTCGCGCTTACCGCGATGGAGCTGCTCGAGCCGCACATCATCATGCGCAAGGGCCTGATCGAGGCCACGCGGTACCCTCGCTTCGTCGAGGATATCTCGACCTTCCTGGCGCAGACGCTGTTCTTCACGTCCGATCTCGCACTCTCGGCCGCGGAGAAGAAGCAGGGCATCGCCGATTTCGCCGGCAACCACGCGCTCTGCAAGATCACCGAGGACCTGATCTTCACCGATCCCTACCGCATTGCCGAGCAGAACCGCTGGACCGCGCCGTATCTCGACGCGACGGCGGCGGCGTTCCGCGAGGACCTCGACCTGCATGTCGCGATCTCCAGGCTGAAGCTGAAATTCATGGCGAGCCCGCAGGCGCTGCTGCACGGCGACCTGCACACCGGCTCGATCATGGTCACGGACAGCGAGACCAGGGTGATCGATCCCGAGTTCGCCTTCTACGGCCCGATGGGCTTCGACATCGGCGCGGTGATCGGCAATCTGCTGATGGCCTATCTCGCCTCCGCCGGCCACGAGCGCGCGCCGGGCGACCGTGCCTCTTTCGAGGCGTGGCTGCTCGAGACCATCGAGGGCGTCTGGGCCGGGTTCTCGCGAAAATTTCTCGCGCTGTGGCGCAATGATGCGAAGGGTGATGGTTATCCGTCGTCGCTGTTCACGGGCGAAGCCGGCGCCGCGCGGCTGGAGGCCGAACGGCAGGCCTACATGGCGCGGCTGTTCCAGGACACCGTCGGCTTCGCCGCGGCCAAGACCATCCGCCGTATCCTCGGCCTCGCGCACAACATCGATTTCGAGTGGATCGCGGACGAGAAGCAGCGCGCGATCTGCGAGGCGCGGGCCCTCAAGCTCGCCCGCAACATGATGCTGGAGGCAGCATCCTTCACGACGATCGGCGCAGTCACCTACGCCGCGCGCGAACTGCGCCACTGGCAGCCGGATTTCGCCAGGTAGCGAGGGCGGTGGAAATATTCGTATTTTCCGAATTTTATCTTGACGTGGACCCCAACTCAGATGTTTAATCCCTCCGTCTCACCCGATCGAGGGGCGCTTCGCGGTCGTCACGAACGCGGGTCGAGATGCGGTGGACGCGGATTGCGCAACTGACGAGTGCGCGCGAGGCGGACGGCGAAGTCGTGTGGTCCTGACGCCCTAGCGGCAGGTGTCTTTTCGCATTGCGCGTTGCGAAGACGGTGACAAGCAAGCCCAGTCTCGCCGGGGAGAGCACGAAATAAGCCGTAACCCATCGCGCAGGGAAAGCCGGGTTGTTTCCGGTTACACCTGTGGTCCTACCCCCGTGCTTTCTACCTTTTGCACGGGGCCCATGGGTGCGATCGGCACCCGGCTTTCCCTGCGCCCTCTGCTTTCAGAGGGTGAAACGAACAGCAAAGCTCGGGCAATTCATGTCGCGAGAATGCGGATGTTTGACTCACAAGCGACACACACTTGGCGTCGTCCCGGCGTAGGCCGGGACCCATTATCACGAATGCAAATTGTTGCCCGACGCTGGGGCCACAGCCTGCTCTCAACAACCCAACCCTGTGGTTATGGGTCCCGGCCTTCGCCGGGACGACGAGAGGTGAGAGCTACGTGCTCCGCTCCACTATCAATCCGCCGCTTGCTCCCGCAGCCGCTGCGCGTAGACGTTGATGATCAGCGCCGCGAGCAGGATCAGGCCGCGGATCAGGATCTTGAGGAAGCTGTCAATATTGACGTGGTCGAGGCCGTTGTTGAGCACGCCGAGCACGAACAGGCCGACGATGGTGTTGCCGATGCCGCCGCGGCCGCCGAACAGGCTGGTGCCCCCGACCACCACGGCCGCGATCGAATCCAGCAGATAAGTATCGAACTCGTTCTGCTGGGCGCTGCCGAAATGGGCGACGCCGAGCATGCCGCCGATCCCCGAGCACACCGCCGAGATCACCATCACGCTGCCGAGGATGAGCTTGACGTTGAGGCCGGCAAATTCCGCGGCCTCGCGGTTACCGCCGACCATGTAGACGTAGCGGCCGAAGCGCGTATAGGTCAGCACCAGATGGCCGCCGAGCAGCATCACCGCGGCGACGATCACGATCCAGGGGATGCCGCCGATCGAGCCGGAGCCGAGCGTCGTGATCAGGTCCGGCACCTTGTAGGCGATCTGGCCGCGCACCAGCAGCGCCGAGACGCCGGCCGCGATTTGCATCATAGCCAGCGTCATGATGAAGGAGGGGATGCCGATCATGGTCAGCCCCAGCGCGTTGACGAGGCCGAGCAGCGCGCACAGCGCCAGCGCCAGCAGGATCGCGACGATGCCCGGCATCGGGACATTGGCGATGTTGACGTAGGATTCCTGCAGCGTGAAGTACGCCACGGCAATGCCGGTGACGTTGGCGATGCTGGCGATCGACAGGTCGATCTCGGCGCACAGGATCACGAAGGTGAGGCCGACGGCGATGATGCCGGTGACCGACACCTGGGTCAGGATGTTGCCGACATTGTCGATGGTCGCAAACGACGGGCTCGCGATCGCAAAGAACGCACTGAGGAAGATCAGCGTCAGGAACGGCGCGATGTTGCGCATCTGCGAGCGCAGGAAGGGCGCCAGCCCGCGCGACCGCTGGTGATCCGCTCGCGCCGTCGCGCCGTCACTGCTTGCCATCATGTCTCTCCATCAAGCGCGATGAGGTGGTCATCGCGCTTTCCCTGTTTGTTTGAGCATGATCTCACCGGAAAACCGCTTCGCACTTTTCCGGATCATGCTCTAGGCGGCCTCCAGCAGCCGGTCCTTGCTGACCGCTTCGCCCGCGAATTCGCGCACCACCGCGCCGCGCTTCAGCACCAGGATCCGGTCGGCCAGCGACAGCACCGTCTCCGGCTCGGTCGACAGTACGATGATCGCCAGTCCCCTGGCGCGGAGATCGCGCACGATGTTGATCACGTCGTTCTTGGCGCCGACATCCATGCCGCGGGTCGGCTCGCACAGCACCAGGACCCGCGGCGGGTAGGCGAGCCATTTCGCCAGCGCGACCTTCTGCTGATTGCCGCCGGACAGCATGCCGAGATCGAGGCCGACCACCGGCGGCCGGATCTGCAATTGCTCGACCTGGCGCTGGGCGATGGCGCGCTCGCGCACCGGCTTGAGCAGCAGCGAGGAGATCCGCTCGAGGATGCTGATCGAGATGTTCTTGTAGACCGGCTCCTGGTGGAACAGCATGGCGCGGCGGCTTTCCGGCACCAGCGCAACGCCGGCCCGCCGCGCGGCTGCGGTGCTGCGGAAGGTCTTGGCGGCGCCGTCGACCACCAGCGTTCCGCCGTCGGGCCGCAGCTTGCCGAACAGGATGCGCGACAGCTCCAATTGCCCGCAGCCCATGAAGCCGTAGATGCCGAGCACTTCCCCGGAGCGGGCTTCGAACGAGACGTCCTGCAGGCTGCGGCGGAGCGAGAGCTGATCGACCTTCAGCACCGCCGCGCCGCCGCCCGGTTGTGGGAGCATGAGGTCATCGGTGTAGCTGTGTTCCAGCGCCTCGCCGCCGCGGCCGATCATGGCCTCGATCAGTGCGCCCTTGGTGGTGTCCGCGGACGCGGTCTCGGCGATCTTCCGCCCGTTGCGGAACACCGTCACCACGTCGGAGACCCGCAGGATGTCCTCGATGAAATGCGAGATGAAGACGATGCTGGTGCCTTCGTCGCGCAGCTTGTGCAGCGTCGCAAAGAGGCGTTCGACCTCGGGTGGGGAGAGGGCGGAGGTCGGCTCGTCCAGGATGATGATGCGTGCGCCGGAAAACAGCACGCGGGCGATCTCGATCAGCTGCTGCAGGCCGATCGGCAAATCGCCGAGCCGCGTCATCGGATCGACGTCGATGCCAAACCGTGCCAGCTGCTCGCCGGCCTCGCGCGCCATCCGCCGCCACTGCACGAAGCCGAGGCGGTTGGTGGGCTGGTTGCCGAGGAAGACATTCTCGGCGACCGTGAGATCAGGCGCGACGCTAAGCTCCTGATGCACCATGCCGATGCCAGCGGCGTGCGCGTCGCGGGTGGAGCGGAAGCGGGTTTCCT
The DNA here is from genome assembly GCF_020194035.1 of Bradyrhizobium sp. BRP56. Classification (NCBI taxonomy): domain Bacteria; kingdom Pseudomonadati; phylum Pseudomonadota; class Alphaproteobacteria; order Hyphomicrobiales; family Nitrobacteraceae; genus Bradyrhizobium; species Bradyrhizobium sp. BRP56. The sequence continues at coordinate 265,437 of NZ_JADYVV010000002.1, forward strand.
TGCCGTCCAGCATGAAGCGGCCGGAGAACTCGGGGTGCACGCCGGCGATGATCTTCATCAGCGTGCTTTTGCCGGCGCCGTTCTCGCCGACGAGACCGTGGATCTCGCCGGCGTGCAGCGCGAAGTCGACCCCACGAAGGGCTTCGACGCCGCCGAAGGCCTTCGTGATCTGGTGCAATTCGAGGATCGCCGAGCGTCCCTGCGTCATGAGGCCCGCTCAGATCAGGAAGTGATCCTCCATCCATTGCATGCCGGCGGCGTTGGCCTTGGTCACGACGGGACCGTCGGTCACGACGTTCTTCGGAATGCCCTGGCCGCTCTTCTCGCCGCCGACCACGGCGGCGACACCCGCGACGATCGCGCCGCCATGGATGCGGCAGGACGGATTGCGGACGGTCGCGAACATGCGGCCTTCGCTGACCGCCTGGATCGCCGGCGGCATGGCGTCGACGCCACCGATCAGGATGTTGGTGCGGTTGCGCGCCTTCATGATGTTGTAGGCGGCGAGCGCCATGTCGTCGTTGTGGAAGAACGCGGCGTCGATCTGCGAGTATTTGGTCAGATAGGTTTCCCAGAGCCGGGCGGTCTTGGAGACGTCCCAGTCGGCGGGCTGGGTATCCAGCACCTCGATGTTCGGGAACTGCTTGATGACCGAGTTGAAGCCCTTGGCGCGGCCCTGCGCGCCGGTGTGGCCGAGCGCGCCCTGGGTCATGATGACCTTGCCCTTGCCGCCGATCGCGTTGCACAGCGCCTGGGTCACCGAGGCGCCCATGAACTCGTTGTCGGGCGCGAGGAACGAGTGGACGTTAATTTGATCGAGAGGAGCAATAAGCGTGTCCATGTCGATCACGGGAGTGCCGGCGTCGATCATCTTCTGCACCGGCTGGGTCAGCGTGCCGATGCCGAACGCCTGGATCGCGACGAAGTCCCATTTCTGCGACGCCATGTTGTCGATCGCGGCGCGCTGCTTGACGGCATCGAGCTGGCCGTCGAACCAGGTCACCTCGACGTTGAACAGCTTGCCCCAGAACTCGGCGGCCTGCTTGCCCTGTGCGCACCACGTCGCCTGCAGTCCGGCGTTGGAGAATGCCGCCTTCAGCGGCTTTTCCGAGCGTCCCATTTCGGCGGCGAGCGCGGACGTCGTCATGCCCATTCCGCCGAACAGGCCGGCCGCAGCTCCACCTGCCGCCGCCATTTGCAGAAGGTCGCGCCGCGTCGTCGACGCCTTGTCCATCCCCTTGTCGGTCCCTGGCATTGCTTGCTCCCTCTTCGTTTTTCTAACCGTCGGCGTCAGTTGCACGCGCCGCGGATAAAGCGAGTGTGTCACAATCGGAACGGTGACGCTACGGCCTCTCGTCCACGAGATGTTTCTGCTGCAGCACGATGGCTTCGATGTCGCCGAGCAGCTTGTGCCACGCAGCATCGATCTCCGCAGTCCACTGCTCGCCGAGAATGTCGTGCAGCGTATCGGCAATCACGGCGAAGAATGCCACGAACAGTTCGCGCGGCGTGCCGTAGGCGTCGTGCGAGAACACTTCCGATTCGATCAGACGAAAATGTCCGCGGCGTTCGCCCGCGAAATCGAGGATGGCTTCGATCGTCAGCTGCAGCATCGAGCCTTTTACAGGCTCGCTGCCTTCGGTGCGAAACATCGCCTGCGTCTCGGGATGTTCGTGAAACAGGCGGCGATAGACCAGTGGTGTCAAATCATCGCAACGCGCGGCTGCGAGTTCAAAGCTGCGTTCGATCGGATTCAATGATGGAGTCATAGCGGATTGCGATCATCACATAAAAAAAGAGCAGGGCTGAAAGCCCTGCTCCAAAAATTGTGTCGACCCTATTTGCCCCAAAAATTCGATTTGATCTTGATTGATGGGGTGACGCTGCTTGTGCGCGTCGGGCTCCTCCCGAGACTTGGACCACCAGGACACACCTCGCGGCTGGCCTGAGCCCGAATTGGTAGACTATCTTTCCAGGCTTGTCATCATTTTCGGCAACGATTGTTCAATTTTCGAGCAATTTGCGAAATGATTGGGATGGCGCCACTGGCGGTTGTGACGGGAGATGTAAAACACGTGGCAGGGTAAGGGGATACGATTGATTTCGGAGTTGCCGTGACGCAAGTGCCACGCTCGGTTATTTCCGTCGGCTGGAAGAAACCGGACGCATCGGCGATCTCGACTTCCGGCGCCCATGATGGTTAGTTCCGTCCCGGATGGTTTTGCGATGCGCCGGCGGCTGAAGAATTTTCTGCCCATCGTCCTGGTTGCCCTGCTGGTGCAGATTCTTGCGCCGATCGGGGCCTGCTGGGCGGCGAGCCTTGCCGCGTCCGATCCGCTCGCGGCCGCCACCATCTGCCACGGCGATGCCGGCTCCGGAGCCGGGCAGGGCGACCAGACCGGTCACGACGCCCATGACGGCTGCTGCTCGGCGTGCAGCGTGCTGCAGACCGGTGCGCCCGTTGATAGCCGGCAAGTTGCGGCCCAGGCCGTCGAACGCCTGCCGAGCCGGATCGCCTGGCTTGATTTCGCCACTGATCTCGATCGTTCGCGCGCCGGCCTCTCGGCGCAAGCCCGCGCCCCGCCGCTGTTTTCCTGACGACCTTGTCGCTGCCGCTGCGTCCCGCGCCGGCAAGTGCCCTTGAGCAAGCCGGCCGAAGCGCCGGTGTCAGGATTCATCCATGTTTCGCTATCATCCGCTGGAGGCGGCAAGCGTGCTCGCGCTGGGCGCGACGCTTTGCGCATTGCCGTCCGCTGCCGAAGCCCAGGCGCCCAGCACAGAGCTACCCTCCGTCACCGTCGAGGCGCCCCGGACGGCGGTGCACGCCAAGCCGGCGGCGCAGAAGCCGCGCGTTCGTGCCGCGTCCGTGCGGCGGCCGCCGAAGCCGGCGACAGCGCCGGCCGTGACGGCGGCCCCAGCGGACGGCGCGAGGCCGGGGGAGACGCTTGCCGCGACCCGCGACGGTTTGAACCGGGCGCCGACAGGCCAAACGCAGACGACCATCGACCGCAGCCAGTTCGACAACCGACCGGCGTTCTCCGTCGCCGATGTGCTGCGGGACAGTCCGGGCATCTCGATCAAGCAGGGCAACGGCCCGCGTGATTTCGGTATCTCGATCCGCGGGTCGAATGCGCGGAACGGCTTCGGCATTCGCAACCTCGTCATCTTCGACGACGGTTTCCCGGTGACCCAGCCGGACGGCCTGTCGCGCAGCGACCTGATCGATCCGCATGCCTATGGCGCCATCGACGTGGTTCGCGGGCCGTCATCGGCGCTCTACGGCAATTATGCGACCGGCGGCGCGCTGAATTTCAGGACCCGGCCGGGCGGCACGATCGACGGCGTCGAGTATGGCGTCGACGGCGGCAGCTTCGGTTACCTCAACAACTATCTCGCGGCGGGCAAGAAGGTCGGCAATTTCGAGGCCTCGCTGTTCGCGAGCGACGCGCGCGGCGACGGCTACATCGGCAACAGCTGGTTCAACACCCAGACCGTTAATTTCCTCGGCACGCTGCAGGTCACGCCGGACGACCGCTTCACGGTGAAGCTGATCAACAACGACCTGACGACGCGCCTGCCGATCCGCTCCTCGCTGAACCAGTTCTACCAGAACCCGTTCCAGCAGGGCTGCACGACCGGCGCGACGGCCGCGCCGGGATGCGCCACCGTGACGCTGTTCAACAACGGGTTCAACGCGGCGGCGGGGACCGACAGGGAGACCGCGGTTCAGGCCCGCCTTGGGCGCGACGACCGCCGTACCATCGTCGGCGGTCGCTGGGAGCACGACTTCGACAACCAGACCACCTGGCGCAATCAGTTCGTGTTCGACGACCGCAACATCAACCAGCCGACGGGATCGACGAGCGCGATCGGCGACTTCCCGTCCTACAACTACACGAGCGACGTCGTCAGACGCGGCGATGTGTTCGGACTGGATTCGACCACCTATTTCGGCGGCTTCTACAATACGCTCACCGCCTCGAGCGATACGCGCAATGTGATGCCGGGCGGAAATGCGACGCTCGGAAGCCTGTCGAGCAATTTGTTCAGCACGACGACAAATTACGGTGTTCGCGCACGCGAGGAACTGAAGCTCACACCTGCGCTGACGGCCGTTGCCGGCATTGGCTGGGAGACCACCAGCCTCACCGGGCGGAACACCGCCTATAGCTACGCCGGCGCGGCCGGAACCACGACCACGGCGATCACGACGGCGGACCGGCAATTCCAGAATACCGCACCTGAGCTCGCATTGCTCTACCGGCTGAACAGCGAGTGGCAATTCCGCGGGCGGGTGGCAACCGGATACGGCACGCCGCAGGTCGGCAATTTGTTCGTCTTGCCGAGCGGCGCCTCGGGCAATAACACCGAGCTGCGGACGCAGAAGAATCTCGGCTACGACGTCGGCGCCGACTGGACACCGAACAACGCGCTCAAGCTCAGCGTCACCGGCTTCTACGAGTTCTTCAAGGACGAGCTCGTTTCTCAGGCCACGCCGCTTGCGGGCATCTCCTACACGTTCAACGCGCCGCGATCGGAGCATCGCGGCGTCGAGCTGGCCGCCGACTGGAAATTCCTGCCGGGCTGGCGGTTCTCGGCGGCCTACACTTATCTCGACGAGGTCTACACGGAATACGTCGAGAACATCACGAACGGCGCGGTGTTCAGCTTCAATCGCGCCGGCAACAAGATTCCCGGCATTTCGCCGAACGAGCTCACGGCGCGGTTGGGCTACGACCAGCTGTCGGGTCAGTTTCAGGGACTTGGCGGGTTCGTCGAAGTGCAGTGGAAGGACAGCTTCTACATGGACAACGCCAACCTCTTGCAGGCGCCGGGCTATGAGCTGGTCAACCTCAATCTGCACTACAAGACCGATCTCGTCTCCGATTATTTCAAGGCGCTGAACCTCTACATCGAGGTGAGGAACGTCTTCGACCGGACGTACGTGGCGTCGGCGAACAACATCTCAAATTCGGTGACCGCGGCAGGCATTCAAAATCGCGCGAGCGTACTGGCGAACTCGACCAACTCGATCTATGCCGGATCGCCGCGCGCCGTCGTGGCGGGCATGAAGATTGCGTTCAAATGAGGAGCGCATCGATGACCTATCGCAAACCGGTCGCCCTGACGCTGCTTGCATCGCTCATGCTCGCGGCCTTGCCGAGCCTTGCCGTCGCACAGATGAGCCATCAGCACGCCTCCGAAGCGGCCTGCGAAGAGACGGCCCTGCGCTGCGCGACCAAGGTCACGCCCGCCTTTGGGCGGGATGGGACATTGTGGCTGGCGTGGATGGCCGGAGGTCAGATCTCCGTCGCGAGCTCAAAAGACCAGGGCAAGAGCTTTTCCACACCGGTGCAGGTCAGCCGGGAGCGGCTCAATCTCGATTGGGGACCGGATGCGCGGCCGAAGCTTGCGATCGATGCCAAGGGCAACATCGCTGTGGCCTTCTCGATCTTCCGCGATCAGAATTTCAACGGTCAGGTGCTGACCACGCGATCGACCGATGGCGGGCGCAGCTTCGAAGCGCCGAAGCCGATCACCGCGAGCAATGAGAGCCAACGTTTCGAGGCGATTGGCTTCGATCCTGGGGGGGCGGTGTTTGCCGCGTGGCTCGACAAGCGTAACCGCGTGCCGGCGCAGCAGCGCGGCCAGAAATATGATGGTGCCGGATTGTTTTTCGCGTCATCCGGAGATGGCGGAGCAACCTATTCCGACGCGCGGCTCGTCGCCGACAACACCTGCGAGTGCTGCCGCCTTGCGCTGGCATTCGATGGCGCGGGCCGTCCGGTGGTCGTGTTCCGGAACATCTTTGAGGGCGGCGTGCGCGACCATGCGATCGTGACGTTCTCCGACCTGGCTACGCCCGGCGAGATCCATCGGGTGAGCCGCGACGACTGGCAGATCGCGGCCTGTCCGCATCACGGTCCGAGCCTGACGATATCGCGCGAAGGAACCTACCATGTGACGTGGTACACCAACGGCAAGGCGCGCAAGGGATTGTTCTATGCGCGCTCGCGCGACGGCGGCAAAACCTTCTCCGATCCGCTTCCGGTCGGTCAGCCGAACCGCAGCCCGTCACGGCCGCAGATTATCGCGGGGCCGCAGGGGCTTGTCATGGCCTGGAAGGAATTCGACGGGCAGAAGACGACAATCGATCTCATGACATCGCACGACGATGGAGCGACATGGTCGAAGCCGACGGTGATCGCGGATACCGCCGACAGTTCCGACCATCCGCTGCTCGTCTCGGACAGCCGGCAGACCTATCTGTCGTGGATGACGAAGGCCGACGGCTACCATTTTCAAGCGATCGAGGGCGAACCATGAAGCGTTATCTGCTCGCGGCGCTGGTCCTGCTCGCAACGCTGCCGTCCGCATTGGCGGCGGGAGAGGGCGCGCCAAAGCCGTTCGAACGCGGCAGCTGGCAGAAGCTGCTGCATGCGCATGCTGGTCGTCCGACCCTGGTGCACTTCTGGGGAGTGACCTGCGGACCATGCAAGGTCGAGCTGCCGCAGCTTGGCCAGTTCATGAAGGATCATCCCGGAATCGATGTCGTCACGATCAGCTCGGATCTGGTTCCCAACCTACCGGAGGCGACGCGATCGATGCTGGATCGCGCCGGCCTCGGCGCGGCCGAAAACTGGATTTTCGACGACGGCTTTGCCGAGCGGTTGAGATTTGAGATCGATCCGGCTTGGCAAGGCGATATCCCGCGAACCATGCTGATTGCCAGGGATGGAACGATCACGACGATCGAAGGGTCGGCCGAAATCGCCGATCTGAACAAATGGTCCAGCGCCCAGTCGGCAGCAACCCGATGACACTTGAATTACAACTTGAAAGGAAATCCGTCGCCATGAAGACGCTCCCCCGCATCCTTGCCCTCGCAGGGCTGACCGCTGCACTCGTCTCGACGTCCGCGCGCGCCGAGGACGTCAAGGCCGGCGACCTCGTGATCACGCAGGCCTGGACGCGCGCAACGCCGAACGGCGCCAAGATCGGCGGCGGCTACCTGACGATCGAGAACAAGGGGACGACGCCCGACCGGCTGGTGTCAGGCACCGGCGATGTTGCCGGCAAGATCGAAGTCCACGAGATGTCGATGGACAATGGCGTGATGAAGATGCGTGCGCTCGACAAGGGCCTCACCATCGAGCCCGGCAAGACCGTGAAGCTCGCGCCGGGCGGCTATCACCTGATGATGTTCGATCTGAAGAATCCGCTGAAGCAGGGCGACAAGGTGCCGGTCACGCTCGAGTTCGAAAAGGCCGGCAAGGTCTCGGTCTCGCTGGACGTGCAGCCCGTCGGCGCGCAGGGGCCGGGCGGCGGTCATTCCGGCCATGGCGACCATTCAGGTCACATGGACATGAAGAAGATGTGAGCGAGCCATGCGATCACAGACGCTCCTCATTGCCACGGCGGCGCTGCTCGCAGCGCGGCCGGCGATCGCGCATATCACGCTCGAAGGAAAGCAGGCGGCGGTCGGATCGTATTACAAGGCGGTGTTCGCCGTGCCGCATGGCTGCGCGGGCTCGGCGACGATCAAGATCCGGGTGCAGATTCCGGAGGGCGTGATCGGAGTGAAGCCGATGCCGAAGGCGGGCTGGACTCTCGATGCGGTCACCGGCAAATACGCCGCCCAATACGACTATCACGGCGCCAAGCTTTCCGAGGGCGTCAAGGAAGTCGCCTGGAGCGGTGGCAAGCTTGCGGACCAGAACTACGACGAGTTCGTGATGCAGACGTTTCTCACCGATACCTTGAAGCCCAACACCACGTTGTACTTTCCGGTCGTGCAGGAGTGCGAGCAGGGCGTCAGCCGCTGGATCGATACCCCAGCCGACGGGCAGGGCGGCGGGCACGACCATGGCAGCAAGACACCGGCTCCCGGCGTCAAGCTGCTGCCGAAGTCGTAAGCGATGCGGCTGGTCGCAAACCTCGCAGCGCTGCTCGTGGCGCTGTGTCTTGCGACCTCAGCCCATGCGCATGCCGTCCTGATCGGCGCCGAACCGGCCGACGGCAGCGTGGTGGCTGAAGCACCCAGGACGGTGGTGCTCCGCTTCAACGAAGCGGTGGCGCCGACGGCGGTCAGCCTGCTCGACGCCGCGGGCAAGCCGCGCGACGTCGCGATCCGCGCCGTCGACCAGTCGGTGGTGGTGACGCTGCCGGCGGGCCTGCCGCAGGGCACGCAGGTGGTCAGCTATCGCGTGGTGTCGCAGGACGGCCATCCGGTCGCCGGCTCGCTGCTGTTCTCGATCGGCGTCGTCACCGGCTCGGCGGCGCCGTCAAGCGACGGCGTGCTCCATGCACTGATCTGGCTGGCGCGGCTCGGGCTCTATCTGGGCTTGTTTGTCGGCGTCGGCGGCGTGTTCTTTGCCGCCTGGATCGGGCAGGGCCCGGCCGGCGAACGATTGATCATGTGGTCGCTGAAGATCGGCCTTGTCGGCGCGATCGCGTCGCTTGGATTACAGGGCGTCGACCTCTTGAACCTGCCGCTCTCCGGCATCGTGACGTGGGCGGCGTGGGCCAGCGCCGCCGGCACCAGCCTGTTCCCCGCGCTGCTGCTCGCGATTGCCGCAATGCTGATCGCGGCGATCGCCTGGCGCAGCCCGTCGTTCGGTGCAGCCTTCACCCGCACCGCGATCGCAATGATCTGTGTCGGGCTGTCGTTTGCGGTCAGCGGCCATGCCGCCACGGCCTCGCCGCAATGGCTGACGCGGACCGCGCTGTTCATCCACGGCATTGGCCTGGCGTTCTGGATGGGCGCGCTGGCGCCGCTGGCAGTGCTTGGCTGGCAGCGTAAGGATTCGCTGCTGCGGGTGCTGCGGCATTTTTCGACGCTCGCGGTGCCGGTCGTCGCATTGATCGCCTTGTCGGGCCTGGCGCTCGCCGTCGTCCAGCTCGACAGTTTTCACGCGCTGATCGACACCGGATACGGCAACATCCTGGTTGCGAAACTGGTGCTGGTGGTGCTGCTGCTCGGGCTCGCTGCGCTGAACCGGTTGGTGTTCACGCCGGCCATCGCGCGCGAGTTTCATCGGACACGGCCACTGCAGCGCTCGATCGCGCTCGAATTCGTGCTGATGACCGCCATTCTCGGCCTCGTCGCACTCTGGCGCTTCACGCCGCCGCCGCGCGTGCTGGCGATGTCAGCCGATGTTCCGCTCGCGGTCCACATTCACACTGATGCCGCGATGTTCCAGGTGCTGATCGCGCCGGGCAAGGTCGGGCCGAACGACTTCGTGCTGCAGCTGATGAACGGCGATGCCAGCCTGTTCGCGGCCAAGGAAGCGACGCTGACGCTAAGCCTGCCCGAGCGCGGCATCGAGCCGATGGAACGCGCCGCCGCGCGCGGTGCCGATGGCTATTGGCACGTGCGCAAGGTGCCGTTGCCGGTGCCGGGCCGCTGGCACATGCAGATCGACGCCCTCGTGACCGATTTCAAGAAAGTGACACTGGAAGACGATTTCGAGGTCAGGTAAAGCCGCGGTCGGCGCGCTCGGTGCTTCGACGGCACGAATTCGTTCAAATGGCCGAAAATCGCCTGATTTGAAGGGTTTTTCTTATTTGGCGGCCTTGTGTTTTCACAGCCGATCCGGTTTCACTGCAGCTCTTCCCAGGCTTTCCTGATTCCCGAGTAACGCCATGCGATTGTCGCGGTTTTTCCTGCCCATCCTGAAAGAAAACCCGAAAGAGGCGGAGATCGTCTCGCATCGGCTGATGCTGCGCGCGGGCATGATGCGGCAGGAGGCTGCCGGCATTTATGCCTGGCTGCCGCTCGGCTTCCGGGTGCTGAAGAAGATCGAGCAGATCGTTCGCGAGGAACAGGACCGCGCCGGCGCGCTCGAGCTCTTGATGCCGACGCTGCAGCTCGCCGATCTCTGGCGCGAAAGCGGCCGCTATGACGCCTATGGCCCGGAGATGCTGCGCATCCTCGATCGTCACAAGCGCGAGCTGTTGTACGGGCCGACCAACGAGGAAATGATCACGGAGATTTTCCGCTCCTACATCAAGTCCTACAAGAACCTGCCGCTCAACCTCTACCACATCCAGTGGAAATTCCGCGACGAGCAGCGTCCGCGCTTCGGCGTGATGCGCGGCCGCGAGTTCCTGATGAAAGACGCCTATTCGTTCGACCTCGACGAGGCCGGCGCGCGGCGCTCCTACAACAAGATGTTCGTGGCCTATTTGCGCACCTTTGCGCGGATGGGCCTCAAGGCGATCCCGATGCGGGCCGAGACCGGTCCGATCGGCGGCGACCTCAGCCACGAATTCATCGTGCTCGCGGAGACCGGCGAGTCCGGCGTCTACATCAACCGCGATGTGCTGGACCTGCCGGTGCCAGGCGCGGACGTCGATTATGACAGTGATCTGACGCCGATCATCAAGCAGTGGACTTCGGTCTACGCCGCGACCGAGGACGTCCACGAGGCTGCGCGCTTCGAACAGGAAGTGCCTGAGGCAAAGCGGCTGAACACCCGCGGCATCGAGGTCGGTCAGATCTTCTATTTCGGCACCAAATATTCCGAGACCATGAAGGCGATGGTGGCCGGTCCCGACGGCGTCGATGTGCCGATCCATGGCGGCTCCTACGGCGTCGGCGTGTCGCGTCTGGTCGGCGCGATTATCGAAGCGTGTCATGATGACGCCGGCATCAAATGGCCCGAGGCCGTCGCGCCGTTCCGCGCCGCGATCCTCAATCTCAAGCAGGGCGATGCCGCGGTCGATGGCGCCTGCGAGCAGCTTTATCGCGAGCTGTCGGCGAAGGGCGTCGACGTGCTCTACGACGACACCGACCAGCGTGCCGGCGCCAAGTTCGCTGCGGCCGATCTGATCGGCATCCCGTGGCAGATTCTGGTCGGACCCAAGGGGCTTGCGGACGGCAAGGTCGAAGTGAAGCGTCGCAGCGACGGCTCACGCGACAACATGAGCCCCGCCGACGTGGTCGCGAAGCTCGCGGGTTAAAGTTTATTCACGCCGCGCTGATCGGCGGGGTAATCCGGCCACATTTGGCCCGAATCATGGGATTATCGACAGATGGATGAGACCATGAGCGAGCCAGTCCGTACCCCGCCTTTTGCGCCATTCGAATGGCTGCTGTCCGGACGCTATCTGCGCGCGCGCCGCAAGGAAGGCTTCATTTCGGTCATCGCCGGCTTTTCGTTCCTCGGCATCATGCTCGGTGTCGCCACACTGATCGTGGTGATGGCGGTCATGAACGGCTTCCGCAAGGAACTGCTGGACAAGATCCTCGGCCTCAACGGACATATTTTGGTGCAGCCGCTGGAATCGCCGCTGACCGACTGGAAGGATGTCGCCGACCGCATCAGCCAGGTGCAGGGCATCCGTCTCGCCGCGCCGGTGGTGGACGGGCAGGGGCTCGGCTCATCGCCGTTCAACGCCGCCGGCGTTTTCATCCGCGGCATCCGCGCCGACGATCTCAACAACCTCACCTCGATCGCCAAGAACATCAAGCAAGGCTCGCTCGAGGGCTTTGATGAGGGGCAGGGCGTCGCGATCGGTCGCCGCCTCGCCGACCAGCTTTCGCTGCATGCCGGCGACATGATCACGCTGGTCTCGCCGAAGGGCGCGGTGACGCCGATGGGCACCACGCCGCGCATCAAGCCCTACAAGATCACTGCGGTGTTCGAGATCGGCATGTCGGAATATGATTCGACCTTCGTGTTCATGCCGCTGACCGAGGCGCAGGCCTATTTCAACCGCAACAACGACGTGTCCTCGATCGAGGTGTTCACCACCAATCCGGACAAGATCGAAACCTATCGCAAGCTGGTGACCGAGGCGGCCGGCCGGCCGGTGTTCCTGGTCGACTGGCGGCAGCGCAATTCGACCTTCTTCAACGCCCTTCAGGTCGAACGCAACGTGATGTTCCTGATCCTGACCATGATCGTGCTGGTCGCGGCGCTCAACATCGTCTCGGGACTGATCATGCTGGTGAAGGACAAGGGCCAGGACATCGCGATCCTGCGGACCATGGGCGCCTCGCAGGGTTCGATCATGCGGATATTCCTGATCACCGGCGCATCGATCGGCGTCGTCGGCACGCTGGTCGGTCTGCTGGTCGGCTTGCTGATCTGCTTCAACATCGAAACCATCAGGCAATTCCTGTCGTGGCTCACCAACACGGAATTGTTCGATCCGACGCTGTATTTCCTGTCGAAGCTGCCTGCTGAAATCGATTTTGGCGAGACGCTCGCCGTCGTGATCATGGCGCTGACGCTGTCCTTCCTTGCGACGCTCTACCCGTCGTGGCGCGCCGCGCGCCTCGATCCGGTCGACGCGCTCCGGTACGAATAAGGAGCGCACATGGCGGAGGGGGCGGAAGACACACCGGTCGTCTATCTTCATGACATCAAGCGGGAATACCGGCAGGGCGAAGCGACGCTGACGGTCCTGAACGGCGCCAATCTCGCGCTGTGGCCCGGTCAATCGGTGGCGCTGGTGGCGCCGTCGGGATCCGGCAAGTCGACATTGCTGCACATCGCGGGCCTGCTGGAGACCCCTGATGACGGCGAAGTCTATGTCGCGGGCACGCCGACCTCGCAGATGTCCGACGTCGACCGCACCCAGATTCGCCGTTCCGATATCGGCTTCGTCTATCAATCGCACCGGCTGCTGCCGGAGTTCTCGGCGCTCGAGAACGTCATGCTGCCGCAGATGATTCGTGGCCTCAAACGCTCCGAAACCGTGAAACGGTCGACCGAGATTCTCTCCTATCTCGGGCTCGGCGATCGCATCACCCATCGTCCGGCCGAGCTCTCGGGTGGCGAGCAGCAGCGTGTCGCGATCGCGCGCGCGGTTGCCAACGCGCCCCGGGTGCTGTTCGCGGACGAGCCGACCGGCAATCTCGATCCCGGCACGGCCGACCACGTCTTCAACGCGCTGATGCAACTCGTGAAGGCGACCCGGGTCGCGATGCTGATCGCGACTCACAATCTGGATCTCGCCGCGCGAATGGATCGCCGGGTGTCGCTGTCGAACGGACAGGTTGTCGAGCTCGAATAGTGCGCCGTCGCGTGAACTGGCTAGCGGTGCGCGTGAAGAAGCCGCGCTAAGACGAGAGAATCCGGAGCCTTTTTCCGTGTCGCTTCGATCGGAACGAAATGCTTCTGGCTCTCAATAAGCGGGGCGAGGCCGTCTGCCGGATGCTCTCGGCTGCCTGTCGATCGGCGGCCCGGCATAATAGGGGTTGTTGATGCAGATCGCCGCGAGGCCGGACGCCGAAGCCTGGCACTGCGCGATCGACGTGTAGCCGCAGTCGGTATCCTCACCGCCCCATCGGTAATTGGTTTTGCAGACCGGCGAGGTCGAATCGTATTTCTGGGCGCTGGCGGGCGCGGCCGCCAAGGCCAGGAGTGCCGGCAAGAGTGCCAGAATCAGACTGCGCATCAGAAATCTCCTCGTCGGCGCCGGCAATGCTGATGCCGAGCGCGCGCGAATAGGCACCTGTGCGCAGCGCCGGATCAACTCACATTCCCGCGCCGGGGTTGCCGGACCGAGCGTATCAGTGGATGAACAGGTCGAAGAAATTGCCCTCACGGCGGTCCCGCGGGGACACGTGAAGATACGAGCGCGGGTCGTTGTCGCCGGCATAATAGGGGTTGGCGATGCAGTTCTGCCCGATGCCCGAAGCGGTGGCCAGGCACGCCTCATACGACGGATAGGAGCAGTTGCTCAGGCCGGGATAGCGGTCGCCTTGAATGCAGAACGGGTAACGCACGCCGACGGCATGCGCGGGCGCAGTCCCCAGCGTTGCGAATGCGACCACAGACGCCGCAGCAGCAAGAATCATCGTCCGCATCTGCATTCCCTTTGCTGCGAAGATTCGACCTTGGCGACGATCCAAATCGGACAAGCCGGTTCCGGTCAACGATCTTGCGCGCAGCTGCGCACGCAGATCCGAATTGTGAAGATTGTGCGGCAACTATGTGGCAAAAGCTCCAGGAAGTGCCCGTAATACAGTATTAACTTCAAATTTGAGCGAAGTCGTTTGGCCCTGCCTGTTGCCGCGAAGTTACAGCAATTCCGCCGGGGGCTGCTATGACGGTGTCTCGCGGCCTTGGGGGCCTGTAGAAAAAGTTGGAACGGGAAAATGAAAAAGATTTTGCTTGTCACCGCCAGCATGCTCGCGCTCAGCGCGACTGCTGCCTCCGCGGCTGACCTCGCGGCTCGCCCTTACACCAAGGCTCCGCCGCCCATGGTTGCCGCTGTTTATGATTGGACTGGCTTCTACATCGGTATCAACGGTGGTTGGGGCCAGAGCCACGACAACCGTTCGGTCGACGGCTTCGGCGGCGTCGGAAGCTACGACGCCAACGGCGGCACCGTCGGTGGCCAGATCGGCTACCGCTGGCAGGCTGGCGGCTGGGTGTTCGGTCTGGAAGCTCAGGGCAACTGGGCTGACTTCTCCGGCAGCACCGGCAACCTGGTCGTCCCGGGCGGCATCGTTCGCTCGAAGACCGATGCGTTCGGCCTGTTCACCGGTCAGATCGGCTACGCCTGGAACAACGTCCTGCTGTACGCCAAGGGCGGTGCTGCGGTCACCGATCGCAACTTCCAGTTCCTCAACGCGGCCGGCAATCTGGCGTCCGAGACCGGCTTCGACACCCGTTGGAGCCCGACGGTCGGCGTTGGCCTCGAATTCGCCTTCTCGCAGGGCTGGTCGCTCGGCGTCGAGTACAACCACATCTTCGAAGACACCCATGGCGCGACCTTCGTGACCCCGGCTGGTGTTGCCGTGACCGGCTTCCACACCGGTGGCGACACCGACATGGTCCTCGGCCGTCTGAACTACAAGTTCGGTGGCCCGGTCATCGCGAAGTACTGATCGCTCGCTTAATTCAAGCGGCATCGAAAACCCCGGGCTTCGGCCCGGGGTTTTTTGTTGGCCTGGCGGCGCCGCCCGTCGGCCAGGAGCACGGGACGGGCTTTGCCCGTCCGCTCCGGGATTCGGGTCAGGTTTGATTGGAGGAGGCCCTTCCAACCGAACGGTCATCACCGCATATTCGCGGCATGACGGACCTACAGCTGATCTCCCAACTGACGTGCCCATCCTGCGGCCATGTCTCCATCGAGACGATGCCGACCGACGCCTGCCGGTTCTTCTACGACTGCAAGGGGTGCGGCACTCGCCTGAAACCGAAAGCAGGAGATTGCTGCGTGTTTTGCTCATACGGAACGGTCCCGTGCCCGCCCAAGCAGGCGGGGGGATGTTGTGGTAGCTAGCTCCCCGGAGCCTCAAGACACGCTCGTCATCGGATCATTGATGGCGCCGAGACGTCGGCCGGCCGGGAATTAACCACGGAGGTCACTTCTCGAACCGGGTCGCCGGCGTTGCTTGACTCCTAGAACAAAAAAGGAACAATGTTCTGTATACGTTCCGGTTCAGGGAGAGCGGCCATGTTGAAGATTTTCGTGCAAGAAGCTGCAGCGCTGGCATCGATCACGCTGTTCGTCGGGATGATCGCGGTGTGGGCCCAGCTGATCACCCAATTCTGAAAATTCGCCCGCGGGGACCGGGGCATCGCCGGCGGCATGGTCTGCCCCTGGGGAAAAGCGGGAGGACTTGCCGCCACGCCGCGTTCGGCGTGGACTTGGCGGGGGTCAGGCCCCACCATGGGATTGCGAGTCGGGTCTGACACTTTCGAGTTCCGGCCCTGGCGCTCGCTCCATCCCTGACTCAAGAGATTCCGTAAGCAGCCATGCCGAATGCCGGATTCGTTCACCTTCACGTTCATTCCGCCTATTCGCTGCTGAAGGGCTCGATCAAGATCGCCAAGCTGGGCGAGCTCGCGAAGGCCGACCGCCAGCCGGCGCTGGCGCTGACTGATACCGACAACATGTTCGGCGCGCTGGAATTCTCGGACAAGATGGCCGGCTACGGCATCCAGCCGATCGTCGGCTGCGAGCTGGCGGTGGATTTCGGCGACGTCGATCCGAATACGCGGAGCATCCTTGCGACGACGGGCCCGGCGCGAATCGTGCTGCTGGCGGCGCGCGAGCGCGGCTACCGCAGCCTGATGCGGCTGAACTCGCGGGCGTTCCTGGAGACGCCGGTCAACCAGACCCCGCACATCAAGTTCGATTGGCTCACCGACGACGCCGAAGACCTGATTGCGCTGACCGGCGGCCCGGACGGGCCGATCGCGCTGGCGCTGCGAGCAGAACAGGCGGCGCTGGCGACCACCCGCTGCGAACGCCTGGCCGGCCTGTTCGGCGATCGCCTCTACATCGAATTGCAGCGCCACGGGGCCGACAAGGAACGCCGCACCGAGGGCGGCCTGATCGATCTCGCCTACAGCAAGGGCCTGCCGCTGGTCGCGACCAACGAGCCGTATTTCGCCAGCAATGACGACTACGAATCGCATGACGCGCTGCTCTGCATCGCCGGCGGCCATCTGATTGCCGAGACCAACCGCGAGCAACTGACCCCGGATCACCGCTTCAAGACCCGCGCGGAAATGGCGGTGCTGTTCGCCGACATCCCGGAGGCGCTGGCCTCGACGGTGGAGATCGCCGAGCGCTGCTCGTTCCGGCCGAAGACCCGCAAGCCGATCCTGCCGTTCTTTACGGTAGGCGCGGCCGCCAGCGCCGATGCCGCCGCCGACGAGGCCGCCGAGCTGAAGCGCCAGGCCGAGGAGGGGCTCGCGAATCGCCTGCGGGTGCACGGTCTCTCGCCGGGAATGACCGAAGAGGACTACAGCAAGCGGCTTGCCTTCGAGCTCGACGTCATCACCCGCATGAAATACGCGGGCTACTTCCTGATCGTCTCCGACTTCATCAAATGGGCGAAGGCGCAGGGCATTCCGGTCGGACCGGGCCGCGGCTCCGGCGCGGGCTCGCTGGTCGCCTGGGTGCTCACCATCACCGACCTCGATCCGATGCGGTTTGCGCTGCTGTTCGAGCGCTTCCTCAATCCTGAACGCGTCTCGATGCCGGACTTCGACATCGACTTCTGCCAGGACCGCCGCGGCGAGGTGATCCAGTACGTGCAGGAGCGCTACGGCCGCGACCAGGTGGCGCAGATCATCACCTTCGGTACGCTG
This sequence comes from Bradyrhizobium sp. BRP56, assembly GCF_020194035.1. NCBI lineage: Bacteria > Pseudomonadati > Pseudomonadota > Alphaproteobacteria > Hyphomicrobiales > Nitrobacteraceae > Bradyrhizobium > Bradyrhizobium sp. BRP56. The sequence goes on from NZ_JADYVV010000002.1 coordinate 282,503, forward strand.
CAGGCGCGCGGCGTGCTGCGCGACGTCGGGCGCGTGTTGCAGATGCCCTATGGGCAGGTGGATAAGCTGACCAAGCTGGTGCCGCAGAATCCCGCAGCGCCGGTGACGCTGGCGCAGGCGATCGAGGGCGAGCCCAAGCTGCAGGCGTTCCGCGACGAGGATCCGGTGGTGGCGCGTGCGTTCGATATCGCGCAGCGCCTCGAAGGCCTGACGCGCCATGCCTCGACGCATGCCGCCGGTATCGTGATCGGCGACCGGCCGCTGAGCGAGCTGGTGCCGCTCTACCGCGATCCGAAATCCGACATGCCGGTCACCCAATTCAACATGAAATGGGTCGAGCCGGCGGGCCTCGTGAAATTCGACTTCCTCGGCCTGAAGACGCTGACCGTGCTGGACGTCGCGGTGAAGCTGCTCAAGCAGCGCAACGTTCATGTCGATCTCGCGACGCTGCCGATCGACGATGAGCCGAGCTATCAGATGCTGGCGCGGGGCGATGTCGTCGGCGTGTTCCAGGTGGAAAGCCAGGGCATGCGGCGCGCGCTGATCGACATGCGGCCGGACCGCTTCGAGGACATCATCGCGCTGGTGGCGCTGTATCGCCCGGGCCCGATGGCGAACATCCCGACCTATTGCGCGCGCAAGCACGGCGACGAGGAATCGGAATATCTGCATCCGATCCTGGAGCCGATCCTGAAGGAGACCTTCGGCGTCATCATCTATCAGGAACAGGTGATGCAGATTGCGCAGCAGATGGCGGGCTACTCGCTCGGCCAGGCCGACCTGCTGCGCCGCGCGATGGGCAAGAAGATCCGCGCCGAGATGGACAAGCAGCGCGACATCTTCGTCGACGGTGCGATGAAGAACGGCGTGGCGAAGGGCCAGGCCGAGACGATCTTCGAGCTGCTCGCCAAGTTTGCCGACTACGGCTTCAACAAGAGCCACGCGGCCGCCTATGCGCTGGTGTCGTACCACACCGCCTATATGAAGGCGCATTACCCGGTCGAGTTTTTGGCGGCGTCGATGACGCTCGAACTCAACAACACCGACAAGCTCTCCGAATTTCGTTCCGAGGCGCAGCGGCTCGGCATCAAGGTCGAGGCGCCCAACATCAATCGCTCCGGCGCGACCTTCGAGGTCAGCGACAACACGATCTACTACGCGCTCGCCGCGCTGAAGGGCGTCGGCATCCAGGCGGTCGAGCAGATCATCGAGGAGCGCAACAAGAAGGGCGCCTTCACCTCGCTCGCCGATTTCGCCGCGCGGGTGAGCCCGCGCGCCGTCAACAAGCGGATCATCGAGAGCCTTGCGGCGGCCGGCGCCTTCGACACGCTGGAGCCGAACCGCGCGCGCGTCTTCGCCGGCGCCGATGCGATCCTCGCCGCCTGCCAGCGCAGCCATGAGGCGGCGACCTCGGGCCAGAACGACATGTTCGGCGGCGCGGCGGATGCGCCGAGCATCATGCTGCCGCAGATCGAGCCGTGGCTCCCCGCCGACCGGCTGCGGCGCGAATATGATGCGATCGGCTTCTTCCTGTCGGGCCATCCGCTCGACGACTACGCGACCGCGCTGAAGCGGCTGCGCGTGCAGTCCTGGGCGGAGTTCTCGCGCGCGGTGAAGACCGGCGCCACGGCGGGCAAGGTCGCGGCAACCGTGGTGTCGCGCATGGAACGGCGGACCAAGACCGGCAACAAGATGGGCATCATGGGCCTGTCGGACCCGACCGGCCATTTCGAAGCGGTGCTGTTCTCGGAGGGCCTTGCGCAATACCGCGACGTGCTCGAGCCGGGCGCGGCCGTGCTGTTGCAACTCGGCGCCGAATTGCAGGGCGAGGACGTGCGGGCGAGGGTGCTGCACGCCGAGCCGCTGGATCACGCCGCGGCCAAGACGCAGAAGGGCCTGCGCATCTTCGTCCGCGACACCAAGCCGCTGGAGTCGATCGCCCGCCGCCTCAACATGCCGGAAGCCGCGCCCGCCCCGGGCGGCGCCGCAAAGGCACCGGCCGTGAAGCCGGCCGCCGCGCCGCCACCGGCGGCGGGGGCCGATGGCGACGTCTCGCTGGTGATGATGCTGGACCTCGAAACCGAGGTGGAGATGAAGCTGCCCGGCCGCTACAAGGTCTCGCCGCAGATCGCCGGCGCGATCAAGGCGGTGGCGGGCGTGGTCGACGTGCAGACCCTGTAAACTGGGGACTCCGGGCGCCAAACAGGGCCGTTTCGGCACGATTTGGGCCCGGCCGGCCGGTGTAACCGGCCGTATTTCCTTGCTTCTGGCGCAAATCGCGCTATATAGCGCGCCATCTCACACGGAAACATGGCTCTCAAGGCCGTCCGGTGGCAACCGGGCCATTCAGGCGCGTTTGCTCACACGTTTCCGGAGGAACCAACCGGAGAATTATCACTATGTCGCTACCCGATTTTTCTATGCGTCAGTTGCTTGAAGCTGGCGTTCACTTTGGCCACCAGGCCCACCGCTGGAATCCGAAGATGCAGGATTACATCTTCGGCGCCCGCAACAACATCCACATCATCGACCTCGCGCAGACCGTGCCGATGCTGCACCGTGCCCTGCAGGCGGTCAGCGATACCGTCGCCAAGGGCGGCCGCATCCTGTTCGTCGGCACCAAGCGCTCGGCCCAGGACGGCGTTGCCGACGCTGCCAAGCGTTCGGCGCAGTACTTCGTCAACTCGCGCTGGCTCGGCGGCACGCTGACCAACTGGAAGACGATCTCGGCCTCGATCAAGCGTCTGCGTCATCTCGACGACGTGCTGTCGTCGGGCGAAGCCAACTCCTACACCAAGAAGGAGCGGCTGACGCTGCAGCGCGAGCGCGACAAGCTCGACCGTTCGCTCGGCGGCATCAAGGACATGGGCGGTCTTCCCGACATGATCTTCGTGATCGACACCAACAAGGAAGACATCGCGATCCAGGAAGCCCAGCGGCTCAACATCCCGGTCGCCGCGATCGTCGACACCAATTCGGACCCGAAGGGCATCACCTATGTGGTGCCGGGCAATGACGACGCCGGCCGCGCGATCTCGCTGTATTGCGATCTCGTGGCGCGCGCCGCCATCGATGGCATCTCGCGCGCTCAGGGCGATTCCGGAATCGACATCGGCGCGTCGGCGACGCCCGTGCAGGAAGACCTTCCGGCGGCTGCGCCGTCCGGCTTCCAGGGCCTTGCCGGCCCGCGCGGCACCGCCGACAACCTCAAGAAGCTCACTGGCGTGTCCGGTGCGATCGAGAAGAAGCTCAACGACCTCGGCATCTTCCACTACTGGCAGCTCGCCGAGCTCGACCACGACACCGCACACAAGATCGGCGAAGAAGTCGGTCTGCCGAGCCGTGCCGACGCCTGGGTCGCCCAGGCCAAGACGCTCGCCGAAGCGGAATAAAAGTTGCGCGGCGTGGCCGGGTCTCGCCCGGCCGCCGCTTCTATTCCACGAACAACGATCTCCCTGTCGCAGACAGCGGCGCCATCGGGCGCCGCAGTTTCTTTACAGGCAAGAAGGGCATTGAACGATGGCAACGATCACAGCAGCGATGGTCAAGGAGCTCCGCGAATCGACTGGCGCGGGCATGATGGATTGCAAGGCGGCGCTGACCGAGAACAACGGCGACATGCAGGAAGCGCAGGATTGGCTGCGCAAGAAGGGCCTCTCCAAGGCCGCCAAGAAGGCCGGCCGCGTCGCGGCCGAGGGCCTGATCGGCGCGCTGACCTCCGGCACCAAGGGCGTGCTGGTCGAGGTCAACTCGGAGACCGACTTCGTTGCGCGCAATGAGCAGTTCCAGGGCCTGGTCAAGATGATCGCCCAGGTCGCGCTGCACAACGGCGCTGACGTCGAGAAGATCAAGGCGGCCAAGGTCGGCGACGTCACCGTCGAGACCGCGATCTCCGACGCAATCGCGACCATCGGCGAGAACATGACGCTGCGCCGCGCCGCTTCGCTCGATGTGAGCAAGGGCGTGGTGTCGAGCTATGTCCACAACGCGGTCGTCGAAGGCGCCGGCAAGATCGGCGTGATCGTGGCGCTGGAGTCCACCGGCAAGACCGACGAGCTCGCGGTGCTCGGCCGCCAGCTCGCCATGCACGTGGCGGCGGCCAAGCCGCTGGCGCTCGACCCGGCCGGGCTCGATCCGGAGACCGTCAAGCGCGAGAAGGACGTGCTGGCCGACAAGTACCGCCAGCAGGGCAAGCCGGAGAACGTCATCGAGAAGATCGTCGATTCCGGCCTGAAGACCTACTACAAGGAGGTCTGCCTGCTCGATCAGGCCTTCATCCACGACAGCGGCAAGTCGGTTGCCCAGGCGGTGAAGGAAGCTGAGGGTAAGGTCGGCGGGCCGATCAAAATCGCTGGCTTTGTGAACTATGCTCTCGGTGAGGGAATCGAGAAGCAGGAAAGCGACTTCGCCGCCGAAGTCGCGGCCGCCAGCGGCAAGAAGTAACCGCTGACACCAAGGCGTCCGGCGCTCTGCGCCGGAGGCCTGCCTGCGCGGGATAAGAAAGCGATCGCATCATGGCTGAGCCGATCTATCGTCGCGTGGTGATCAAGCTGTCCGGCGAATATCTGGCCGGCTCCCACGGGTTCGGTATCGATCAACCGACGGTCGATCGTATCGCCGACGACCTGATCGCAGCCCGCAAGCTCGGTATCGAGGTCGCCGTCGTGATCGGCGGCGGCAACATCGTCCGCGGCGTCGAGGTGTCCTCGCGCGGCGTCTCCCGGCCGACCGGCGACACCATGGGCATGCTTGCCACCATGATGAACTGCCTCGCGCTGGAGGCGGCGATCGAGCGCAAGGGAACCCCGGCGCGGACCTTGTCGGCATTCGTGATGCCGGAGATTTCCGAGCTGTTCACCCGTAGTGCAACGCACAAATATCTCGCCGAGGGACGCATCGTCCTGCTCGGCGGTGGAACCGGCAACCCGTTCTTCACGACCGACACCACTGCTGTGCTCCGCGCGGCCGAAATCGGTGCGCAGGCGGTGCTGAAGGCCACCAATGTCGACGGCGTCTACAGCGCCGATCCGAAGAAGGACCCCAAAGCCAAGCGCTTCGACCGCCTGACCCATTCGCAGGCGATCGAGGGCGGTTACAAGGTCATGGACGCGACCGCTTTCGCACTTGCCCGCGAGACGTCGCTGCCTATCATCGTGTTCTCTATCGCGGAGCCCGGTTCGATCGGTGCGATTCTGCGCGGTACCGGACACGGCACCGTCGTCGCCGGCTGATTGCCGCGCCTCCGGGTCCAGATTTTGGACCCGAGGGCGTCGACAGCCGGTTTCTAGTGAAAGGGAGAAACGTCATGGCCGCAGCTGGTTTTGACATCAACGACGTGAAGCGCCGCATGCAGGGCGCCACGCAATCGCTCAAGCACGAGCTCGGCGGCCTGCGCACCGGCCGTGCCGCGGCCTCCATGTTGGAGCCGGTCCAGGTCGAGGCTTACGGCTCGCATATGCCGCTCAACCAGGTTGCCACCATCAGCGTGCCCGAGCCGCGCCTGCTCTCGGTGCAGGTCTGGGACAAGACGATGGTCAAGGCCGTGGAGAAGGCAATCGTCGACTCCAACCTCGGCCTGTCGCCGGCGACCGAAGGACAGGTGCTGCGCTTGCGGATTCCCGAACTCAACGAGGAGCGCCGCAAGGAACTCGTCAAGGTCGCGCACAAATACGCGGAAGCGGCCAAGGTCGCGGTACGCCACGTGCGCCGCGACGGCCTCGACGTGATCAAGAAGCTCGAGAAGAATCACGAGATCTCCGAGGACGATCAAGAGCGCCTGTCGAACGAGGTGCAGAAGGCGACCGACGGCGTGATCGCCGAAGTCGATCAGCTGCTTGCCGCCAAGGAAAAGGAAATCCTGACGGTCTGAAGGCGCTACGGGAACGAGCCGATGTCGAACGCCGCCGCCCCAGCAACTGACGGACCGGATCGCTCCGGCAGTCCGTTGCATGTGGCCATCATCATGGACGGCAACGGGCGCTGGGCCGCTTCGCGCGGCCTGCCGCGCGTCGAGGGCCATCGCCGCGGCGTCGAAGCGCTGCGCCGCGTGGTGCGTGCGGCCCATGAACTCGGCATCGTCTATCTCACCATTTTTTCTTTCAGCTCGGAAAACTGGTCGCGGCCCGCGAGCGAGATCGGCGATCTGTTCGGCCTGTTGCGCCGCTTCATCCGCAACGATCTGGCGACGCTGCATCGTGACGGGGTGCGGGTGCGCGTGATCGGCGAGCGTGACGGGCTTGACGCCGACATCTGCGCGCTGCTCAACGAGGCAGAGGAGCTGACGAAGAACAACGTCAAGCTCAGCCTTGTGGTCGCCTTCAACTATGGTTCGCGGGCGGAGATCGCCGCCGCGGCGCGGCGCCTCGCGCGCGAGGTCGCCGAAGGCAAGCGCGACGCCAACTCCATCGATGCCGACACGCTCGGGCAATATCTCGATGCGCCCGACATTCCGGATCCGGATCTGATTATCCGCACCAGCGGCGAGCAGCGTCTGTCCAACTTCCTGATGTGGCAGGCCGCCTATAGCGAACTCGTGTTCGTGCCGATTCACTGGCCGGATTTCGACAAGGCGGCGCTCGAAGGCGCGATTGCGGAATACGGCAAGCGCGAGCGCCGGTTCGGCGGGCTCGCTGCGAAAACCGGATCGTGACCGAGGGCGAGGCCGCGCCGGCGGCAGCAAACGAGCGGGGGTCGCGCAATCTCGCGATGCGCGTGATTGCGGCGCTGGTGCTGGCGCCGGTTGCGATCGCGCTGGCCTATATGGGTGGCGTCGCCTGGTCGCTCCTCGTGACATTGGCGGCGGCCGGATTGTTCGCGGAATGGCTTGGTGTCACCGGACTCGGACGCGAACTCCGTGTCGTGGTGCCCGGCGTGGTCGCGTTGCTGCTCGCCGGACTGTGCCTGATGGCCGGCCGTATCGATGCGGCCCTGATCGTACTCGCCGCCGGTGCGGTTGTTGTGGCGCTGACGTCCGGCGCGCGGCGCAACTGGGCCATTGCCGGATTGCTCTATGCGGCAGGGGCCGAGATCGCATCGGTCCTGCTGCGCCTCGACACGGCGAAGGGCTTTGCCGCGCTGATGTTCGTGTTGCTGATCGTGTGGGTCACCGATATCGGCGGCTACTTCGCGGGCCGCAGCATCGGCGGGCCGAAGCTCTGGGTGCGGGTCAGCCCGAAGAAGACGTGGGCGGGCGCGGTTGGCGGCTTCGTGGCGAGCCTGCTGGTCGCTGCCGGCTTTGCCGCCTTTGAGATCGGCTCGACCGGTCCGCTCTTGATGCTCGGCGCCGTGTTGTCGGTGGTCTCGCAACTTGGCGATCTCTTCGAATCCGCGGTGAAGCGGCGGTTCGGCGTAAAGGATTCGAGTCACATCATTCCCGGTCATGGCGGCCTCCTGGACCGCCTGGACGGATTTGTCGCGGCCGTCATTGTGGCGGCGATTTTCGGCTTTCTCCGTGGTGGCGCCGATGGCGTCGGGCGCGGTCTTATGGTTTGGTGATGAGATGAGCGCAGTTCCGTTGCGTAACAACAAGGCAGCGGCGGCATCCGCCCTGCGGACCGTAACCGTCCTCGGTGCTACCGGCTCGATCGGCGACAGCACCATGGATCTGCTGCGCGGCGCGCGCGACCGCTACCGGGTCGAGGCGCTGACCGCGAACAGCAATGTCGAGGGCCTCGCCAAGCTGGCCAAGGAATTCGGCGCGCGGTTCGCCGCCATTGCCGATCCGGCGAAGCTTTCGGAACTGAAGGACGCGCTGGCCGGAACCCGGACCGAATGCGGGGCCGGGGAGAGCGCGATTATCGAAGCGGCCGCGCGGCCGGCCGATTGGGTGATGGCGGCGGTCAGCGGCGCGGCCGGGCTGAAGCCCGCGCTTGCCGCGGTCGATCGTGGCGCCACCGTCGCGCTGGCCAACAAGGAATGTTTGGTCTGCGCCGGCGATATCTTCATGGAGCGGGCCAGGAAGGCCGGCGCCTGCATCCTGCCGGCGGACTCCGAGCACAATGCGCTGTTCCAGGCGCTGGCTTCCGGCAATCGCGAGGAACTGACGCGGGTGATCATCACCGCGTCCGGCGGCCCGTTCCGTACCTGGGCGCCCGCCGACATCGAGCAGGCGACGCTGGAACAGGCGCTGAAGCATCCCAATTGGAGCATGGGGCAGAAGATCACGATCGATTCCGCGTCGATGATGAACAAGGGTCTCGAGGTGATCGAGGCGTCCTATCTGTTCGCGCTGACGCCCGATGAAATCGACGTGCTGGTGCACCCGCAGTCGATTATCCACGGCATGGTCGAGTTCTCCGATCGCTCGGTGGTCGCCCAGCTCGGCACGCCCGATATGCGGATCCCGATCGCGCATTGCCTCGGCTGGCCCGACCGCGTCGTCGGCCCGTCCGCCAAGCTCGACCTCGCCAAGATCGGACAGCTCACCTTCGAGGCGCCGGATTTTGAGCGCTTCCCGGGGCTGCGGCTGGCCTACGAGGCGCTGAGGATGGGGCACGGCGCGACGACGGTCTACAACGCCGCGAACGAGATCGCGGTCGCCGCGTTTATCGCCGGCAAGATCAAGTTCGGCGCGATCGCCCGGCTGGTCGAGGCGACGATGAACGATTGGATCAAGTCAGGGAATCAGCCACCACTGCACTCGGCGGATGATGCGATTTCCGTTGACCATATCGCGCGAAATAAAGCTGCCGCCCTATTGCCTCAAATTGCCTTAAAGGCAACCTAGAGGGTTGGGGACGGAGCCTTTGGCTCTTGTCGAGGGAAAATCGAATGCCCGAGTATTTTATTCATAGTATCAATGCGTTGAGTCATGGGCTTCTCGGTACCATCGTTCCCTTCCTCTTCGTCCTGACCATCGTCGTCTTCTTCCATGAGCTCGGCCACTTCCTGGTCGCGCGCTGGGCCGGCGTGAAGGTGTTGACGTTCTCGCTGGGCTTCGGTCCGGAGCTCGCCGGCTTCAACGACCGGCATGGCACGCGCTGGAAGATCTCGGCGATTCCGCTCGGCGGCTACGTCAAATTCTTCGGCGACGACAGCGAGGCTTCGACGCCGTCCACCGAGACGCTCGCCGCCATGACGGCGGAAGAGCGTGAAGGCAGCTTCCATCACAAATCGGTCGGAAAGCGCACCGCCATCGTTGCGGCCGGCCCGGTGGCGAACTTCATTCTCGGCGCCCTGATTTTCGCGGGCATGGCGCTCTACTACGGCAAGCCGAGCACGATTGCCCGGGTCGACGGCCTGGTGGCCGAAAGCGTCGCCGCGAATGCAGGCTTCAAGGTCGGCGATGTCGTCGTGGATATCGACGGCAGCGCGATCCAGAGCTTCGCCGACATGCAGCGGATTGTAGCTTCGAATGCAGGTTCAGAGCTTGGGTTCAAGGTGAAGCGCGATGGCGCGATCGTCGCGCTCAAGGCGACGCCGGCGCTCAGGGAGGTCAAGGATCCCTTCGGCAATGCCCACCGAATCGGCGTGCTCGGAATCGAGCACAAGGCTCAGGTCGGCGAAGCGACCAGCGCCTCGGTCGGCGTGCTGGAGGCCCTGAAGATCGGCGTCGAGCAGGTTTGGTACATCATTTCCAGCACGTTCAAGTTCCTGGGCTCGCTGTTCGTTGGAACCGGCAATCCGGCCGAGGTGAGCGGCGTCATTGGAATCGCGAAGCTGTCGGGGCAGGCCGCGAGCGCCGGGTTCCAGTTCGTGATCAATCTTTGCGCCATCCTGTCGGTCTCGATCGGCCTGCTGAATCTGTTTCCGATCCCGCTTTTGGATGGCGGACACCTGCTTTTCTACAGCGCGGAGGCGCTGCGGGGACGCCCGCTGTCGGAGCGGACGCAGGAGGTGGGTTTCCGAATCGGGCTGGGTCTGGTCCTGATGCTGATGGTGTTTGCGACGTATAACGACATCCTCAGGATCGCCGGGTCCTGAAACGGGCTTTTTTGTGGCGTTGCCAATGGGCAACGTCTTGGAACGAAAATGGAAATGTTCAGCTCTAGTAAGTTTGCCCCCTTGGCAAATTTGGTTACAAGCTGAGCGGCAGGTTGGGAATCTGTCGGGTCGTTGGGGAACGATCTGGCATCGTTAAGATAAGGGCGCATTGCGCATGATGTTTGGAATGCGAGTGAGGGGGGGGCTGTTCGCCGCCTTGGTCATGTTCGCCGCGCCGGTGGTTGCCACCTTGGCGACCGTAGCTGTGTCTGTGCCTGCGTCGGCGCAGACCGTCGATTCGATCACGGTGGAGGGGAACCGCCGTGTCGAGCTTGAAACCATCCGCTCCTACTTCCATCCCGGACCGGGCGGTCGGCTGGCCCAGGCCCAGATCGACGACGGTCTGAAGGCGCTGATCGAGACCGGCCTGTTTCAGGACGTCCATATCGACCAGCGGGGCGGGCGCCTCGTCGTGGTCGTGGTCGAGAACCCGGTGATCGGCCGCGTTGCCTTCGAGGGCAACAAGAAGATCAAGGACGAACAGCTCACCGCTGAAGTTCAGTCCAAGCCGCGCGGCACGTTCTCGCGCCCGATGGTCCAGTCGGACGCCCTGCGCATCGCCGAAATCTACCGTCGGTCCGGCCGCTACGACGTGCGGGTCAATCCGCAGATCATCGAGCAGCCGAACAATCGCGTCGACCTGATCTTCGAGGTCAATGAAGGCGTGAAGACCGGCGTCCGGTCGATCGAGTTCATCGGCAACAGCGCCTATTCGGCGTCCCGCCTGCGCGACGTCATCAAGACCCGCGAATCGAACATCCTGAGCTTCCTCGGCGGCAACGACGTCTACGATCCCGACCGGGTCGAGGCCGATCGCGACCTGCTGCGTCGCTTCTATCTCAAGAACGGCTATGCCGACGTCCAGGTCGTGGCCGCGCTGACCGAATACGATCCCGACAAGAAGGGCTTTTTGGTTACCTTCAAGATCGAGGAAGGCCAGCAGTACCGCGTCGCGTCCGTCAACTATACGTCGTCGATCGCAACGCTCGACCCGAACGCGCTGCGCACCTACTCGCGCGTCAACGTCGGCTCGCTCTACAACGCCGAGGCGCTGGAGAAGTCGGTCGAGGAGATGCAGATCGAGGCATCGCGCCGCGGCTACGCATTCGCGGTGGTCCGGCCGCGCGGCGATCGCAACTTCGACAATCACACGGTGTCGATCACCTTCGCGATCGACGAAGGTCCGCGCACCTATATCGAGCGCATCAACATCCGCGGCAACAGCCGTACCCGCGACTACGTGATCCGCCGCGAGTTCGATATCTCGGAAGGCGACGCCTACAACCGTGCGCTGGTCGACCGTGCCGAGCGCCGGCTGAAGAACCTCGACTTCTTCAAGACGGTGAAGATCACCACCGAGCCGGGCTCCTCCAGCGATCGCGTCATCCTGATCGTCGATCTCGAGGAGAAATCGACCGGCGACTTCTCGGTGTCGGGCGGCTACTCGACCACCGACGGCGCGCTGGCCGAAGTCAGCGTCTCCGAGCGCAACCTGCTCGGCCGCGGCCTGTACGCGAAGGCGTCGGTGACCTACGGCCAGTATGCCCGTGGCTACTCGCTGTCGTTCGTCGAGCCCTATCTGCTCGACTACCGCGTCGCGCTCGGCCTCGACCTCTATCAGCGCCAGCAGCTGTCCAACAGCTACATCGCGTACGGCACCAAGACGCTGGGCTTCAGCCCGCGGCTCGGCTTCAGCCTGCGGGAAGATCTCTCGCTGCAGCTGCGCTACTCGATCTACCAGCAGGAAATCACCCTGCCGTCGACGCTGAACAACTGTAACAACGTGCCGACCCTGCCGGATGGAACGCCCAACCCCGCGTTCAATCCGAGCCCGGCCTATGCGAACCTGAACGGGATCAGCTTGGTGTCGACCAATGGTCTCGGCTGCTTCTTTGACGGCGAAGCCTCGTTGCCGGTCCGCAAGGAGCTGGCGGGCGGCAAGACCCTCACGTCGGCGCTGGGTTACACGCTCAACTACAACACGCTCGACAACAACAAGAACCCGACCGACGGTCTGATCGTCGACTTCAAGCAGGACTTCGCCGGTGTTGGCGGTGACGTCAGCTACATCAAGACCGCGATCGACGCGAAGTACTACACCCCGCTGGTCTCCGACATCGTCGGCGTGATCCACGCCCAGGGCGGCATCCTGAACAAGCTCGGGACCTCGGACCTGCGCATGCTCGATCACTTCCAGATGGGCCCGAACCTGGTCCGCGGCTTTGCGCCGAACGGTATCGGTCCGCGTGACATCAACCCGTACGGCACCATGGACGCCATCGGCGGCACCAAGTACTGGGGCGTGTCGGCGGAACTGCAGATGCCGTTCTGGTTCCTGCCGAAGGAAGTCGGGCTCAAGGGCGCGGTCTATGCCGACGCCGGCGGCCTGTACGACTACCAGGGCCCGACCTCGTGGGCGGCGACCGGCGAAGTCAACGTGCCTGGCTGTGTCAGGCCGACGAACAATCCGCCGTCTCCGGGTACGTGCCTTGGCCTGAGTTACGACGACAGCAAGGTTGTCCGTACCTCGGTCGGTGTCGGCCTGATCTGGCAGTCACCGTTCGGCCCGCTGCGCTTCGACTACGCGGTGCCGCTGACCAAGGGTGCGTTTGACCGCACGCAAGAATTCCGGTTTGGCGGCGGTACGACGTTCTAAGACCGATTGCCAACCGGACTGCGACGGATGGAATGGCGCAGCCGATCTTCTACAAGAGTCCTCCTTCGTCATCGCTGGCTGAAATAGCCGCGCTGACGAAGGCGCAACTGGTCGACCCCGAAAGGGGCGCGCTTCAGATCAGGGGGCTGGCCTCGCTCGACGAGGCCGGTCCGATGCATCTCGCCTTTTTCGACAATCTGAAATACGCCGACCAGCTTGCCGCGACCAAGGCCGGGGCGTGTCTGGTCAGCCCGCGCTTCGAGGCGCAGGTGCCGAAGGGCACTGCCGTGCTGCGGGCGGCGAAGCCGTTCCAGGCGTTCGTCGAGCTCGCCCGCGAATGGCACGCCGATGCCCTGCGGCCGCAATCCTGGTTCGACACCGAGGGCATCGCGCCGTCGGCGATCATCGATCCCACCGCGCGCCTCGAGGACGGCGTCATCGTCGATCCGCTGGTCGTGATCGGCCCGCGGGTCGAGATCGGCTCGGGCACCATCATCGGCGCCGGCGCGGTGATCGGGGCCGACGTCAAGATCGGCCGCGACTGCAATGTCGGCGCCAAGACCACCATTCAGTTCGCGCTGATCGGCAACAACGTCCTGATCCATCCCGGCTGCAATATCGGCCAGGACGGCTACGGCTTCATCTTCTTCGGGCCGGCCGGCCATGTGAAGGTGCCGCAGACCGGCCGCGTGGTGATCCAGAACAACGTCGAGGTCGGCGCCGCCTCGACCATCGACCGCGGTTCCCTGCGCGACACCGTGATCGGCGAGGGCACCAAAATCGACAATCAGGTCCAGATCGGCCACAATGTGACGATCGGCCGGCACTGCCTGCTGGCGGCCCAGATCGGGCTCGCCGGCAGCCTGACCATCGGCGACAATGTCGCGCTCGGCGCCAAGGTGGGCATCAACAACCACCTCAAGATCGGCGACGGCGCCCAGGTGACGGCGATGAGCGCGGTCAAGGACGACATCCCGGCCAACGGTCGGTGGGGCGGGCATTTCGCCAAGCCGACCAAGCAGTGGTTCAGGGAAATTATCGCAGTGGAGCGTCTGGTGCGCGACAACGAAGCCAAAGGTGAGGGGCAGGAGTGATGGAGGAGGCACCGGTCAAATTCGAGTTGGTGGATATCAACGATATCCTAAAGACGCTCCCGCATCGCTTTCCGATGTTGCTGATCGACCGGGTGATCAAGATCCGCACCGACTACAGCGGCATCGGCATCAAGAACGTCACCTTCAACGAGCCGCCGTTCCAGGGCCACTTCCCGGACCGCCCGGTCTACCCCGGTGTGATGATGATCGAGGCGATGGCCCAGACCGCCGGCGTCATCGGCATCAAGTCGGTCGAGGGCACCGAGAAGCCGCGCGCGGTGTATTTCCTCACCATCGACAAGTGCAAGTTCAGGAAGCCGGTGATGCCCGGCGACACCATCGAGTATCACATGCGCTCGCTCGGTCGGCGCAAGACGATGTGGTGGTTTCACGGTGATGCCAAGGTCAACGGCCAGGTCGTCGCCGAGGCCGATGTCGGTGCGATGCTGACGGATTAGTCCGCGCCGGGCTCACGACGTTGTGCAGGTGTAGCGGCCGTCCGCGCCCGCGATCCGCAGGACGCGATTGAGGAAGATGCCCATCGACGGTGCGTTCATCAGCGCGTCGTAGGTTTCGGCAGGGACGCCGCAATAGTGCTGGTAGCTGCCTCTGACCGCCACCAGCAGCGCGCGCTGATCCGTGCTGTAGCAGACCCGCTGGACGATCGTGCTGCGGTTGATGTCGCGGCATTCGAAGCTCGAGAGGTCGACCGCCGTGCTGTTGCCGAGATCGACCGTCTCCGGGCCGATTGGCGCAGAGAGCAGGCTGAGGATCAGCGCGGCGGCCCGGACCATGGTTCGGTTGCGACCTTCTCTTGCAACAGGCCGTCATCATACGTCACTGGACAGGGCGGGCAAAGTCGCGCTAACGACCGCCCCAATCGACAGCCTGGCGCCTCGATAGCACCTTGGCGCCATTAACGAATTCCGGACCGAAATTTCATGAGCATGATCGACCCGACCGCGCGGATTGCCGATGGCGCTGTGATCGGGGCCGGCACCGAGATCGGTCCGTACTGCATCATCGGCCCCAATGTCGTGCTCGGTGAGAACTGCAAGCTGATCGCGCATGTCACGATCAGCGGGCATACCAGGATCGGCGCCGGCTGCATCATATCGCCATTCGCAGCGCTCGGCGGGCCGCCGCAGGATCTCAGCTATCGCGGCGAGCCGACCCGCCTCGAAGTCGGCGAAGCCTGCACCATCCGCGAGGGCGTGACGATGAATGTCGGCACGGTCAAGGGCGGTGGGCTCACCCGCGTCGGCGATCGCGGCTTCTTCATGAACAACAGCCATGTCGGCCATGACTGCATGGTCGGCAATGGCGTGATCTTCGCGACGTCGGCGACGCTCGGCGGCCACTGCGAGATCGGCGACTTCGTCTATATCGGCGGGCTGTCGGCTGTGCACCAGTTCACCCGCGTCGGCTCGCAGGTGATGATCGGTGGCGTCTGCGGCGTTCGCGGCGACATCATCCCGTTCGGCCTCGCCAACGGTCAGTACGCGGTTCTGGAAGGACTCAACATCATCGGCATGCGGCGCCGCCAGTTCACCAAGGCGCGGCTGGCGACGGTGCGCGCGTTCTATCAAAAGCTGTTCCACGGCCCCGGCATCTTCGCCGAGCGGCTGGCCTCGGTGCAGCCGCTGGCGGGCGAGGATCCTGCGATTGCGGAAATCCTGGCCTTCATCGAGGGCGGCAAGCTGCGCCCGCTCTGCCTTCCCGCCGATACCAATTGAGCAGGGGATGGCCGCCAGCATGACGTCAGCGGCTCCCTCGCTTTCCTCGCCGGTCGGCGTCATCGCCGGCGGCGGCGCCATGCCGTTCGCGGTCGCCGACTCCCTGGTTGCGCGCGGCATCACGCCAGTGCTGTTCGCGCTGCGCGGCGCCTGCGATCCGGCGCGCGCGCAGCGGTTTCGTCACCGCTGGATCTCGGTCGGCCAGCTCGGGCGGGCGACCCGGCTGTTCCGCGACGAAGGCTGCCGCGATCTGATCTTCATCGGCACCCTGGTGCGGCCCGCGCTGTCGGAGATCCGGCTCGACTGGGGCACGCTGCGCCTGCTCGGCCACGTCGTGCGCGCATTTCGCGGCGGCGACGATCATTTGCTGTCGAGCGTTGGCCGCATCCTCGAGCAGCAGGGCTTCCGCATGGTCGGGATCAAGGATGTCGCGCCCGATCTGTTGATGCCGGAGGGCGCCGTGACGCGCGCGGCGCCCGACAGCACGGCGCTCGCCGACATCGCGCGCGGACGCGGCGTGCTTGACGCGCTCGGCCCGTTCGACATCGGTCAGGCGGCCGTGGTGATCGACGGTCATGTGGTAGCGGTCGAGGATATCGAGGGTACCGACGGGCTGCTCGCGCGCGTCGCGCGGCTGCGCGCCGAGGGTCGCATTCGCGCCAAGGCCGGCCGCGGCGTGCTGGTGAAGGCTCCGAAGAGCCGGCAGGATCTGCGCTTCGATCTGCCGACGATCGGCCCGCGGACGGTCGAGGGCGCGGCAGCAGCGGGTATCGCCGGCATCGCCGTGATTGCCGGCAACACGCTGGCCGCCGAGCCGCAGGCCCTGGTCGAGGCCGCCGACGCCAGGGGGCTGTTTGTCATCGGGCTGGCGGGCTGATGCAGGTGCGCAGCCCCAGCACCGCTCGCAAGATCTTCCTCATCGCGACCGAGGAATCCGGCGACCGCCTCGGCGCGGCGCTGATGCAGGTGCTGCGCCAGCGGCTCGGCGATGCCGTGCAGTTTTCCGGCGTCGGCGGCCGGGCGATGACTGCTCAGGGTATCGCCCCGCTGTTTCCGATCGAAGAGCTCTCGATCATGGGCTTTGCCGCCGTCGTGAAGCAATTGCCGAAAATCCTGCGATTGATCCGGCGCACCGCCAATGCCGCGCTCGCCGACGCGCCTGACATGCTCGTCATCATCGACAGCCCCGATTTCACCCACCGCGTCGCCCGTCGTGTCCGCGCCCGCAATCCGAACATTCCGATCGTCGACTACGTGTCGCCGTCGGTCTGGGCCTGGCGGCCGGGCAGGGCGCGCGCGATGCGGGGGTATGTCGACCACGTGCTCGCGCTGCTGCCGTTCGAGCCGGAGGAATATCGCAAGCTGCAGGGACCGCCGTGCAGCTATGTCGGCCACCCCCTGACCGAGCAGCTCGCCACGCTGCGCCCGAACGAGGACGAGCAGAAGCGGCGCGATGCGCAGCCTCCGGTACTGCTGGTATTGCCCGGAAGCCGGCGCAGCGAGATCAGGCATCATCTGGCGCTGTTCGGCACGGCGCTGGGCCAGCTCAGCAAACAAACGCCGTTCGAGCTCGTGCTCCCCACCATGCCGCATCTCGAGGCGATGGTGCGCGAAGGCGTCGCGTCGTGGCCGGTGGTGCCGCGGCTCGCGATCGGCGAGACAGAAAAGCGCGCCGCGTTCCGCGTCGCCCGCGCTGCGCTCGCGAAGTCGGGCACGGTGACACTGGAGCTCGCGCTGTCAGGGATTCCCATGGTGACGGCCTATCGCGTCGGCGCCGCCGAGGCGTTCATCCTGCGCCGGGCGATCCGGGTGTCGTCGGTGATCCTCGCCAATCTCGTGATCGGCAGCGATATCATTCCCGAGTTCCTGCAGGAGGACTGCACGCCGGACAAGCTCGCAGCGGCGCTGGGTGACGTGCTTGCGGATACACCCGATCGTCTGCGGCAGCTCGTGGGATTCGCGACGATGGACGGGAAGATGTCCACCGGCGACCAGCCGCCGAGCGTACGCGCCGCCGACATCGTGCTGGCGGAGATGGGGCGCCGTTCGACTTAGCCAATCGATGGTGTCCTCGCTCTGTAGCGACATCCCGCCGCGACGATCCCGCTTGCGCTGAATATTTAGACCGTACTAATATTAGCGATATCTAATATAGATACAGAGCCTGCCATGAAGATCGACCCGGTCGCCTATGTCGGAGCCGTCGTTCGCGAAGTCGCCTTCCGGGAACGCGACGGCAAGCCGGCGCGGGCGGTGATCGCGACCCGCAGCTACGACACCGACATTGCCGATCTCTGGGATGTGCTGACCAACCCCGAACGCATTCCGCGCTGGTTCCTGCCGATCTCGGGCGACCTGAGGCTTGGCGGCCGCTATCAGTTCCAGGGCCACGCGGGCGGCGAGATCACGACGTGTGAGCCGCCGCGACGGCTTGCCGTCACTTGGGAGTCCATGGGCACGGTCAGCTGGGTTAGCGTCACGCTGGCCGAGAATGGCCCGGACGCCACGCGCCTGGAATTGGAACACCTCTCGGTGATCGAGGGCGACTTCTGGGACCGCTACGGGGCCGGTGCGGTAGGCGTCGGCTGGGATCTCGCGCTGCTCGGGCTCGCGCTCTATCTGGCCATGCCGCCCGGCGAGGAATTCGACCGCGCCGCCGCGTCCGCCTGGCCAGCCACCGACGACGGCAAGGAATTCATCCGCCACGCCAGCGAGGACTGGTGCAGGGCCTCGATCGCGGCGGGCACGGAGGAGGCTGCGGCGCGCAGATCGGCCGCAAACACCACGGCGGCCTATTGCGGCGAGCCGGAGCCGGGGAGCGGAGGCTAGAGCATGATCCGGAAAAGTGTGAAGCGGTTTTCCCTCGCGACAAACGCGAAGCGTTTGCGCGGAGATCATGCTCAAACAAAGAGCTAAAGCGGGATGACGATGCAGTCTCATCGCGCTTTAGCGACCTTGCACGCCTTCGACATCCTCGGCGATCCCGTCCGCCGGCGCATCCTGGAACTGCTTGCGACCGGCGAGCACAGTTCGGGCGACGTCGTTGCGGTCGTGCAGCGCGAGTTCGGCATCACCCAGTCGGCGGTGTCGCAGCAATTGCGGATCTTGCGGGACGCCGGTTTCGCGTCGGTGCGCGCCGAGGGCACGCGCCGCATCTATGCGGTCGAGCCGGTGCGGCTGCGCGAGGTCGACGACTGGCTCGACCGGTTCAGGGCGTTCTGGCTGCCGCGCCTTGACGCGATCGCGACCGAAGTCGCGCGGGGCAAACGAAAACGGCGCCATCAGGAATGATGGCGCCGTCCCGGATTCTCTTCAGCGATGCAGCTTACTTGCGCTTGTCGATCTGCACATAGTCGCGGCGTGCGACGCCGGTGTAGAGCTGGCGCGGACGGCCGATCTTCTGCTGCGGGTCCTCGATCATCTCGCTCCACTGGCTGATCCAGCCGACGGTGCGGGCGACCGCGAACAGCACGGTGAACATCGAGACCGGGAAGCCCATCGCCTTCAGCGTGATGCCCGAATAGAAGTCGACGTTCGGGTAGAGCTTGCGATCGATGAAGTAGGGATCGCTGAGCGCGATCTTCTCGAGCTCCATCGCGACCTTGAGCATCGGATCGTCGCCGTGGCCGGTCTCCTTCAGCACCGCGTGACACATCTTCTGCATGATCTTGGCGCGCGGATCGTAGTTCTTGTAGACGCGGTGGCCGAAGCCCATCAGGCGAACTTCGCTGTTCTTGTCCTTCACCTTGGCGATGAAGTCCGGAATGTTTTCGACCTTGCCGATGTCGTAGAGCATGTTGAGCGCGGCCTCGTTGGCGCCGCCATGCGCCGGGCCCCACAGGCAGGCGATGCCGGCCGCGATGCAGGCGAACGGGTTGGCGCCCGAGGAGCCGGCGATGCGCACCGTCGAGGTCGAGGCGTTCTGCTCGTGGTCGGCGTGCAGGATGAAGATCTTGTCGAGCGCGTCGGCGAGCACCGGGTTGATCTTGTAGTCCTCGCAGGGCACCGCGAAGCACATGTTGAGGAAGTTCTCGGCAAACGAGAGCGAGTTCTTCGGATAGATGAAGGGCTGACCGACGGTGTACTTGTAGGCCATCGCCGCCAGCGTCGGCACCTTCGCGATCATGCGCATCGAGGCGATCATGCGCTGACGCGGATCGTTGATGTCGGTGGAGTCGTGATAGAACGCGGCCAGTGCGCCGACGGCGGCGACCATGATCGCCATCGGATGAGCGTCGCGGCGGAAGCCCTGGAAGAACCGCGCCATCTGCTCATGCACCATCGTGTGATGGATCACGCGATGGTCGAAGTCCTTCTTCTGCGCCGGGGTCGGAAGATCCCCGTACAGCAGCAGGTAGCAGGTCTCGAGGAAGTCGCCGTGCTCGGCGAGCTGCTCGATCGGATAGCCGCGGTATTCGAGCACGCCGGCGTCGCCGTCGATGTAGGTGATCTTCGACTGGCAGCTGCCGGTCGAGGTGAAGCCGGGGTCGTAGGTGAACACCCCGGCCTGGCCGTAGAGCTTGGCGATGTCGATGACATCAGGCCCAACCGTGCCGCTCAGGATCGGGAAATCGTAGTTCTTGTTGCCGATGGTGAGTGTGGCTGTCTTGCTGGATTTTGCGTCCATCGTGATATCCCCGATGAATTCGTTGCGAAAACCGACCTTGCCCAGTCGCTAAATTGCGGCCCATGGCGGGGCGGAACGGCTTGTGGAGAAAGCGTCCAGAATTGGGTAGCTCATTGCCATGTGCGCTGCAAGATGGACCCTGGAGGGGGTCCATGCAGGATCACGCCGCCTGATCGGCGAGACGGGCAAGGCACTCCTGGCGTCCCAGGACGGCCAGCACGTCGAATATGCCCGGCGACGTCGTGCGTCCCGTCAGTGCTACCCGCAGCGGCTGGGCGACGGCGCCGAGTTTCAGGTTGTTCTGCTCGGCGAAATTCCGCATCGCGGTCTCGGTGGTTTCCGCCGTCCAGTCGTTGACGGCTTCCAGCGCGGTGCGCAGGCGGCCGATCAACGCGCGCGTTTCCGGCGTCAGCAGCGCCACCGCTTTCGGATCGAGCGCGAGCGGACGATCGGCGAAGATGAAGTAGGCGCCCGCGATCAGCTCGATCAGCGTCTTGGCGCGCTCCTTCAGGCTCGGCATCGCTCGCAGCAATTGCGCGCGGGTGGTGTCGTTGAGCTTGGCCTTCAGCGCGGCGCCCTCGGGAACATAATCCAGCACGCTCTCGAACTGGGTCACGAGGGATTGATCGTCGCTCTGCCGGATATAGTGGCCGTTGAGGTTCTCCAGCTTGGCGAAATCGAACCGTGCCGCAGAGCGGCCGATGCCCGAGAGGTCGAACGCGTCGATCATCTCCTGGGTCGAGAAGATCTCCTGATCGCCATGGCTCCAGCCGAGCCGGACGAGGTAGTTGCGCAAGGCGGCCGGCAGGTAGCCGAGCGCGCGGTAGGCGTCGACGCCGAGCGCGCCATGGCGCTTCGACAGTTTCGAGCCGTCGGGACCGTGGATCAGCGGAATGTGGGACATGCTCGGCAGTTCCCACTCCAGCGCGTCGTAGATCTGCTTCTGACGCGCGGCGTTGATCAGGTGGTCGTCGCCACGGATGATGTGAGTGACGCCCATATCGTGGTCGTCGACCACGACCGCGAGCATGTAGGTCGGGGTGCCGTCGCCGCGCAGCAGGACGAGGTCGTCGAGGTTCTCGTTCTGCCAGACCACGCGGCCCTGCACCTGGTCCTCGATCACGGTTTCGCCGGTCTGCGGCGCCTTGAGGCGGATGGTCGGCTTGATGCCGTCGGGCGCCGTGGCCGGATCGCGGTCGCGCCACATGCCGTCATAGAGGCGGGTGCGGCCCTCGGCGCGCGCCCTCTCGCGCATCGCGGTGAGCTCTTCCGGCGAGGCATAGCAGTAATAGGCGCGCCCGGCGGCGAGCAGGCTCTCGGCGACCTCGCGATGGCGGGCGGCGCGGCTGAACTGGTAGATGACCTCGCCGTCCCAATCGAGCTCGAGCCACTTCAGGCCGTCCAGGATGGCGTCGATCGCCTCCTTGGTCGAGCGTTCACGGTCGGTGTCCTCGATCCGGAGCAGCATCTTGCCGCCGAGCTTCCTGGCATAGAGCCAGTTGAACAGCGCGGTGCGGGCACCTCCGATATGGAGGAAGCCGGTCGGTGAGGGGGCGAAGCGGGTAACGACGGGTTTGGTCATGATCGAGCGAGACGTATGCTGAGACGGCGGTGGTGTATATCAGGAACCGGACATAACTAAACCCCCGGCTGACCTTTTGCCCACCAAACCAGGCCTCAAACCAGGCTTGAAACCAGGCTTGAAACCAGGCTTGGCCGGACGGCACGAATTTGGCAGAAGGTTGAGCTGACTCCTCCAGGGAACCCTTTGATGACGACTGACACGACGGCAGAGGCAGGGCGCGACTTCATCCGCGACATCGTCCAGGCCGATCTCTCCTCCCACAAGCACAACCGGATCGTGACCCGTTTCCCGCCGGAGCCGAACGGCTACCTGCATATCGGCCACGCCAAGTCGATCGCCCTGAATTTCGGCATCGCGCAGGAGTTCGGCGGCCAGTGCAATTTGCGCTTCGACGACACCAATCCGACCAAGGAGGAGCAGGAGTACATCGACTCCATCCAGGCCGACGTCCATTGGCTCGGCTACGACTGGGGAGCCAACCTGTTCTTTGCGTCGGACTATTTCGAGCGCCTGTACGATTGGGCCGAGGGCCTGATCAAGGCCGGCTATGCCTATGTCGACGATCAGTCGCAGGAGGAGATCCGCACTTCCCGCGGCACGCTGACCGAGCCCGGCAAGAACTCGCCGTTCCGCGACCGCTCGGTCGAGGAGAACCTCGACCTGTTCCGCCGCATGAAGGCCGGAGAGTTCTCGAACGGCGCCCGCGTGCTGCGCGCCAAGATCGACATGGCCGCCGGCAACATCAACCTGCGCGATCCGGTGCTCTACCGCATTCTGCACGCCCATCATCCGCGTACCGGCGACAAGTGGTCGATCTATCCGAGCTACGACTACGCGCACGGCCAGTCGGACGCGATCGAGGGCATCACCCATTCGATCTGCACGCTGGAGTTCGAGGATCACCGCCCGCTCTATGAGTGGCTGCTCGACAAGCTGCCGGTGCCTTCGAAGCCGCGCCAGTACGAAATGGCACGGCTCAACCTGACCTATACGCTGCTGTCCAAGCGCGTGCTGACCCAGCTCGTCCGTGACGGCCACGTCTCGGGCTGGGACGATCCGCGCATGCCGACCATTGCCGGCTTGAAGCGGCGCGGCGTGCCGCCGGCCGCGGTGCGCGAATTCATCAAGCGCATCGGCGTCGCCAAGGCCAACAGTGTGGTCGATGTCGGGATGCTCGAATTCTGCATCCGCGAGGAGTTGAACCGCACGGCGCTGCGCCGCATGGCAGTGCTGCGGCCGCTCAAGGTGGTGATCGAGAATTATCCGGAAGGGCAGGTCGAGGAGATCGAGGCGATCAACCATCCCGACAATCCGGAAGCCGGCACCCGCAAGATCGCGTTCGGACGCGAGCTCTATATCGAGCGCGACGACTTCATGGAGAATCCGCCGAAGAAATTCTACCGCCTCTCGCCCGGCAACGAGGTGCGGCTGCGCTACGCCTACTTCATCAAGTGCACCGGCGTGGTGAAGAACGACGCCGGCGAGATCGTCGAACTCCGCGCGACCTACGATCCCTTGACCAAGGGCGGCAATGCGCCCGACGGCCGCAAGGTCAAGGCGACGATGCACTGGTTGCCGGCAGCGCAGTCGAAGCCGGCGGAGATCCGTATCTACAACCAGCTGTTCGCCAATCCGAGCCCGAACGCGGCCGATTTCGCCGCCGACCTCAATCCGCAGTCGCTCGAAGTGCTGAAGGATGCGCGCGTCGAGCCGGCGATCGCCGAGAGCAATTCGTCCGACCCGATGCAGTTCGAGCGGCAGGGCTATTTCGTGCGCGACGCGGATTCGAAGCCGGACCGGCTGGTGTTCAACCGCACCATCGGCCTGCGCGACACCTTCGCCAAGGAAGTCGGCGGCAAGGGCTAGCCGAGAGGAAGCGCGTCCCGCGCGGACAAGCGGACGGGGGGATCGATGCCTGACGAATCCGACGAGATCGCCTCCGCCATCATCGCCAGATGGTCGGCGGGTTTCAGCAGGCTCGATGCGAATGCGTTAAGCGCGCTCTATTCGAAGAGCGCGTTCTTCTTCGGCTCGAACCCGACGCTGTATCGCGGCCGCGACGGCGTCAAAGCCTACTTTGACGGTCTGCCGCGCTGGCACGCGCCGCGCGTTCAGTTCAGCGATGTCAGGGCAGAACGGGCTAACGCCGATCTCGTCAACATGGCGGGCATCGCGTCATTCTTCCTCGACGGCGATGCGCCCTCGCTCGCCGTCAAGATCACCTGGGTGATCGCGCGCGAGGACGGCGACTGGAAGATCGTCTGCCACCACGTCTCGTCGCAGACGCCGCTGATCTAGGCTTAGCGCTGGAGCGTGACACAAAAAGTCGAGGGCCGGCGGGCCCTCGTAGTCAGGGAGGGTGCGCGGGGCCGGGCGCCTCGCGGCTGCACCCAACTCGCAGGCTATCTGGATCGCGCTGCATTGCGAGGAGGGACCAAGGTCGTAGGCTGCGGAGCGCGGCTTCTGGGCGCCCGGACGGCAGCATGGTCGTCGGCTTGCGGATCAGCAGCGGCAACACATCGCAGGTCGGACAGATGCTTTTTTGTCCGCGCCGCACCATATCTTCGGAAGAAGGAGGTGAGGATCATGCGCATTCAACACTGGCAGGATGCTGCCAGCCTGTTGGTAGGCGCCTGGCTGGTCGCATCGCCGTTTGCACTGGGCTTCTCCGGTGCAGCTCTCTGGATCTCCATCGCGCTCGGATTGGGCGTCGTGCTGTTCGCCCTGGAGGCATTCATCATTCCGTCCTATCTGGAGGAATGGGGCGAGATGCTGATGGGGTTGGCTCTGGTGGTCGCACCCTGGACGTTTGGCTACCAGCAGGGATCGGTCACGACGAGCAGCGTGCTCGCCGGCGTCGTGGTGATCGTGCTCGCGTGCTGGGAGCTGACGATGGATCGTGATTTCGCCACCTGGTGGCACGATCGCTGGCATCACCGAGCTGGCTGAGAGGAAGCGGACTGAGACGTTGGCCTGACCGCCAACCAAAGGCGGCCGGAGCGGGGATTGGCGTGGCGCGGGATCCCCTCTGCCGCCCGATGCAGGTTCAACAGAGACATCACGCTAGAGACGGCGGGTACGGGACGATTCAGAAGCGTCGTCCCGCACTCGCTGGACGGCGGCCATGGCGCCTGCAGGGTGAGAGCGTTTTCGGGCGACGTGGATACCGGTTCGCGTAAGGAAAACGCGTCAAAACAGGATTCCTGGGCCCCGTTCCGATCCCATCGGAACGGGGCTCTAGTCGCCCGTCAGCAAGGTGACTCCGTCACGATGCGGCTTTCGCCTCGATCTGCTCCCAAATTCTGGTCTTGCGTGTCTCGGGCATGATGAAAACGGCGATCACGAAGCACACCGCGGGAACGACAATCGGGTAGATCAGCGCGTAGCCGATGCTGCCGGTCGCCGCGAAGGCGGCTGACGTGATGAAGGGCACCAATCCGCCGCCCCAACCATTGCCGATATGATACGGCACCGAGACCGAGGTGTACCTGATCCTGGCCGGGAAAAACTCCGCCAGGAACGCGCCGACCGGCCCGTACACCATCCCGACGTAGCAGACGAGGATGAAGATGATGAAGACGGCGACCGGATAGTTGATGTGTCCCGGCTGTGTGACCATGCCGAGCCACAGATACAGCGGGTAGTAGGTGATCGCAGCAAGCAGCATTCCTCCGAGGATCACGGACTTGCGCCCGATCTGATCCGACAGCCAACCAAAGAAGATCAGGCTCGGCGTTGCGATCAACAATGCGGCTCCCACGATGTAGGCCGAGGTAACCGCATCGACCTTGGAGACCTGCTGCAGGAAGTACAGTGCCCAGAATTGACCACTGTACCAGACCACGCCCTGTCCAATCAGGACGACGATCGCGATCAGGATGTACTTGATGTTGGCGCTGAGGAAAGCTTCCCGCCAGGGATTCCTGGTCATCTGTCCGCGCGCCTTGATCTCCTGGAAAATCGGCGTCTCCTGGAGCTGCAGGCGGATGTAGATGGCGATGGCCACCAGCAGGAACGAGACCAGGAACGGCACGCGCCACGCCCATTCGTCAAAGGCCTGATTGCCGGCCCAGGTTCGGGTCAGAACGATCACGGCCAGCGACACCACGATTCCGAGCGTCGGCGAGGTTTGTAGCCAGCCCGTGTAGTAGCCGCGGTGGTCATCCGGAACATGCTCGGCGACGTAGGTGATGGCGCCGCCATATTCGCCGCCCAGGCAGAGACCCTGGATCATCCGCAAGCCGAACAGAACGAATGCGGCCGTCAGGCCGATCGATTCATAGGTTGGGATGAGTCCGATCGCGCCCGTTCCCAGGCCCATTCCGCTCAACGTAACAAGGAATGTATATTTGCGGCCGACCCGATCGCCCATCCATCCGAACAGGAAGGCCCCCAGCGGGCGGATCAGGAATCCCGCAGTGAACAGCGCGATCGTGCTCAGCAGGGCTGCGACGGGGTGGGACTGCTCAAAGAACTTGACCGACAGAACCGCGGCCAGGCTGCCAAAAATATAAAAGTCGTACCATTCAATGATGTTTCCCACTGACGCAGCGACAATCACGCGGCGAAAATCGCTTGGTACTTGAATTGCCATGTGCTGCTCCTCTCAAAAGCAAACGCTACTCCTCGCGTTTTTCAGCGATCCATCCGCTCGCGGAGTGCGCGTGGTGCGCGGCGTTACAGGCGAGATTTGCGCGTTCGTCCGCAACGCCTGATCTCAGGGGAGTTGTGGCCACCTGAGAGGAGCTCCAGCGGCCTTCAAGTGCCGCGAGCCGTCACTGCCTCATCCCCGTCTCTTTGGGAGTGGAGGCATCGGAACAGTCTATTCCTAATGTGATCGGTATCTTAGTGAGACTTTCGGCTCGATCGATTTGACGCAGGCGGCAGCCGTGGCCCGGCGCGAGCTAGGCAAGGCGCAGGACGATCCAGGTACCCGGGCGTTGCCGGTCCGTATTCTGCATCCGTTCCGCTAGTCGGGTGACGGGGCCATCCGCTAGCCTGCCGCCCGGCAGGGATCGCAAGCGGAATGGCGGAGCAGGGCACGACGCCGGGCGGCAAACGCGGCTACGCGGGGACGTGGCCGCCGCGCACGGCTGCGCCGGTCGGCGGCTTTCTCCCGGCGCGCGCCGGCATCTGGAAGCCTCTCGTCGAGACATTGCGGCAATGGGCGCGCGCCGAGGCCGGCGCTGGCCGCCTGTTGCCCTGGGTGCCGGTGGCGTTCGGCACCGGCATCGCGTTCTATTTCGCGGCCGAGCACGAGCCGGTGCTGTCGGTCGCGGCCACCGTCGCAATCCTGCTCTGCCTGCTGGCGCTGCTGCGGCGGCGGCGCAGCGTGTTTCCCGTCATCGTGATGCTGGCCGCGGTCGCCGCGGGCTTTGCGACGGCGACCTGGAAGACGGCGCGCGTTGCTCACACGGTGCTGGCGCGGCCGATGTTCTCGGTGGCGCTGACCGGCTTCGTCGAGACGCGCGACATCCGCGAGAAGACCGATCGTTTCGTGCTGCGCGTGGTTTCGATGGAGAGCCCGCGCGACACGACGAAGCTCGATCGGGTCCGGCTCTCGGTGAAGAAGGGCACCGCGCCCGATGTGGGCAGCTTCGTTGAGTTGAAGGCGCGGCTGATGCCGTCGCTCGGGCCACAGCGCCCGGGCTCCTATGATTTCGGCCGGGACCTCTATTTCCAGGGCATCGGCGCCTCCGGCTTCGTGATGGGCGCGGTCAAGACCAGGGAGCCGCCTGCGACCGGCGGCTTTGCGCTGCGCTACGCCGCCTTCATGCAGGGCCTGCGCGACGCCATCGACGCGCGGATCCGCACCACGCTCGACGGCGACCAGCGCGCGATCGCAACCGCCTTGCTCACCGGCCGGCGCGACGCGATCTCGACGCCGGTCAACGATGCGATGTTCATCTCGGGGCTCGGCCACGTGCTGTCGATCTCCGGCTACCACATGGCCGTGGTCGCCGGCGTCGTGTTCTTCGCGGTGCGCGCGCTGCTCGCGCTGTTTCCGGCGCTGACGGCGGCGCATCCGATCAAGAAATGGGCAGCGGCGGCCGCGCTGGTCGCCGCGGCGTTCCATCTGTTGCTGTCGGGCGCGGAGGTCGCGACGCAGCGGTCGTTCTTCATGACCGCCGTGGTGCTGCTCGCCGTGATCGTCGACCGCCGCGCGATCACCTTCCGGACGCTGGCGGTGGCGGCGCTGATCGTGCTCGCGATCGCGCCGGAGGCGCTGGTGCATCCCAGTTTCCAGATGTCCTTCGCCGCGACGCTCGGGCTGGTGGCGCTGGTGCAGATCGGACTGCCGAACCTGCTGGCGTCGCCCGACCATTCGGCGACGCGCGCGTCGCGCTGTGGGGCGGGCGCGAGCTCACGATGCTGATGCTGGCCTCGCTGGTGGCGGGGCTGGCGACGACGCCCTATGCCGCATTCCATTTCCACCGCGTGACGCCCTACGGGCTGCTCGCCAACCTCGCGGCGATGCCGGTGGTCTCGGCGGTCGTGATGCCGGCCGGCCTGCTGGGGCTCGTCGCCATGCCGTTCGGCTTCGACGGCGTGTTCTGGGCGATCATGGGTCTTGGCATCGACTGGATGATCCTGGTGACGCAATGGGTCGCCGCACTCCCGGGCGCGGTCGGCCGCATGGCGGCGTTCGGCATCGGGCCGCTGATCGCAGCGAGCGCCGGCATCATCCTGCTCGGGCTGCTGCGCACGCCGCTGCGCTGGTCAGGCGCGGTGCTGCTGCTGGTGGCCTCGGTCGGGGCGCTCAGGGTGCCGCAGCCGGACGTGCTGATCTCGGGCGACGGCCGCAACGTCGCGGTGCGTGGCGGTGATGGACGGCTGCATCTGATGCACAGCGCCAAGGATGCATTTTTGGTCAAGGAGTGGCTGGCGGCGGACGCCGACGCGCGCACCGCCACCGATGCGTCGCTTGGCGAGGGCGTCTCGTGCGATGCCGGCGGCTGCGTGACCCAAGGACCCGGCGGCGCCTTCGTCGCGCTGGCGACCCGGCCGGAGGCGCTGGCGGACGACTGCGAGCGCGCAGGCCTGATCGTGACGACGCGGCCGGCGCCGCAGGGCTGCGCGGCATCGGTGATCGATGCCGAGCGGCTGCGCCGCCACGGCGCGCTGGTGCTGCGACGGAGCAGGGACGGCTACGCCGTCGATGCGGTCAAGCCCGGCGGGATCGACCGGCCGTGGTCGCCGGCGGTTCCCGGCGACGGCGAGAGCGAGACGACGCTGCGCGCGCCCGCCGTCGCGCCGCGGCCCGCGGTGGATGCGACGCCGGCCGAGACCGATCTGCAGGGCGATGATTAGCCGTGGTCCGGCGACGGCGCGCTCGGCAGCTCGAACAGGCCGAGATGGTATTCGTCGGAGTCGGGGCCGGCGTCGGGCTTCTTGACGAGGGTGAAGGAAGCCTCGGGAAATTGCTCCCAGACTTTCAGGTCGTCGGCCGTTACCGTCAGCCAACCGAACCGGAACATGTAGCGGCCCGGTTCCGTGACGCGTCCAGCCTTTTGCCATGTGACCTTATCGACCACCGCGCACGTCCTCCGTGCCTGATGATGCGCCAAGGTGCCGGCCGACGCAAATCTCCTTCTGCGCCCCGGAAGCGGGAGTCCGGGGTCGCCCGAAATTGCTTAGGTCATCCGCCGCCGAACAGCTCATTCCGCGGCGACGATGCGCTCAACCCAAAAACAGCGTTGCGAATGCGGAGGGCCGCCGCTCCACAACCTTCGGCTTCTGCTCGACCGGCGGATGCAGCGCCGGCAATTGCAGCACGCTAACGCGCTGTCCCTCGACCAGCTGAGTCACCAGCACATGGCTGCCGTCGGGGAATTCGACCGCGTCATGATGCCGATCAGGCACGTCGGGCTCGACTTCGTTGAACACGCCGACGCGATAGTTCAGCGTCTTGGTCCAGATCCAGCGGCTGTCGTAGCGAACGTTCTCGGCGAAAGCGAGCTCGGTGCCCGGCAGCATGCAGACCGCGACAGTGGGGTCATTCTCCGAAGCAAAGCCGCGGGTCGACGTGCCGCGGAACGTCGTCGTGATCAGCGTCTCTCCGACAATGGCGGGGCGCGATGCCACGGCGTGCAGACTATAGTCACACATCGGATGGCTCCTCATTTCGAGGTAGCGACCCGTGCCTCTCCTTGAGGCATTAGGGCCTCTACCAGAGTGGACGATAGCGAACGAGCGTCTGCTCGTTTCTGGGCGATTGTACGACTGGTCCGAGATCGCTCCGATCACAAACACGCGACGCTGCGCGAGAGGTATCGGAGCGCATCGGGCAGGCCGTACGCTACACTATCATGCAAGGAACGATCCGACGTGTTGCTCGTTCCCGGCCGCCGCAAGTATTTGCAATTCAGTATTTGCGATAAAGGCCGATCAGCTTGCCCTGGATGCGGACCCGGTTCGGCGGCAGGATGCGCACTTCATAGGCGGTGTTGGCCGGCTCGAGCGCGATCGATGCGCCGCGGCGGCGAAAGCGCTTCAGGGTGGCTTCCTCCTCATCGATCAGCGCCACCACGATGTCGCCGGTATTGGCGACGTCGTTGCGCTGGATCAGCGCCATGTCGCCGTCGAGGATGCCGGCATCGACCATCGAGTCGCCGCGCACCTCGAGCGCATAGTGCTCGCCGGCACCGAGCATGTCGGGCGGCACGCTGATGGTGTGGCTGCGGGTCTGCAGCGCCTCGATCGGCGTACCGGCGGCGATCCGGCCCATCACGGGGACCGCGACCGGACGGTTGCCGTCATCCTCGGCAATCGGCGGCGTGCTGGCGCGCCGGCCGAGGGTGCCTTCGATGACGCTGGGCGTGAAGCCGCGGCGGCCGTTGCCGCCGCCGGCCGAGAGTTCGGGCAGCTTGATGACCTCGATGGCGCGGGCGCGGTTCGGCAGGCGGCGGATGAAGCCGCGCTCCTCCAGCGCAGTGATCAGGCGGTGGATACCGGACTTCGAGCGCAGGTCGAGCGCATCCTTCATCTCGTCGAAGGAGGGCGGTACGCCGGCCTCTTTCAGACGTTCATTGATGAAACGCAGTAGTTCGTACTGTTTGCGCGTGAGCATCTCGAGTATTCCCCCGGTTGATAGCGTCGTTCGATTCCGAGACTCTTCTGGTGGGGCCTGCAGGCCGGGCCTGACCTCAGGAGCATGTGCTCAATGCACCTGCTTCCATGCAGCTTCCCGATTGTAGACACCAGTACTCGAAACAAATCATGAACGGACACTATATGTTCGATATGTGTTCCGCAACCACTTAATTTCCGGTGAACGTGTCGGGCAACGCACAATCGGCGGGGCGCGAAAACCCTATTCGGGCAGTGTCAGAATCTCGCATTCGCTGCCCTTGACGGCAGCTGCCGCAAACGGCGGACGCACGAGAAGTGCCCGTGCCGCAGCGAGATTCCCGAGCAGCGACGAGTCCTGCTGCGTCACCGGCGTTGCGATCAGCGTGCCGTCCTCGCGCGCTTCGAGCCGCGCACGCAGATAGTCCTCGCGCTGGTCGTTGGCGGCGAGGTCGCGGCCGAGCAGGGCGCTCGCGCGGCGATGATGAATCACTTTCCGGCCGCTCAGCGCCCGAATCAACGGCACCAGGAACAGGAAGGCGCAGACATAGGACGACACCGGATTGCCGGGCAGACCGATCACCCGCATCGCGCCGAGCCGGCCATGCATCATCGGCTTGCCGGGCCGCATCGCAATCCGCCAGAACGCCATCTCGACGCCCTCGGCTTCCAGCGACCGCTTGACGAGATCGTGGTCGCCGACCGAGGCGCCGCCTGTCGTGATCAGGACATCGGCGCCGGCCTCGCGTGCCCGGCGGATGCCCGCCGTGGTCGCCTCTACCGTGTCGGCGGCAACGCCGAGGTCGACGGTCTCGGCCCCTTCGGCGCGCGCCAGCGCCCGCAGCGCGTAGCCGTTGGAATAGACGATCTGGCCGGGACCGGGCTGCGAGCCCGGCATCACCAGCTCGTCGCCGGTCGCCAGCACCGCGACCTTCGGGCGGCGCCGCACCGCAAGTTCCGGATAGTTCATGGCGGCCGCCAGCGACAGCGCGCGGTCGGACAGGCGGCTGCCGCCGGCGAGCAGCACCTCGCCCTCACGGAAGTCGACCCCGGCCGGGCGGATGTGCCGCCCGACGCTGGCGGCCTCCGTGATCGTGATGTGGTCGCCGTCGACGGCGGTGTCCTCCTGGATGATCACCGCGTCGGCGCCATTGGGAATCACGCCGCCGGTGAAGATCCGCACCGCCTCGCCGGCGCCGACCGTCCGCTCGAACGGCCGGCCGGCGGCGACTTCGCCGATCACCTTGAGCCGGGCCTTTAGATCAGCCGCATCGGCGGCGCGCACCGCATAGCCGTCCATCGCCGACATCGGCTGCGGCGGCTGGGTGCGGAGCGCCGCGAGGTCGTGCGCAAGCGTGCGGTGGTAGGCGGCATCGAGCGCGACCATCTCCTCCGGCAGCGGTTCGGCGCCGGCGAGGACGGCGGACAGGGCATCGGCAACCGGCATCAGGGCCACGCTCAGAGCTCCTCAATTCCTAATGTTCAAATTCCAAGTGCGGTCAAAGCCCTTGCCACGTCATCCGTCGACGTCACGTGGATAGCATGAAGGCCGCGCGCCCGCGCACCTTCGATATTAGCGGCCAGGTCGTCGAAGAACAGGATCCGCGACGCCGGCACGCCGATGGCTTTTACCACATGATCGTAGGCCTCGGCGTCCGGTTTGCGGAAGCCGATGCTCGAGGACAGGAAGACGTTGCGGAAATGGCTGAGCAGCTCGGCATGGGTGACCGAGAAATGCGCGACATGGGCCGGATTGGTGTTGGAGAAGGCGTAGAGCAGCATCCGCTCGGCGGCCGCCGCGAGCAGCGGGGCGATGCCCGGCATCTCGCCGGTGAAGATCGCGTTCCAGCCTTCGAGGAACTGGGCGTCCGTGATGTTGATGCCGAGCGTCCGGCGCAGATTCTCGAAGAATGCCGCGTCGTCGATCCGGCCGATCTCGTGATGCTTGAAACTGTCGTCGACGACAAAGCGCGTGGCGAGCTCGGCGGGCGCACACCCGGCATGCTGCGCCCAGTGCGCCATCACCTTGTCAAAGTTGATGTCGAGCACGACGCGGCCGATATCGAACAGCAGCACGTCGACGGAGTTGGGAGTGAATTGCGAGGTCATTGCGTGAAACCGTGTACGAGAATTGCTGGCAGGCGGCAATGTCCTCGATTTCAGTGACCGGTGTGTGGATTGTACGTGGCGTTGCATTCATCGCGATACCGTTCCCGCGCACAACACCGTCGTCGCGGCGAAGGCCGGGACCCATAACCACCGCATTTGATCAGGAACGGGATCGTGGCCCCAGCGTCGCGCAACAATTGAGATTTGGGGTAATGGGTCCCGGCCTTCGCCGGGACGACGGCGGGTGTCGTCGCTTGTGCGTCAAACATCCGCATTCTCGCGACATGATCTGTCCGAGCTTTGCTCTTCGTTTCACCCTATATTTTTGCTGCGGGGCTTGCCCCGTCGGGGCAACTCAGTGGCACGCGCGTGAGCTTTAGGCACCAAGCAGCTTGATGCCCGCCGGCGGTTGATGCCCGCCGGGCGTAGCTCTCACAGCCTGGACAGCGCCAGGCCGAGGTAACCGATCAGCGCACCGGTGCTGAGAATGATGACGACGAGCGCCTGTTCCGAGCGGGCTTGCAAGGTTTTCCGGGTCACGGCGTTGGACGCTCCGTCTTTCGAGATCATGCGGTCCAACGAACAGCATCAATTTCCGTTCCGGTCCTTTTCGGGAACCTTCACGACGTCCCCATGTAGGCCGCACATCCGGCCGAGTGACGCGACGGACGCGGAACAGGAACGCGGCTCGGCCGCCTATGAGGGCGGCCCGATCCCAGGAACGGGGAAAGCGCGGCACATCTCGACGCTGTTCGACCTCAGTCGCTTGACGACCGCTGCATCTCCCTTCGACCGGAGGGATTCCGCAATGAGTTCGGCGATCAGGCGCATTTCGGGCTCGCCCATGCCGCGCGTGGTCGCCGCCGGCGTCCCGAGGCGGATGCCGCTCGGCCTGAGCGGCGGCCGCGGATCGTCGGGAATGATCTGCTTGTTTGCGGTGATCCCGACGGCGTCGAGGATGTTCTCGGCCGCGCCGCCGTCCAGGCCGACGCTGGCCACCGTATCCACAACCATCATGTGATTGTCGGTTCCGCCGGTGATCAACGTCATGCCGCGTTCCATCAACGCTTCGGCCAGGACCTTCGCGTTGCGCATGACCAGTCTTGCATAGGCCTGAAAATCGGACGTCGATGCCTTCTTCAGCGTGACCGCGGTTCCGGCCACAACGTTCATGTGCGGACCTCCCTGCAGTCCCGGAAACACCGACGCGTCGATCTTGCCGGCGAACTCCCGGCGACAGAGAACGATGCCGCCGCGCGGTCCGCGAAGCGTCTTGTGCGATGTCGTCGTCATCACGTCGAAACCCGCATCGAGCGGATTGCGCAAGGCGTTGCCGGCGATCAGGCCGCCGTAATGGCTGACGTCCGCCATGGTCAGCGCACCCACCTCATCGGCAATGCTCGTGAAGGACGCATAATCCAGATCGCGCGGATAAGAGCTGTAGCCGCACAGCACCAGCTTCGGACGGACGTGCCGGGCCATGGCGCGGAGCTCATCGAAATCGATGGCGCCGCCGTTTGACGGCTGCGTCTTGTAGCGGGCGAAGTTGAAGAGCCGCCCCATGTGCGACACCGGCGCGCCATGGGTGAGATGGCCGCCGTGTGACAGGTCCATCGCCAATATCGTATCGCCGGGCTGCAGCAGGCCGAGATACACGGCCTGGTTCATTGGCGACCCGGACAGAGGCTGAACGTTGGCATGTTCGGCGCGGAACAGCGCGCAAGCGCGCTGTCGGGCAAGGTTCTCTACCTGGTCGGTAAATTCCTGGCCGCCATAATAGCGGCGTCCCGGATAGCCCTCGGAATACTTGTTGGTGAACACCGATCCCAGCAGCTCGAGCACCTCGGGATAGGTGTAGTTCTCCGACGGAATCAGCTCGACGCCGTCTTGCTGGCGGCGCTCTTCGCCCTCGAGCGCAAGGGCAACTTCCGAATCGTTGAGATGGAGTTCGTTGCGGAATAACGGCATGGTCCGGGCTCCCTAAGACGCTGGATCATCAGCTGAACGGGTTGCCCAGGCGAACGGCGTTGGAACCCTTCGCGCTTCACCGTGGTCAATTCCACGTAAGCTCGCCAGTCGCGCGAGGGGCGAATGAGCCTGCGAAGCTCATCGCGAGCAGAGGCTATCCAATCTCAGGCGGGCTCGCAAGGGTTGGTCGCTGCCGCTGACGCGGGCTCAGCGTTCGCCGAGATCGAGCTGCGTCAGGATGCCTTGCCGCAGCGCGAGGCGGACCAACTCGATATCGGTGCCGACGCCGAGCTTGTCCTTGATCAGGGAATGCAGGTTCGCGACCGTCTTGGGACTGAGGTGCAGCGCCTCGGCGATCTCCTCGGTGGTGTTTTCCGCGAGCAGCATGCGCAGCACCTCGAATTCCCGCGCGGTCAGGAGGTCGGCCGCCTTGGTCTCGCCGGCAAGGTGGCTGAGCGCGAGCTCGTGGTCGATATCCGGGCTGATCGCGATCTTGCCCGACAGCGCATCCATCACGGCGTGCACCAGAGTCTCCGGCGGGCTGGTCTTGGTGACATAGCCGCTCGCGCCGGCGCGGATCGCCTGCACGGCAAACGCGGCGTTCTGGTGCATGGTGAACACCAGGATTTTTGCGCGCCTGTCCCACTGCCGGAGGCGGCGGATGGCCTCGATGCCGCCGATGCCGGGCATCGACAGGTCCATGATGACGAGGTCGGGCCCGGTCTCCTTGTAGAGGCGGTAGGCCTCGACGCCGTCGGAGGCTTCGGCGACGACGCAGAGGCCCGGCTGCTTCTGCAGCATCGCCCTGTAGCCCTCCCGGACGACGGCGTGGTCGTCGACCAGCATGATGGTTCGCGCCGCATGGCTCATGCCGCGTGCTCCACCGGTGCGGCCTCTCGGATGGCGGCGACGGGAACGATGACGCGGAGCGAGGAGCCGCTGGGCTGTCCGGTCTCGAAGCTGAGCCGCCCGCCCAGCGCGGCGACCCGTTCGCGCATGCCGAGCAGGCCGAGGCCGGACCTGAGCTGGGAATCGCCTTGCGGATCGCCGGGCTGGCCGTCATCGTCGATCGCGAGCACGATCGCGCTGTCGCCGCCGCCAGGCGGCGCCTCGCGCATCTCAAGCCGCAGCATGACGCGCGTGGCGCCGGCATGCTTGGCGGCGTTGGTGAGCGCCTCCTGCACGATGCGGTAGAGATTGGCGGTGACGGAGGCGGCAAGGCGCTCGAACGATCCCGATATGGTGATCTCGAACCGCGGCTGTCCGCGGCTGCGGCCGTTCCAGCCGGCGACCAGGCCCTCGAGGCTGGCCGCAAGTCCGAGTTCGTCGACATCGGGCGGGCGGAGCCGGAAGAGGGCGCCGCGCAACGTCTCCATCATGTCGGTCGCGGTCCGCGCGATGCCGTCGCATTCGGCGAGCAAAGGCGGGCAATCCGCGGCCGCGGTCTGGCGCGCCGAGGCGGCGAGCGCACGGATTGCGGCCAGCGACTGCCCGAACTCGTCATGCAGCTCACGCGCGAGGTGCCGGCGCTCCTCGTCCTGCACCAGGATCAGTTTCTGCGTCAGCGCGTTGCGGTCGGAGAGCGCGGCGGCGAGGCGCTCGGCGAGCTGGTTGAAGACGTCGCCGATCGCGGACAGTTCGGCGAGATCGAACGGCGGCAGGCGCGCGGCGAGGTCGCCCGCAGCGATCCGCTCGAGCCCGTCGCGGATCTGCCGCGTCGGACGCAGCGCCCGCGCCAACGCCGCATAGACCAGGGCGCAGAGCAGCGGCAGCGCGATCATGAACACCGCCATCAGCCGGCCGGCATCGTGCCAGGCCTCGGCGGTCGGCACCGCCGGATCAATCCAGGCCACCGCTTCGCCGACGGCAATGCCGCGCGAAACCACCTGCCGCACCGCCTCGCGGCCGGGATCGAACAGGCGGCGATAGAGCGCCGCGAAGGCCAGCGGCGGCGCGGCCGTGTCAGTCTGCGCGCCGCCGCAGAAGCGTTGGCTGATCTCGCCGCTATTGCTGCGAAAGGCGAGGCACAGTCCCGGCGTCATGACCGTCGCGGCAACGCTGTCGAGATCTGGAAAGTCGGAACGCGCATTGTTCAGCCACTGGATCTTGCTCTGCTGCAGCTCCAGCGTCTTGGCGGCGACATCGGCAACCGCCGCGATCCGCCCGCGCACCGAGCGGTCGGCCTCGATCAGGAAATAGCCCGAGATGACGGCAAAGCAGAGCGTCGAGACGATCGCCACGCGCAACGTCAACCGCAGTTTCAGATCGCTTCCGGACCAATTCCACATTGGCGTATCCTCAAGATCGAAGGCGGGCTTCGGCGCGCGATCGCGGGCAGGGCCGCCACGCACATTAAACGGCAGAAGGGAGGCGCCGAGAAGCGCTGCCATAGCCGTTCTTCGGGCGCGGACCATCGTCGTGAAATTTTCCCGGCACCGGGCGGGAGGCACTCCGCTGCGGCGCGGCGGCCAGTTGGCCCAGGATGCGACCGACCCGCTCGCGCCAGCACCCGAAAGGCCCAGACCATGCGACAATCCCGTCTTGTCTTGCACGCCCTCGCGTTGACCGGCCTTCTGGCCGGACCTTGTCAGCTGAGCGCCGAAACGGGCACGGTGCCAGCATCTCAGCTTGGCGTCAGCATCGATGATTTCAGCTATGTCGACACCTCGGGCGAGGTGATCGATCAGACTGCCGCGCACCAGAAGCGGCTCGACGCGTTCATGCGAGCGCTGCGCGCCGACGTCGCCGCGGAGCCGCGCTATCGCCTGGTGCCAGCAGCGGCGCCCGCAGGCGAGGCCCGGATCAAGGTGGTCGGCGGCGTGCAGAAGATGAGCACACTGGTGCAGTGGGCCAAGGTGGCGGTCGTCGATGTCGAAGCGAGCCGCGTGCTGTACGAAAAGCTCTACACGTTTCGCGGCGACAATGACGAGGCATGGGACCATGCGCGGATGTTCGTGTCGCGCGAGGTGCGCAGCGTCCTCGCGGCCGTGCCGCCGCCGGCACAGGCCGCCATGGCCGCGCCGATCGGGCTTGCGGTGTTCGAATTCGAGCTTGAGGACACCTCCGCGGCGCCGGCATCCGGCCTTGCCGACGCCGATGCAGCCTACCTCGCCGATGTGACCAAGGGCGTGCGCGACCGGCTTGCGCAGTCGGGCCGCTACCGCCTGGTCGATACCGGCGGCGCGACCGCCGAGCCCGTCAAGGCACGTGCGCTGCGCGACTGCGATGGCTGCGAGGCCGCGATTGCACAGCAGCTCGGCGCCGATCAATCGCTGATCGGCGTGATCAGGCGGGTCAGCCGGACCGAATACACGATCGGCTTCCAGCTGCGCGACGCCCGCAGCGGCGCGGTCGTCTCACGCGGCGACAGCGGCCTGCGGATGGGCGCCGATTATTCCTGGACCCGTGGCGCGGTCCGCCTGGTCGGCGATCGCCTGCTCGAGGGTGGGGCGCAGCGCTAGGGATGCTTCGCGGCTGCGGCTGCAACTCTGGCAGGCGGACCATAGCAAAGTGCGATAGCTGCTAGACACACCGTCATCTGGCTCCGGGCTCATGCGTGCGCTATCACCGCCGCCTGATCACCGCAAGGAGCCGCCGATGCGTTTGCCCGCCATCCTCTTCGCTCTCACGCTCGCCGCAAGCCCCGCGGCGGCCGAGGAGCTGTCGGGCACGCTGCAGAAGATCAAGGAGACGAAGAAGGTCACGCTCGGCTTTCAGGAGGCTTCCGTTCCCTTCAGCTATCTCGACGACAATCAGCGGCCGATCGGCTTTGCGCTCGACATCTGCCTGAAGATCGTCGATGCCGTGAAGAAGGAGCTCGGCGTATCTGACATCGCCGTCGACTACCTCCCGGTGACCTCGTCGAACCGCATTCCGTTGATGGTCAACGGCACGATCGACTTGCATTGTTCGGCGACCACCAACAGCGCGGACCGTCAGAAGCAGGTGACCTTCACCAACACGCACTTCCTCAGCGCGACACGCTTTGCCGCCAAGAAATCCGCAGGGATCAACACGATCGACGATCTCAAGGGGAAGTCGGTCACCGCCGTTGCGGGCTCGGTGAACCTCACGCAGCTCATCAAGGTCAACACCGAACGCAAGCTCGGCATCAACGTTCTTCCGGCCAAGGACCAGGCCGAGGCGTTCCTGATGCTGGAGACCGATCGCGCCCAGGCCTACGCGCTCGACGACGTCCAGCTCGCCGTTGCCATCGCGCGGTCGAAGCAGCCTTCGCTCTACATGATCAGCGAGGAGGCGTTCTCGAAGGCCGAGCCGTTCGGCATCATGCTGCGCAGGGAGGACACCCCGTTCAAGGCGCTCGCCGACCGCGCCACGGCGGAGCTCTACAAGAGCCCCGAGATCGAGGTGATGTACAGGAAGTGGCTGGAAGCGCCGACCCCGCCGAAAGACATCAATTACAACGTCCCGATGTCGCCGGCGTTGCGCCACGCGTTCGCCAATCCGAGCTCGAGCTTCGATCCCGATGTGTACGAGGTCGGCAAGTAGCGTCATTTGCGGGCGCGCCCGCGCAAATCGGTCGTGATTCTCGGAGATCGTTCGCTCATCCCGCGACCAACAACAGTCCGCGTGCAGCTCCAATGATTTGCGGCCCCAGCGTGACGGCTGGGGCCGCAGGAGGTGGTGTGTGCCTCTGGGGCAATGAATCAGAGGACAGCCACTGAACCGCACATCGATGACAATGTTCCAACCGGCTGCGGCCGGCCGTGCCATGCTGCCATGCAGACTGAGAAGCTTGCAGACCGCGCCAGGACCGTACCATCATGACGTCGGCCGGTCCGAATCGAATGCGGGCCTGGTGGACGTCCCCAGCGTCGGCCTTCGGCCCCAAAGGGTGCCGGGGTCACATTTCTGCTTGCAGCTGATTTTTTTCGCTATGCCGATTGTTCTGCGGAGCCGACATTGAACCACGACGCATTGGCCAAGCTCACCGTCACCATCATTGTCCTGGTCGCGTTGCTGGTATGGCGCGTTGCTGACCAGAAGAAATCGATTGAATGCGGCGCAAATTGCCCAACCGATCTCTCCGCGAGCCGGAAGGCCGCTCAATAATATCTGAGCGACTCGATCCCGGTTCACGGCCACCTGGTCAGCATGGCGCGCAGCTAGCGCTTTGCGGGTGGGCCGCTCTTGTTGCCTGGTTGTCCCTTGATGTTCGACGGATCCTGTTCCTGGACATGCAGGTTCTGCGAGTTCGAACCGACCGTGCCCTGCTTGGCGGGCGGCCCGCTCTTGTTGCCCGGCGCGCCGGCGATCCCGGTTCCGGAACTTTGAGCGCTCGGAGACGTCGTGGCATTTGGGGAACCGGCGGCCGTGTCGGGGCGTCCCGGAGGCGTTGCGGCCGCGCCGGGCCTGTCCTGATCGCCGACATAGCCGGATTCACCGGAGTTGCGGGTCTTGGCACCCTTGTCGGCCTCGTTTTGCAGGTTCTGGGCAACCGCGTGTTGCGCCAGTATCGGGCCGGTTGCCATGGCACCGGCGATGAGCAGTGCGATTGTGCGGGTCCTCATGAGTGTCCCTCCTCGGGTTACCGGGGACAACACGCATCGCGATCATCATTTCCTGTGCGCGCGAAAAATCGCCGTGAGGGAACAGGCATCGCGAACCTGGCGCGATCCGTTCGAGTGGCCAATTGCGACCGCCCGCGCGCCTCTATCGGCCATCGCACGGTGCGTATATCGTCCGCGCCAAACACAAGATCGGTCCCGCACGCTGGGTAACGACGCATAATGAGGAAGCGATGTCCGACATGCTGCTGTTTTCGCCAATGACCATCCGCGGCGTCACGCTGAAGAACCGCATCGTGGTGCCGCCGATGCACCAATATTCCGCCGAGAAGGGCTTCCCGACCGACTGGCATCTGATGAATGCCGGCAAGTTCGCCGCCGGCGGCGCCGGTCTCGTGATCGTCGAATCGACCAAGGTCGAGCGGCGCGGCTGCGGCACAATCGGCGATCTCGGCATCTGGGACGACAAGTTCATCGCGCCGCTCAGCCGCCTCGTCGGCTTCATCAAGCAGCAGAACGCGGTCGCCGGCATCCAGCTCGGCCATTCCGGCCGCAAGGCGCGCGCGAGCCGGCCCTGGGAGGGCGATCGCCCGCTCGAACGCACCGCCGAGATCGACGACTGGGATGCCTGGACGCCGGTGGCGCCGAGCGCGATCGCCCATAGCGAGCGATGGCCAGTGCCGCGCGCGCTGGATACGCATGAGGTGAAGGACCTCGTCGCAGCCTGGG
This sequence comes from Bradyrhizobium sp. BRP56, assembly GCF_020194035.1. Lineage (NCBI taxonomy): Bacteria > Pseudomonadati > Pseudomonadota > Alphaproteobacteria > Hyphomicrobiales > Nitrobacteraceae > Bradyrhizobium > Bradyrhizobium sp. BRP56. The sequence goes on from NZ_JADYVV010000002.1 coordinate 323,585, forward strand.
GGCAGGCGGCACGACGCGCCCATGCGGCAGGGTTCGAGGTGTTGGAACTGCACGGCGCCCATGGCTATCTCGTGCACGAATTCCTCTCCTGGCGCTCCAACCAGCGCAGCGACGAATATGGCGGCTCGGAAGCCAACCGGATGCGCTTCCTGATCGAGGTCACCGAGGCGGTGCGGGCGCACTGGCCGGATCACAAGCCGCTGTTCGTGCGGCTGTCGGTCGAGGACAATGCCGGCTGGGGCCCGGAGCAGAGCGCGCGGCTCGCCAGGATCCTGAAAGCGAAGGGCGTCGATGTGATCGACTGCTCATCGGGCGGAATCAGCGAGATGGCGCCGATCCTGGGCAAGGAGATCAAATACAACTATCAGGTGCCGCTCGCGGAATATGTCCGCGCCCATGCCGATATCATGACCATGGCGGTCGGCCTGATCATCCACGGGGACCAGGCCGAACAAATCCTGCGTGATAAACAAGCAGATTTGATCGCGGTCGGCCGGGAAATCCTCAATAACCCGAACTGGCCGATGGACGCCGCGCTCAAGCTCGGCGTCGAGGGGCCGTTCCGCAATGTTCCTCCGCAGTTCGGCTATTGGCTGGGCACGCGGGCCAAGCGCGGATTCGGCACCCAGCCGTCGACCTGGCAGAACGGGTTGCTGGAGACTGGGCCAAAGGCCGACGAAAGGCTGACAGGGGGCTGACAAGAGGCCGATCCGGGCACCGTGACAGGACCGTAATGGTCCGGTGACAAGGCGGCCTTGATCCGACCAAAAAGCCGTTGTGTGGTGCCCCGCGTCGGGGTGGGGCCGAATGTTGCGAAACGTTGCCGGCCGTTAGCGAAGGGATCACGGATAATGCGCAAACATGTTGGCTTCTTGCTCGGGACGGTCGCGGGCGCGTGTCTCACCCTGCTCGTGGCCTCGCCGCAGGGCGCGCATCTGTTCGCCGTCGCCAACGCCGCCGCGCATTCCGACAACAGCAGCACCTATTCGCAGCTCAATCTGTTCGGCGAGGTGTTCGAGAAGGTCAAGACCGACTACGTCGAGAAGCCCGAGGACTCCAAGCTCGTCGAGGGCGCGATCAACGGCATGATCTCCTCGCTCGACCCGCACTCCCGCTACATGAACGAGAAGGGCTGGGCGGAGATGCAGGAGACCACGCATGGCGAGTTCGGCGGGCTCGGCATCGAGGTCACCATGGAGGACGGCTTCGTCAAGGTGGTGGCGCCGATCGACGACACGCCGGCCTCGCGCGCCGGCATCATGTCGGGCGACGTGATCACGTCGATCGACGATGACCAGATCCAGGGCATGACGCTCGATCAGGCCGTCAACAAGATGAAGGGCGCGCCCAACAGCTCGATCCGGCTGAAGATCATCCGCAAGGACGCCGACAAGCCGATCGAGATCTCGATTACGCGCGAGATCATCCGCGTCCGTCCGGTCAAGTATCACGTCGAGGGCGGCGACATCGGCTATATCAGGATCACCTCGTTCAACGAGCAGACCACCGAGGGTCTGCGCAAGGCGATCGGCGATATCCAGAAGCAGATCCCGCAGGACAAACTCGCCGGCTACGTCGTCGACCTCCGCAACAATCCCGGCGGCCTGCTCGACCAGGCGGTCTCGGTGACCTCGACCTTGATGCAGCGCGGCGAGGTGGTCTCGACCCGCGGCCGCAATCCCGAGGAAACCCAGCGCTTCACCGCGCATGGCGGCGACATGACCAAGGGCAAGCCGCTCGTCGTCTTGATCAATGGCGGCTCGGCCTCGGCCTCCGAGATCGTCGCCGGCGCCCTGCACGACCACAAGCGCGCGACCCTGATCGGAACCCGCTCGTTCGGCAAGGGCTCGGTGCAGACCATCATTCCGCTCGGCACCGGCAATGGCGCGCTGGCGCTGACCACGGCGCGCTATTTCACCCCGTCGGGCCATTCGATCCAGGCACTCGGCATCAAGCCCGACATCGAGGTGCTGCAGGACGTGCCGGACGAGTTCAAGACCCGCTCGGAGATCAAGGGCGAGGCTTCGATGCGCGGCCATCTCTCCGCCGAGGGCGCCGAGCAGACCGGCTCGCAGTCCTACGTCCCGCCGGACGAGAAGAACGACAAGGCGCTGGCCGCGGCGTTCAACCAGCTGCGCGGCGTCACCGTCAACGCCGACGCCAAGAACGCCGACACCAAGGCCGCGCAGAAGCGCCCGGTGCCGAACTAGAACCTGTAGCCCGGATGGCTCTATCCGGGCTACGCAGCAAAATATCGAAAACAACCCCATGCAAAGGAGCCCGTGGTGGCTGGCGCTCGACCGGGCAACTTGACACGTCGGGCAATTACAGGGTATTTTTCCAAAATTCCGAAATCGTGCAGGCGCCACTCGGGCTCCGACTTTCGAGCAGCCTTACGCCGCGCCGGCGATCGGCTTGCGTCGCCGCGCCGTGCTCGCGCCCGCAGCGGGGCCGCGGCGGTGCCCGGCCAGCAGCTCGCGGATCTGGGCGGCGGGCTTCGGCGGGCTGAACAGATAGCCCTGCATTTCCGAGCAGCCGAGCTCGCGCAGCAATTGCTGCTGCTGCGCGGTCTCGACGCCTTCAGCCGTCGTCGTCATGCTGCGCTCGGCGGCGATGTTGACGACGGCCTCGACGATGCCGGCCGAGCCTTGCGGATCGGCGATGTCGGTGACGAAGCAGCGGTCGATCTTGATCTTGTCGAACGGGAACCGCTTCAAATAGCTCAGCGACGAATAGCCGGTGCCGAAATCATCGAGCGCGATCCTGATCCCGATGGCGCGCAGCTGGTGCAGCGCGGCCAGCGCCGTCTCGTCGTCGCGGATCAGCACCGCCTCGGTGATCTCGAGCTCGAGCCGGCTCGCTGACAGCCCCGACGATGCAAGCGCCGCGATCACCTTGAGCGCCAGCGTGCCGCTGCGGAACTGCACCGGCGAGACGTTGACGGCGAGCCTGACGTGGTCGGGCCAGTTCACGGCTTCCTTGCAGGCCGTCATCAGCACCACTCGCCGAGCTGGTTGATCAGGCCGGTCTCTTCCGCAATCGGCACGAATTCGGCCGGCGAGATCATGCCGCGCTGTGGATGACGCCAGCGCACCAGCGCCTCGCAGCCGGTGATCTCGTCGCTGCGCAGGTCGACGCAGGGCTGGTAATGCACTTCGAGCCCGCTGCCGGCGGCGATCGTCTGCCGCAACTCCATCTCGAGCTCGCGGCGGGCGCGGGCGTCGGCATCCATCGCCGGCTCGAAGAAGCGGAAGACGCGCCGGCCGGCCGACTTCGCCGCATACATCGCAAGATCGGCGTTCTTCATGATCTGGTCGAGATCGGTGCCGTCCTTCGGCGCCAGCGCGATGCCGATGCTGGCGTCGGTCGTGACCTGGTGGCCGAGGTATTGATAGGGCGCGCGGATCACCTCGTAGATGCGCGCGACGAGGTCGGCGACCTCGGCCTCGCTCTTCACCCCCGTCTGCACGATCGCGAACTCGTCGCCGCCGAGGCGGGCGACGAAATCGCCGTCGCCGATCACGCCGCTCAGCGTCCGCGCCACGGACTTGAGAAGCTCGTCGCCGACCATATGGCCGAGCGAGTCGTTGACGCCCTTGAATTCGTCGATGTCGATATAGAGCACCGCAAGCTGGCTGTCGGGCGTGACATGCGGCAGCTCGCGCCTGATCTCCTCGTGGAACAGCGCGCGGTTCGGCAGGTCGGTGAGCGCATCGTAGTGGGCAAGATGCGTGATGCGCTCCTCGGCGCGGCGGCGCTCGGTGACGTCCTCATGGGTCGCCAGCCAGCCGCCGTCGGCCAGCGGCTCGTTGACGACCTGGATCGAGCGTCCGTCGGGCGTCGTGATCACCATGGTATTGCGGATGCCGACGTCGCGCAGCACGAGATTGACGTAGCGCTCGACGTCGCCCTGGAACGAGCCGGTCCGGTGACGATGGACGATGACGTCGCGGAAGCTGCAGCCGGGCTTGATGATGTCGGCCGACAATCCGTACATCTCGATATAGCGCCTGTTGCAGATCACCAGGCACTGCGCGGCATCGAACAGCAACAGGCCCTGCGTCATGTTGTTGACGGCGGTGTCGAGCCGCAGCTTCTCCAGCGTCAGGCGCTGCTGCTGGGCGCGATGCTGCTGCACCAGCTTGCGCACCACCAGCGTCAGCAGGATCGCGATCGCCAGCACCGAGATGCTGGTCACCGCGATCAGGATGCCGATCTGCTCGCGCCAGTTGGCGAGCGCCGCCTCCGTGGTGCTCGTCGCGACGACGACGATCGGGAATTTGGTCAGTGCCCGCGACGACACCAGGCGGTCCTTGCCGTCGACCGGGCTGGCGAGCCGCGTCGTGCTCTGCGGCAGCTCGAACACCTGCTGCTGATTGACCGGACCGTTGCGGAAATTCCTCCCGATCAGCTCCTCGACATGGGGATAGCGCGCCAGCAGCGTGCCGTCGCGATGATGCATCGAGATCGCGGCGCCGTCGCCGAGCGCCACGGTGGAGAAGAACTTCTCGAAGGCCGCCGGCTCGATGCCGCGGCCGACCACGCCGAGGAATTCGCCATGCGGACCGGTGACCTTGCGGACGATAACGGTGGTCCAGTTTCCAGTGATGCGGCTGACCACCGGCGCGACCTGCATGTCCGGTGAATAGGGGCTCGACTTGAAGATCTGGAAGTAGGGGCGGTCGGCAATGCTGGCCTGCGGTAGCGGCCAGGCACCCGAGCTGTTGATCAGAACGCCGTCGGTGTCGAACACATTGAGGCTGCCGACATTGGACAGCGCGTCCATCTTGGATTTGAGCATCGCATGGATGTCGGCGGCCGACATCCGGCGCTTGTAATTCTCCGGCGTCGCGATTGAATTGTCGCGCATGAACGCGATCAGGTCGCGCTGGACGACTTCGAGATCGTCGAGCTGCTGGTCGAAATGCCGCGCCAGCAGCAGCACGGTGTTCTCGAGCTCACGCTCGCTGTTATGCAGGGCGCGATCGCGGAAATTCTCCGCCATCAGCGTAGCGCCGATCGCGATCGCGGCCATCAGCACGGCGCCGCCGAGGATCAGCCAGCGGATCGGACCGCTGCCGATCACCGAGGTGATGTTGAACGTGGCGCTGCCGTTTGGAGTCATTTGCCGCAATCGCTTCCAGGTGCTTCACCCGGAAGTAGGTCTCGTGCACCCCCGGCCCGCGAAAGTAGTATCCAATCGAAATGGAGCGCGGGTTAGCGAGATTGGTTAATGAAATCTTGCGGGTATTTGCGACAGGCCGTCGCGTGCGTACCGGCGATCACGCGCCGGCGCGATAGTGCCCGGACTTGCCGCCGATCTTCTCGACGAGGTGGATGCCCTCGATGCGGATGCCGCGGTCGACCGCCTTGACCATGTCATAGATCGTCAGGCATGCGACCGAGACCGCGGTCAGCGCCTCCATTTCGACGCCGGTCGGCCCCGTCACCTTGACGCTGGCGCGGACGATGCAGCCAGGCAGCTTGCGGTCGGGTGTGATGTCGATCGTAACCTTGGTCAGCGCCAGTGGATGGCAGAGCGGGATCAATTCCGAGGTTCGCTTCGCCGCCATGATGCCGGCGATGCGCGCCGTCGCAAGCACGTCGCCCTTCTTGGCCTGGCCGGTTTCGATCAGCGCCAGCGTCGCCTTGCTCATCACGACGCGGGCTTCGGCGACGGCGGTCCGCTCGGTCGCGGGCTTGGCCGAGACGTCGACCATCCGCGCCTCGCCCTTGGCGTCGATATGGGTGAGGGCGGTGCCGGAGCCGGACGGCCCGGCCTTGGTCTTGCCCTTGCTGTTCCGCGCCATTGCGTCAGCGCGTTGCGGTGGCGCGCGGCGCGGCCTGCCGCGTCAGCAAGGCGCGGGTCGCCGCGGTGACGTCCTGCTGCCGCATCAGGCTTTCACCGACCAGGAAGGTCGACATCCCGACCCGTTCGAGCCGGGCGAGATCGTCAGGCGTGAAGATGCCGCTCTCGCCGACCATCAGACGGTCGGGCGGGATCAGTGGCGCCAGCGCCTCGCTGGTCGCGAGCGTGGTCTCGAAAGTGCGCAGATTGCGGTTGTTGACGCCGATCATCGGCGAGCGAAGTTTCAGGGCACGGTCAAGCTCGGCATGATCGTGGATCTCGACCAGCACGTCCATGCCGTAGCCGAGCGCGGCGTCCTCGATCTCCCCGGCCGCCGTGTCGTCGAGCGCGGCCATGATGATCAGGATGCAGTCGGCGCCATGGGCGCGCGCTTCCGCGACCTGATAGGTGTCGAACATGAAATCCTTGCGCAACACCGGCAGGCTGGTCGCCGCGCGGGCCGCAACCATGAAGTCGAGATGGCCCTGGAACGAGGGCGCGTCGGTCAACACCGACAGGCAAGCCGCGCCGCCGGCCTCATAGGCTTTCGCGAGCACAGGCGGATCGAAGTCGGCCCGGATCAAGCCCTTCGAGGGCGAGGCCTTCTTCACTTCCGCGATCAGCGCGTAGTCGCCGCGCGCATGCTTGTCCTTGAGGGCGCGGACGAAGCCGCGCGGGGCCGAGGCCGATTTGGCCTGCGCCTCGACCTCGGCGAGCGGATGGGTGCGCTTCGCGGCGGCGATCTCCTCGCGCTTGTAGGCCTCGATCTTGGTCAGGATGTCGGACATGTTTCGCGCTCTCAGCCGTTGGAAACCGCGACCAGATGCTTCAGCCGCGCGGCGGCAGCACCGCTGTCGAGCGACTGAGCGCCGATCGCGACGCCTTCCTTGAGGTCCTTGGCGCGGCCGGCCACGATCAGCGCGGCAGCGGCGTTGAGCAAGGCGACGTCGCGATAGGCGCTCGGCTTGCCCTGCAGCACGCTGGAGAGCGCGATCGCATTGGCATCGGCGTCACCGCCCTTCAGCGCCTCGCCGCCGACGCGGCCAAGGCCGGCATCCTCGGGCGTCACCTCTGATGTCCTGATCTCGCCGTTCTCGAGCGTCGCAACGAAGGTCGGGCCGGTGAGGGTGATCTCGTCGAGGCCATCGGAGCCGTGCACGACCCAGACCTTGTCGGAGCCGAGGTTCTTCAGCACCTGGGCCAGCGGCTGCACCCATTGCCGTGAGAACACGCCGACCATCTGCCGCTTGACGCCGGCCGGGTTCGATAGCGGGCCGAGCAGGTTGAAGATGGTGCGGGTGGCGAGTTCGACCCGGGTCGGACCGACATTCTTCATCGCCGGATGATGCGCGGGCGCGAACATGAAGCCGATGCCGGCTTCCTTGACGCAGCGCCCGACCTGTTCGGGCGTCAAATCGAGCTTGACGCCGAGCGAGGCCAGCACGTCGGCGGCGCCCGAGCGCGACGACAATGCGCGGTTGCCGTGCTTCGCCACGGGCACGCCGGCGCCGGCCACGATGAAGGCCGCGCAGGTCGAGACGTTGACCGAGCCGGAGCCGTCGCCGCCGGTGCCGACGATATCGACGGCCTCCGCCGGCGCCGTGACCGGCAGCATCTTGCCGCGCATCGCGGTGACGGCGCCGGTGATCTCCTCGACGGTCTCGCCGCGCACCCGCAGCGCCATCAATAGCCCGCCCATCTGCGAGGGCGTGGCTTCGCCCGACATCATGCTGTCGAAGGCGGACGCCGCCTCTTCACGCGTCAGCGTGGCGCCGGTGGCGACTTTTCCGATGATCGATTTCAGGTCGTCCATTCGCTGGCTCAGGGTCTGTTGTTGGAGCTTGATCGCCGCGCAGCGCGTCGTCGCGATGTCCCGATCATGCTCAATTATTTGCGCCTGTCACCTGTGCGAAGGCTGCCTGGTTGATGGTCACACCGATATCGGACTCGATCTTTGTGACATATTGCGCGACCTGCTCGTCGCTGAGCGACCGCCGCAGCGCCTCGGTGAGCTGCTTGGCCGCGTCGGACGCGAAGTCCACCGGCGGCACCGTCACGTTGGTGACGCGGAAGACCACCCACTGGCTGCCGCCGGCGACGGAGGTCTGTCCGTCACCGTCCTTGGCGGTCCGGAATGCCGCCGCAATCACGCCGGCCGGCACGGCAGGCAGCGAGGCCTCGCGGTTGAAATTCGCCGCGGTTTCGACCTTGACGCCGGCGGCGGCGGCTTCGTCGGCGAGCTTGGCGCCGCTGTCGAGCTTCTGGACGATCTCGGTCGCCTTGGCACGCAGCTTGGTGGAGATCTGGTCTTCGCGCCACTTGGCCTCGACCTGATCGCGAACCTCATCGAGGCTGCGCTCGCGCGACGGCGTGATGCCGAGCACGTCGTACCAGACATAGCCGCCGTTGAACTGGATCGGATCGTTGTCGACGCCGACGTCGCTGCTGAAGGCCTGCGACACTACGTCGAGACCGCGCGGGATGTTGGTCGCGACCTGGCCGTTCGGCAGCCGCCCGGAGCGATCGACCGCGTCGATGGTAATCGGCGTCAGCTTCAGCTTCTGTGCGGCTTCGACGACGCTGGCGCCGCCGCCGCGCTCGTCTTCCATCTTGTCGCGCAGGTCGGCGACCTTGGTGCGGGCGCGCTCGGAGGCGATCTCGTTCTTCACCTGCTGGGCGAGGCTCTCATAGCTCGGGGTCGCGCCGGGCTCGACCTTGCCGACCTTGACCAGCGCGACGCCGAAGCGGCCCTGCACCGGCTGGCTGACTTCGCCTGCGGGCAGGGAGAAGGCGGCATCGGCGACGGCCGGATCGAGGATCGCCGACTTCGCGACCAGGCCGAGATTGACGTCGGCCAGATTGAGGTTGCGCTCCTTGGCGATGTCGTCAAACGACGCGCCCGACGCAATCCGCCCGCGCGCGGCCTGCGCCTCGCCGGCGTCCGGAAACACGATCTGCGAGACCTCGCGCTTCTCCGGCGTGCTGAGCCGGTCCTTGCGCTCCTCGAAGATCTTCCTGGCGTCCTCGTCCGACACCGTTTCCCACTTGCCGATCTCCTCGGGCGTGATGGCGACGAAGGAGATCTTGCGGTATTCGGGCGCGCGGAACTGGGCTTTGTGGTCCTCGAAATAGGCGGCGAGCGCCTCGGGCGAGGGCGGATCGATGGTGCCGGCCTGCGCGGCGCCGAGCGTGATGTAGTCGATCGAACGCTGCTCGTTCTGGAACCGGGTCAGCGCCTCGACCAGAGATTTCGGCGGCTCGATCCCGGACGAAATGGTGCCGGCGATCTGCCGCCTGAGGCCAACGCGGCGCTGCTCGGCGATGTAGCGACCTTCGGTATAGCCATAGTTGCGGATCACGGCCTGGAAACGCTGCGGGTCGAACTGGTTGTTGAGGCCCTTGAAGTTCGGATCGTTGTAGATCGCGCGCAGCACCTCGGCGTCGGACACGTTGAGGCCCATGCGGCGCGCTTCCTCGTCCATCGCGGCTTCCGCAAGCGTCTGCTGCAGCACCTGGCGGTCGATGCCGAAGGCGCGCGCCTGGTCCGGCGTCAGCGGGCGGCCGAACTGACGGCCAAGCTGCTGCAGGCGGTCGGTATAGATCTGGCGGAACTGCTCGGCCGAAATCTCGGTCCCGCCCACCTTGGCGAAGGTCGACTGGCCAAACCCCTTGAAAATGTCGGCAATGCCCCAAATTCCGAAACTGACGATCAAAACGCCCATCACCACGGCCATAATCGTCTTGCCGAGCCAGTTTGATGAGGCTTTCCGCATTCCTCGAAGCATGGGTCCAACTTGTTTTACAGGAGGGGAACCGGGTCGTGCCCAATGGGGAGCCGAAAGTCGAGGCTTTTGTCCCGCAGCAGGGCGTCACCGGGTTGAAAACCCATCATAAAGTGGCCGAAGCGCCCCCGCAACCTTGGCCGCGCGGGCGGAAGCGTCGCACGGTGTGCGCGAAGCCGCGCTCTGGAAGTCGCCGCCCGGCTCTGGTAGCGCAAGGACACGCTTGAACGATGGGAAATCCGACATGACCGACGCCATCCGGCCGCTGATCGCCGGCAACTGGAAAATGAACGGCCTGAAATCCTCTTTTGCCGAGTTCGACGCGATGCTGGCCGGCGCCGGCGATGTCGCCGGGAAGGCTGATCTCCTGGTCTGTCCGCCCGCGACATTGGTCGGGGCGTTCGCCGACAAGGCGCGCGGCTCGAAGGTCGCGGTCGGCGCCCAGGATTGCCATCCCAAGGCATCGGGCGCCCACACCGGCGATCTCTCGGCGGAGATGTTCAAGGATCTCGGCGCGGTCGCGATCATCGTCGGCCATTCCGAGCGGCGCGCCGACCACGGCGAGACCGATGCCTTGATTCGGCAGAAGGCGGAGGCCGTGTGGCGCGCCGGGTTGACCGCGATCGTCTGCATCGGCGAGACGCGCGAGCAGCGCGACGCCGGCAAGACGCTCGATGTCTGCGGCACCCAGCTTGCGGGCTCGCTGCCCGACGGCACGACCGCGGCCAATCTGGTGGTGGCCTATGAGCCGGTCTGGGCGATTGGCACCGGCCTGACCCCGACCGCCAAGGATGTCGAGGAAGTTCACAGGTTTATCCGAGGTCAGCTCACCGATCGCTTCAAGGGCGAGGGAAACAGGATCAGGATCCTCTATGGCGGCTCGGTCAAGCCGTCGAACGCGGCCGAGCTGATGGCCGTCGCCAATGTCAACGGCGCACTGGTCGGCGGCGCCAGCCTGAAGGCGTCGGACTTTTTGGCGATCGCTGCGGGGTGTTAGGCGGCGCCGCCGCGGATTGGGTGCGCTCACCGTCACCCTGAGGTGCGAGCGGAGCGAGCCTCGAAGGGTCGACGGCCCGGCCCGTGGCCGTTCATCCTTCGAGACGCCGCTTCGCGGCTCCTCAGGATGACGGGGTTGCCAGTATTGCGGGGCCAGTTGCCATCGGCGTCTGCTCGACAGAATTAAGCAGCTGCCGCCGCGCCGATCCGCTTCCAATAGATCATCGTCCCGGTGAGGCCGCCATGCGGCTTCAGCGCGTAGTCGGGGATGATGCCGGTGAGCTGAAATCCCAGCCTTTCGTAGAGCGGGGCGGCGCCGTCCTCTTCGGCGGTGTCGAGCACCAGCAGTGTGCGGCCGTGCGTGATCGCAAGCTGCTCGGCCGCGCGCATCAATTCCGTCGCGACGCCGCGGTGGCGATGGGTGACGCGCGTCATCATCTTTGCAATTTCCGCCCGATGCGGCTGGTTGGGCGGGAGCTTGAGCAGCAGCGTCACCGTGCCGATCAGATCATTGCCGGTGAATGCGCCGAGCACGATGCGCTCGCCACGCGCGGCGGCGCCGAGCGAGTCCTGCCAGAATGCATCGGCGTCATCCGGCGACAACGGATGCATGAAGCTCACCGAGCCGCCGCCGGCGACGGTCTCGATCAACAATTCGCTGAGCGCGCTGCGAATCCCGGGCGCATCCTCGAGCGGCTTGATGGCAAACTGCGACATGCATCAGCTCCGGGCCAGGGTGACCACATAGGTGCAGGAGACGTTGGTCTCGTTGGCGAAGGTCGTCTCCGCCGGCGGGCCGAATCCGAGGCAATCGCCGGCGGCGAGCAAATGGCGCGCGCCGCCTTCGGTGATGACGAGGCTGCCGCTGAGCACCCAGACCAGTTGGCGGATATGCGCGTAGGAGGAGGCGGGCAGGGTCACGGTCTGCTTCGGCGGCAGCTCGACCCGCACCAGTTCGACCGGATGGTCGGGACGGCTGAACACCTGGCGGCGCAGATAGCCGGTTTCCGGATCGCGCCAGACCGGTTGCGCGGCGGCGCGCGACAGCCGTTCGCCGTGGCCTTCGGCGCGCAACATCAGGCCGGCCAGGGTGAGATCGAAAGCCGAGGCGAGGCGCACCAGCACGACCGCGGTGGGGCTGACGTCGGCGCGCTCGATCTTGCTGATCGTGGCCTTCGAGACGCCAGCGCGTTCGGCGAGATCGGCCAGCGACCAGCCCCGGCCGTCGCGCTCGAGCCTGATCCGCTGCGCCAAGCGTTGGCTCAGGTCGTCTATCAAAGTATCCATATGTCCATTATAGTAGAAATCACCGGTTCCCGGCAAGGCCCGGCCGGGCCGCGATCGGCGCCGCTTGTGATCGTGGACAGTGCGACTATCTCGGGGGTGACAATGCCCGGTGCAATCGTGTAACAGGGCGCGACTTCACGAAAACCGTAGAGCCGATAGCGCCGTTTGTCTGGCCGCTTGGCGGCTTGTGACGGAAGGCTTGCGATGCAGACTGTCGTTATCATTGTCCACCTCATGATTGTCGCCGTCATGATCGGCGCCGTGCTGTTGCAGAAATCCGAAGGCGGTGGCCTTGGCATGGGAGGCGGCGCCGGCTTCATGTCGAGCCGCGGCACCGCCAATTTGCTGACGCGCACCACGGCGATCCTCGCGGTGGGCTTCTTCATCACCAGCCTGTTCCTGTCCTGGTACGCAGGCTACGACCGCAAGCCGAGCTCGATCATCGGCGCCGGCGCACCGGCGCAGACGCAGCCGGCCGGCGGCACGCCGATGAACGCGCCGACCTCGGGCGGCATCCTCGATTCGCTGAAGAAGGCCGACGAGCAGCAGGGGCAGCAGGCCCCGAGCGGCCCGCAGGCGCCACGGTCGCAATAAAGCAGGGTGGCCATGCAGGATGCCCCGCTGGCATCCTGCATCAGAAACCCCCATCAATGCTCTGAAATCGCTTCCAGTTCGATGCAACCCACAGCCCGGCGAATTGTTTGCCGGGAACAGCCGATTCGTTTTGCGAATCGCCGGAGTCGGATTAAAGGTAAAGTCCCATGGCGCGGTACATATTCATCACCGGCGGCGTGGTCTCCTCGCTCGGCAAGGGTCTGGCTTCAGCGGCGCTCGGCGCTCTGCTGCAGGCCAGGGGCTACAAAGTCCGCCTTCGCAAGCTCGATCCCTATCTCAACCTCGATCCCGGAACGATGTCGCCGTATCAGCACGGCGAAGTGTTCGTGACCGACGACGGCGCCGAGACCGATCTCGATCTCGGCCATTACGAGCGTTTCACCGGTCGTCCGGCCACCAAGGCCGACAACATCACGACCGGGCGAATCTACCAGGACATCATCACGAAGGAGCGCCGCGGCGATTATCTCGGCGCCACCATCCAGGTGGTCCCGCACGTCACCAACGCGATCAAGGAATTCGTGCTGTCGGGTAACGACGAGTTCGATTTCGTGCTGGTCGAGATCGGCGGCACCGTCGGCGACATCGAGGGCCTGCCGTTCTTCGAGGCGATCCGCCAGCTCAAGAACGAACTGCCGCGCGATCACGCGGTCTACATTCACCTAACGCTTCTGCCGTACATTCCAAGTGCCGGCGAACTCAAGACAAAACCGACGCAGCACTCGGTGAAGGAGCTGCGCTCGATCGGCATCCAGCCGGACATCCTGCTGTGCCGCACCGACCGCGAAATCCCCAAGGAGGAGCGGCGCAAGCTCGGCCTGTTCTGCAACGTGCGCGAGAGCGCCGTGATCGAGGCGCGCGACGTCGACAACATCTACGCCGTGCCGGAGGCCTATCACGCCGCCGGCCTCGACGACGAGGTGCTGGCCGCGTTCGGCATCACCGCGAAGATTCCGCCGGCGCTGCAGAGCTGGCACGTCATCAACGAGCGCGTCCGCAATCCGGAAGGCGCGGTGACGATCGCCATCGTCGGCAAATACACCGGCATGAAGGACGCCTACAAATCGCTGATCGAGGCGCTGTCGCACGGCGGCATCGCCAACAAGGTGAAGGTCAATCTCGACTGGATCGAGAGCGAGGTGTTCGAGAACGAGGACCCGGCGCCGTTCCTCGAGCACGTCAACGGCATCCTGGTGCCCGGCGGCTTCGGCCAGCGCGGCGCCGAGGGCAAGATCCGCGCGGCGCAGTTCGCGCGCGAGCGTGACGTGCCGTATTTCGGCATCTGCTTCGGCATGCAGATGGCGGTGATCGAGGCGGCGCGCAATCTGGTCGGCATCGAGGACGCCAACTCGACCGAGTTCGGCCCGACCAAGGAGCCGCTGGTCGGCCTGATGACGGAATGGCTGCGCGGCAACGAGCTCGAGAAGCGCTCGCAGAGCGGCGATCTCGGCGGCACGATGCGGCTCGGGGCCTATCCCGCGGCGCTCAACCGCGGCAGCCGTGTCTCGCAGGTCTATGGCGGCGCGACCGAGATCTCCGAGCGGCACCGCCATCGCTACGAGGTCAACACCGCCTACAAGGATCGCCTCGAGCAGCACGGCCTGCGCTTCTCCGGCATGTCGCCCGACGGCGTGCTGCCGGAGATCGTGGAGTACGAGGACCATCCCTGGTTCATCGGCGTCCAGTTCCATCCCGAGCTGAAATCGCGCCCCTTTGAACCGCATCCTCTCTTTGCGTCGTTCATCGAGGCGGCAGCCAAGCAGAGCCGGCTGGTTTAACTGAGCGGCCGTCAGCTGCGCCGTTACACGGCGCAGTCCTCGCTGGCCCGGCGTTCCTTCTTGATCGGTGAAACGTTTGCATCAGCCGCCGGCGTACCGTCGCGCGTCATCACCTTGTATTGCGGACGTCGCGTCAGCCGGTAGACCGCGGCCGGCGGCACGTTGAGGATGGCGCGGTCGATCAGCGTGGCGCGCAGACCGAGCCGGTCGAGGATCGGCCGCGGCACCGGGCAGCGCATGCCGTAGGTGAATTGATAGAACGCGCCGCCGGGACGCAGATAGCTGAACGCGCCGCCGACGATCGAGATGACCTTGCGCGGCGACATGTTGAGCAGCGGCAGTCCGCTGACGACGGCGCCGACCGGCGCGCCATCGTAGAGCCGCTCCGAGGCGAGGCGCGCCGCGTCCATCCACAGCACCCGCGCACCGGGAAAGCGCAGCTGCAACAGCCGCATGAAATCCGAGCCGTATTCGATCAGCGTCAGATCCTGCTGGCGCACGCCGCGCTTCAACAGCTGATAGGTGAACGCGCCCGTGCCCGGACCGAGCTCGAGCACCGGGCCGGTGTCGGCGCTGATGTCGCGCGTGATCAGTTCGGCGAGCGCAGCGCCCGACGGCGCAATGGCGCCGACGCGGCCCGGGGCCGCCATCCACGCCGTGAAGAAAGACAGCAGATCATGTGACATTGGGATTCCCAGCAAAGTGTCGCGGCGCTTCGACTCAAGATGCGAAGCGTGATGCCTTGTTTGCGGGAGCTGCATTGCGACAACATTGCGCGAGGTCCCCATTCCGATTGAATCGGAACGGGGCTCTCGACTCTGGCTTTGACGCGTTTCCCTCACGCGTACCGGTGCCCATCCCGCATCGAGTGCGGGACAGGCTTCGCTCGAAAACGCTTTGGCATCACGACGCGAAGGGCGCCGGCGGTAAGGTGAGGCGGAAGCACGCGCCGCCCTTCGGACCGTCGAGCACGGAGACATGACCGCCGTGCAGCCTTGCGATCTCGCGCACCATGTTGAGGCCGAGCCCGGCGCCGCGGTCGAGCGGCGCGAGCCGATAGAACGGATCGAAGATCCGAGTGCGCTGGTCCTGTGGAATGCCGTCGCCTTCATCCGATACGTCGATCGTCGCGGCGCTGCCGACATGGATGGTGATGGTGCCGCGGCGGCCGCCATGCTGGATGGCGTTCTGCACCAGATTGGTGAGCGCGCGCTCCAGCGCCGCCCGATCGCCCAAGGTCTCAACCCGATCGGTTGCGGGTTCGAGCGACAGCTCGTAGCCGGCCGCGATCGCGAGCGGCGCAAGGTCGGCCGCGACATTGCGTGCGACCGCGACGAGATCGACGCGGACAAACGGATTGCGGCACTGGTCGAAGCGCTGGATGTCGAGCAGCTGCTCGGCCAATGTCGCAAGCCGCGCCGAATCCTCGAGCAGGCGGGTTTTCTCCGGGCCTGGCGGCAGCGACTCCAGCCGCGTGTTGAGGATCGCGATCGGCGTGCGCAATTCATGCGCCGCGTCGGCGACGAAGCGCTGATGCCGGGAATAGCCGTCGTCGAGCCGTTTCAGCGCATCGTTGATGGCGGTGACCAGCGGCGCCACTTCGAGCGGCAGATGGTCCGCCGACAGCCGGCTGCCGCGCTGGCGGAAATCGATCCGGCGCGCTTCGTCGGCGGTGGTATCGAGACCGGCGAAAGCGCGCTTCACCACCATCGGCGTCGCGATGAAGGTGGCGCATGCCATCAGGAAGAGGCCGGGCAGGGCAATGGCGAGGAATGCCAGCGTCGTGGCGAGCGCGGTCTTGACGCTCGACATTGGCCCTTGCGTCGCTGTGAGCACCTGCACCGGGCCGGCGTCGGAATTGACGCGCTTCAGCCGCGCCGGCGGCTTGCGCGGATCATCCTCGAACATCTGCCAGCCGAGCCGCGCCTGGCTGATCTGGTCGAGCGCGTCACCGATCCTGGCAAATTCCGGCGGCACCGCGCCTTCCCTCAGCGAACGGCCTTGCCGGTCGCGCACCAGGAACCAGAGGTCGGGCGTGTCGTCACGAAGCTTTTGCAGTTCGGCCGTCGGGCGCAAGATCAGCTCGCCCTTGCCGTCGCGCGCGACCGCGCCCTGCACGATGGAAATCACATGATCCTCATCGCGCGGAACGATCAGGAAGCCGGTGGCACACAACGCGCTGATCAGGCAGACGATCAGCATGGCAAGCAGCAGCGCCTGCAGCGTCACCAGCCGCCAGCTCAGTTGCGAGCGCAGGCAATAGTGCTCGGCCTGTTCGCTCATGACGTTTGCTTCAGGAGATAGCCGACGCCGCGGATGCTGTGGATCTCGACGCCGGCGTTGGCGTCGGCAAGCTTGCGCCTGAGACGCGAGACGTGCGCATCGAGCGCGTTCGACTGGATCTCGTCCTCGAAATTATAGACGGCTTCCTCCAGCGTCGCGCGCAGCACGGTGCGGCCCATGCGGCGCAGCAGCGTCTCCAGCACCAGCAGTTCGCGCCGCGGCAGGTCGAGCGGACGGCCGTCGACGCTGGCCTCCCGATGGCTGCAATCGAACGCCACGCGGCCGGCCCTGATGATCTCGAACTGCAGTCCGGCGGGGCGGCGCAGCACGGCGCGCAGCCGCGCCAGCAGCTCCTCGACGGCGAACGGCTTGGCCAGATAGTCGTCGGCGCCACTGTCGAGGCCGGTGATGCGGTCGGTGAGGTCGCCGCGCGCGGTCAGCACGATGATCGGGACACCGTCGGCCTTGGCGCGCAGCTTCGGGATCAGGGTGAGGCCGTCGCCGTCCGGAAGCTGGCGGTCGAGCAGGACCGCGCCATGCACGTCGGCACAGATCGCTTCCTCGGCCTCGGCAAGGTTCGGCACGTGGTCGACCACCATGTCGTAGCCCTTCAGCGCCTGTGACAGCGCCGCCGCCATTTCGGCCTCATCCTCAACCAGCAGTATCCGCATGTCCTTGTGGGTCCAGCTCCTGAAGGCAGGTTTTAGGGCAAGTAACATTGCAACAACATTGCGGAAATGGCTGCCTGTCGCGAGCAGGGGTGCCATGTTGTCACCCCCTCAAGACAGTCCGGAAGGCGCTGGCTATAACCGCCCGCACACAAATCTGGGAGGACTGCCAATGATCTACGAGACCCGCGTCTATCGCTGCCTGCCGGGACGGCTGCCGGCGCTGCTCAAGCGCTTCGAGACCATCACGCTGAAGCTCTGGGACAAGCACGGCATCAGGCAGGCCGGCTTCTTCACGACGCTGGTCGGGGAATCCAACCAGGAGCTGACCTATCTGCTGGCCTGGGAATCGCTCGCCGAGCGCGAGAAGAAGTGGACCGCGTTCCAGACCGATCCGGAGTGGATCACCGCGCGCGCCAAGACCGAGGAGGACGGCCAGATCGTCCTCAACATCGTCAACCAGCTTCTGGTGCCGACGGCGTTTTCGTCGGTCAAGTGACGCGGTGGACGCAGGGGGCGCGATGACGAGACTTCGTCGCGCCCAGTGACGGCGCGGCTATTGCGGGCAGCCCGAGGTCTGATCGCCCTGGGTCACCATCGGCTTGCCGTTGATGAAGACGCCGTGGCTGCCGGAGGTCGTCTTGCCGCCGCAATGCGTGCGATCGCCCATGACCACCGCCGGCTTGCCGTTGATCAGGACGTTGGGCACGCCCTCGACAAGCGCGCCGCCATTGCTGGTGGTGTCGCCACTGCGCGCCGCCGGCTTGCCATTGACGGTCACGCCGGTGGCGCCGCTGGTGACGACCCCGGGCTGGCTGCTGGTCTGGCCGTAGGCGAGGCCCGACATCGCCGACAGGGCGGCGACGGCTCCGATCATCAGCGGGATGCGCATGGCTTCCTCATGGGAATCTGTTCCGCGCCAGTTTATAGGCGCTGTTTGGGCGGGATTGTGTTAGCACGGCGCACCCACGGCGTCAGCGCAATCCCCTCATCGTGCGGGATGGCTTGATCCGTCCCGCCCGGGACTGCATGGTCGCCGGCAAAAGGATGCAGCATTTTGACCAATCAAGTTTCCGCGCAAGCCGCGCCGATCGTTCCCGTCGGATCGGCCAAGTTCGGCAATGCCTTGCCGATTTCGATCATCGCCGGTCCGTGCCAGCTCGAGAGCCGCGCGCATGCGCTTGAAGTGGCGTCCGCGCTGAAGGAGATCGCGGCCAGGCTCAAGATCGGTCTGGTGTACAAGACCTCGTTCGACAAGGCGAACCGCACCAGCGCGACGGCGGCGCGCGGCATCGGATTGGCGCAGGCGCTGCCGATCTTCGCCGAGATCCGGTCTTCGCTCGGGCTGCCGGTGCTGACCGACGTGCATGAGGCGACCCAGTGCGCCGACGTGGCGCAGGCGGTCGACGTGCTGCAAATCCCGGCCTTCCTGTGCCGGCAGACCGATCTGTTGCTGGCTGCGGCCGCGACCGGCAAGGCCGTCAATGTCAAGAAGGGCCAGTTCCTGGCGCCGTGGGACATGGCCAATGTGGTCAGCAAGATCACCGGCGCCGGCAACGCCAATGTCCTGGTCACCGAGCGCGGCGCATCGTTCGGCTACAACACGCTGGTCTCGGACATGCGCGCGCTGCCGATCTTGTCGCGCACCACCGGCGCGCCTGTCATCTTCGACGCCACCCATTCGGTGCAGCAGCCCGGCGGCAAGGGCACCTCGTCGGGCGGCGAGCGTGAATTCGTGCCGGTGCTGGCGCGCGCCGCGGTCGCAGTCGGCGTCGCCGGCGTGTTCATCGAGACCCATCCCGATCCGGATCACGCGCCGTCCGATGGCCCCAACATGGTGCCGCTCCGTGACTTCGAGTCCCTCGTCAAGCGGCTGATGCAGTTCGACGCGCTGGCGAAGACGGCGGCCTGACCGGCGGACAACGACATGACCGCAACCAGCGGCATGCCGCCGGCCCTCAACGTGATCACGCTGGCGACCTTCGCGGCGAGCCTGTCGGTGCGCGCGCTCGATCCGGTGCTGCCGCATGTCGCTGATGATTTCGGCGTCAGCATCGCGACGGCGGCGAGCTTTGCCGCGGTGTTCGCCTTTACCTTCGCCGCGGTGCAGCCGGCGATCGGCGCCGCTGCCGACCTGTTCGGCAAGGCGCGGCTGATGACGATCTGCCTCGGACTGCTCGGCGTCGCCAACATTCTCGGCGCGCTCTCGACCTCGTTTCCGATGCTGTTCGTGACCCGCATCCTTGCCGGCGTCGGCTCGGGCGGCGTGTTTCCGGTGGCGCTGTCGCTGACCAGCGATCTGGTCGGTCCGGATAAGCGGCAGCTCGCGATCGGGCGAACGCTGGCCGGCTCGATGACCGGCAATCTGCTCGGTGCCACGGCATCCGGCCTGATCGGCGACTTCCTCGGCTGGCGCGGCGTGCTCGCGGTGCTCGGCGGCCTCGTGATCATCGTCGCGCTGGCGGTTGCGGCCGGCTTCCGCGGCGCCGCGCTGAACCGTCCGCCGCGCACCAGCCTGAAGGCCCTTCGCCACGGCTACCGCACCATCTTCACCAATCCGAACGCCCGCATCTGCTACTCGGCGGTCTTCATCGAAGGCTGCTGCGTGCTCGGGCTGTTTCCCTTCATCGCCTCGTTCCTGTTCGAGCTCGGCGAGACCTCGCTGTCGATCGCCGGCATCGTGATCGCGGGCTTTGCGATCGGCGGATTGCTCTACACGCTGACGGTGTCGCGCCTGCTGCCGTGGATCGGGGTGAGGGGGATGATGGTCGTCGGCGCGACGCTGGTCGCGATTCAATTGGTCGGGGTCGCCTTCGGGCCGCACTGGAAGCTGCAGATGGCGAGCCTCCTGGTGATGGGCCTCGGCTTCTACATGATCCACGGCTGCCTGCAGGTGTTCGCCAGCGAGCTGTCGGTCGAGGCGCGCGCCACCGCGCTGTCGCTGCACTCGTTCTTCTTCTTCATGGGCCAGACCGTCGGCCCGATCGCCTATGGCTTCGGCCTGCAACACGTCGGCAAGACCGCGACGCTGGTCTCGGCCGCCGCCGTGATGGTCGTGCTCGGCTTTATCTGCGCGCGGTTTCTGCGGCAGACCAGGCCCGCCGATGCGCAGACAACCTAGGCGTCCACGGGCCCACCGGCGGTGGCAGACACAACAAGCAGGGAAGCGGGGTGCAGCGTCAGGATGACGCATGTCGCAGCAGCGTTCGGACGACCGCGCATGGCATGAGGATTGCTTATTTCTCGCCATTTGAGGTGAGAGCGTGGACGTCCAGACTGGCTGGCCTATTCGAGGGAATGCGGACGTCAGGACAACGGGATATGGCACCGAGCCTCCACTTCAACGTTTTCTGGCCTCCTGCCACCAAGAATTCAAATCGGACAATTCCGGCGCGCTCGCCGACTACATTCCGGAGCTGAAACGGGCCAACCCGGCGCATTTCGGCATCAGCCTCGTCACCATCGATGGCCATGTCTACGAAGTCGGCGACAGCGCCGCTCCTTTCACCATCCAGTCCGTTTCGAAGGCGTTCGTGTTTGCGCTGGCCCTCGATCTCGTCGGCGAAGCGCGCGTCGCGTCGGCGATCGGCGTCGAGCCGAGCGGTGAGGCATTCAACTCGATCCGGCTGACCAACGACAACAAGCCGTTCAATCCGATGGTCAACGCCGGCGCGATTGCCTGCTCCGGGCTGATCCACGAGGTCGATGGCCGCGCCGCATTCGAGCGCATCCGGGACAAGCTCGGCCAATTTGCCGGCCGCGAACTCGACGTCGACGACGCGGTCCATGCGTCGGAGACGGCGACCGGCAACCGCAATCGCGCGATCGCCTGGCTGCTGCGCAACTACCTCGTGCTGCAGGACGGCGTCGATGCCGTGCTCGATATCTATTTCCGGCAATGCGCAATTCTCGTCACCGCGCGCGACCTCGCGGTGATGGCCGCAACGCTCGCCAATCGCGGCGTCAATCCGGTCACCGGCGTCCAGGTGGTGACGCCGCATGTCGTCGCGCGCACGCTGTCGGTGATGACGAGCTCGGGCATGTACGACTATGCCGGCGAGTGGATCTATCGCGTCGGAATGCCCGCCAAGAGTGGGGTCGGCGGCGGCATCGTCGCAGCGCTCCCGTCGCAATTGGGGCTCGGCACCTTTTCGCCGCTGCTCGATGGGCACTTCAACAGCGTGCGAGGCCTGAAGGTTTGCGAGGCGCTGTCGGCGCGATTTGATCTGCATATGCTCAACCGCAGCGGCGACGTCCGCACCTGCATCATCGCCGACTACGACATCTTCGGCATCACCTCCCGCCGCAGCCGCCAGCCGCACGAACAGCAGATCCTTGATGACCGCCACAGCGACACCCGCGTCATCGAGCTGGTGGGGGCGCTCAACTTCGCGTCGATCGACTATGTCACTCGCCGGCTGTCCAGCGAGCCGCCCGGCGCGCCGCTGCTGATCCTAGATTTCCACCGCGTGCCCGACATCACGGCAGCCGGCGCCCAGCTGCTGGCTGAGAAAATCGCCACGCTCGGAAATTCCGGTGTCACGACGATCATCTCCGGTGTCGAGACGACGTCGCCGGTCTGGGCCACGATCCGCGCGCAGATCGAAGAGCCGAAGCGGTTGCGGCATTTTCCGCTGCTCGACGACGCCGTTGAATGGGCCGAGGATCAACTGATCTACCGCTATGGCGGCTTCACCGAGACCAAGGAGACCGCCCATCTCGGCGAGCAGGCGCTCTTGGCCGATCTCGCGCCCGAGGAGATCGCTGCGCTCGCCGAACTCTCGACGCCGCGCCGCTACGACGCCGGCCAGCGCATCGTCGTGGCCGGCGAGCCGGCCAATTCGTTGTTCTTCCTGCAAAGCGGGATGGTGAGCGTGAAGCTGCCGAGCGGCGTGCGGCTTGCCTCCCTTGGGCCGGGGATGGAGTTCGGCGAGATGGCGATCATCGAGAGCCACCGCAGCGCCGACGTCTGGGCGGACACGCCGGTCAAATGCCTCGAGCTACCGATCGACAGCTTTGCCGACTATCGTCAGCTCCACCCGCAGATTTCGATGAAGATCATGCGCAATCTTTCCGCACTGCTGGCGCGCCGCCTCATCCTCGCCAATGCCAAGGTCGATCTGCTGAGCGCCTATTGAGACGTCGGATCAGCCCCGGCCTCGATAGGGCACGACGCCCTGATCGGGAACCCAGACGCCTTTCGGCAGTCGGCCGGTCTGAAAGAACACGTCGATCGGGATGCCGCCACGCGGATACCAATAGCCGCCGATGCGCAGCCATTTCGGCTTGATCTCGTCCGAGATGCGCTTGCCGATCATGACGGTGCAATCCTCGTGGAAGGCGCCGTGATTGCGGAAGCTCGCCGCATAGAGTTTCAGCGACTTAGATTCCAGGAGCCACCGGCCCGGCACATAGTCGAGCACCAGATGGGCGAAGTCCGGCTGGCCGGTGATCGGGCAGACCGAGGTGAATTCCGGGATAGCGAAGCGCACCAGATAATCCGTGCCGGCCTGCGGATTGGGGACGCGGTCGAGCACCGCCTTGTCCGGGCTATCCGGCCACGCGACGGCACGGCCGAGTTGCAGGGTTTTCTTCGCCATGGGCCTCATCCTTGTGGGAGCGGCCGAAATGAACGGAAGCGGGCGGTTCGTCAACCGTCCGCGTGCGGGGGCAGGGTCCTACGAGGGCGCGGCAGTCTGGATCAGGACCAAGCGGTCTTGGCCGGATTCACAGCCCCAAACCTCGCCGGGCCGGCCATCGAGTTGCCGGACATTCGCGCCGGCGCGGTCGCTCGGAAAGGCGTTGAAGGTCGCGCCCACCGGATCGAAGCGCACGATCGCGTTGGCCGAGAAATCGGTGAGCCAGACCTTATCCTTGTCGTCGACATAGACGGCATAGGTCCGCGGATTGCTGCCGGGCAGCTTCCAGGCCCTCCACGTCCCGTCGGCGGGATCGTGCACCGACACGTTGCCGCTGTTCCATTCGCTGACCCAGATCCGCCCCCGCGAATCCGACCACACCCGTCGCGCGCCCTGTTTCGGCGTCGGCGGCTGGACCACGCTGGCGTTGCCGGTCGCAAGGTCAATCCGTGCGATATAGCTGCCGGCAAGCGAGGCGTACCAGATGTCGCCGTTTGGGGTCACGGTGATGCCGTAGGGGCCGACGCCGCGCGGTGCCTCGAACACCTTCATCTCACCGGATTTCGGATCGAGCCGGCCGTAGAAGCCGGACTGGCCGGTAAACCAGTAGACGCCGCGCTTGTCGAACACGCCGGTGTTGAGATTGGCGTCAGCGGCTTTCTCAGGCAGGCGGAACAGCGTCACCTTGTGGTCGCCGGGGTCGACGCGGGCGATCGCATTCTGCCCGCCCTCGGTTACCCATGGCGCGCCGTCGGGGCCGATCGTGACGCCGTGCGGGGCCGCACCCTTGCCGAGGCTGACCAGCTTGAACGCACTGTCGCGCGGATTGAGCCGGCCCAGCGCACCGCTGCGCTGGCCCGTGAACCAGACGGTGCCATCGGGCGCTGGCGTGACATCGTGCAGGCCGGTCCCGGCGTCGACGTTGAAATATTTCACCCGGAACGGCGTCTGGGCATCCTGCGCCTGCGCTCTCGTGGTCAAAATCGCGGCAGTGGTGGAGGCGAGAAACTGGCGACGGTTCATTGCGTTATCCCGGCTTCGTGAAACAATGGGCCAGCACGCGAAGGTAATCGCCGACAGCATAAACCCACCACATTGCACCGTCAGACGGGCCGGGCG